>VBLD01000096.1:14543-22626 GCA_005879205.1 Deltaproteobacteria bacterium
CCCGTCGCGCCGCGCTCTCCAACACGGCGTCCCACAGCGGGCGGACTGAGGGCGCATCCACGAGGATCTCGAACCCGTCCTCGCCCGTGTAGCCCGTTCGTGACACGACCACGGCTTCGCCCGCGACCCGCGTCTGACACGCCGTGAAGGCGCGAAGCGAGGTCAGGTCGAGGGCGGTGAGAGTCCGGAGCGCCACCTCCGCCTCGGGGCCCTGGAGCGCGAGGAGCGCCAGCTCCGCGCTGCGGTCCACCACGCTGGCCCGAGCGCCCACGTGCGACGTGATCCAGCCGAGGTCCTTCTCCGCGTTGCCGGCGTTGACGATCAGGAGGTAGCGCTCGGCACCGAGACGGTAGACGACGAGATCGTCGAGCACGCCGCCCGTCTCGTTGCAGAGAAGCGTGTACTGCGCATCGCCGATCCCCAGCCGCGCGAGGTCGTTCACCGTGAGCTCCTGGCAGACGGCCGCGGCCGACGGGCCGCTCACCTCGATCTCGCCCATGTGGCTCACGTCGAAGAGCCCGCAGTGACGGCGCACCGCCAGGTGCTCCTCCGTGATGCCGCGATAGGAAAGCGGCATCTCCCAGCCGGCGAACTCCACCATGCGCGCGCCGTGCGCCCGATGCGCGTCGTAGAGCGGCGTCCGGCGCGCCATCCGTCTCAGGCGGCCCGCGCGGCCGCCGCCTGCTCGGCGGCCGTCACGGTGTTCGCCAGGAGCATGGCGACGGTCATCGGGCCGACCCCGCCGGGGACCGGCGTGATGAACCCGGCACGCTCGCGGGCCGGCTCGAACTCCACGTCGCCGCAGAGCTTCCCTTCCGCCCGGCGGTTGATGCCGACGTCGATCACCACGGCTCCCGGACGTATCCACTCGCCACGCACGAGCCCGGCGTGCCCGGTGGCGGCGACCACCACCTCGGCGCGCGCCACCTCGCCGGCCAGGTCGGCGGTCCGCGAATGACAGAGGGTGACGGTGGCGTGGCGCTCGAGCAGCAGAAGTGCCACGGGCTTCCCGACCAGCACGCTGCGTCCGACGACCACCGTCCGGGCGCCCACGAGGGCGATGCCGGTCGTGTCGATGAGGCGGAGCACGCCGAGCGGGGTGCACGGGCGCAGCCCGGGCTGCCCAGCGAGGAGCCGTCCCTGGCTGACAGGATGCAACCCGTCGACGTCCTTCTCGGGCGTCAGGGCCTCGATGACGGCCGCCGCCCGCAGAGGGGGCGGCAGCGGGAGCTGCACGAGGATACCGTGCACCTCGGGATCGCGCCCGAGACGCCGGACGAGCGCCACCAACTCACCCTCCGGCATCGCGGCCGGCAGCCGGTGACCGAAGGAGCGGATACCGACGTCCGCGCAGGCCTTCCCCTTGTTGCCGACATAGACCCGTGACGCGGGGTCGTCACCGACGAGGATCGCGGCCAGGCCCGGGACGACGCCGCGCGCGGCGAGCCGCATGACGCGCTCGCGCACTTCCGCCCGCACCGCTGCGGCCACGACCTTGCCGTCGATCGTCTGTCCCACCGCGAGCTTCCCGAGTCGCGTATCGCGTATATAGACCGACCCCCGGAGAGGCAAGAGTGGACGTGCCGCCGGCGACCGCGTGCTAGAGTATCGAGATGGTCATCGGCGTGCCGCGTGAGATCAAGGAGGAGGAGAACCGGGTGGCGCTCACGCCGAGCGGCGTCGGGGCGCTGGTGGCGCATGGCCACCGCGTCCTCGTCGAGCACGGCGCCGGCACGGGCTCGCGTCTGCCGGACGCGCGCTACCGCGACGCGGGAGCGGAGCTGACCGACGCGCGCAGCGTGTGGACGCGCGGCGACCTCGTCCTGAAAGTGAAGGAGCCCGAACCGTCGGAATACGAACTCCTCCGTCCCGACCTCGTGCTCTTCACCTACCTCCACCTCGCGGCCAACCCCGCGCTCACGCGCGTCCTGATCGAGCGGCGCGTGCGGGCACTGGCGTACGAGACGCTGCAACCGGACGACGGCTCCTTGCCGTTGCTCGCACCGATGAGCGAGGTCGCGGGGCGGCTGGCGGTACAGGCAGGAGCCTGGTGCCTGCAGGCGCAGAACGGCGGTCGCGGGGTGCTGCTCTCGGGAGCCTCCGGCGTCCGCCCTGCAAAGGTCGTCATCCTCGGCGCGGGGATCGCGGGCACGAACGCCTGCCAGGTGGCGGTGGGAGTCGGCGCGGATGTCTCCATCCTCGACATCGACCCGGCGAAGCTCCGCTACGTGCACGACATCCTCGCCGGCCACGTCACCACCGTGATGTCGAACCGGGCCAACCTCGAGGAGGAGGTGGTCGCGGCCGATCTGGTGATCGGCTCGGTCCTGATCCCCGGCGCGCGCGCGCCGCGCCTCCTTCCCCGCTCGCTCGTCGGCGCCATGCGGCCGGGCGCCGCGCTCGTCGACGTGTCGATCGACCAGGGCGGCTGCGCCGAGACGTCCCGGCCGACCACCCATGCCCGTCCGACGTACGTCGACGAGGAGGTGGTGCACTACTGCGTGACCAACATGCCCGGCGCCGTGCCGCACACCGCGACCTTCGCGCTCACCAATGCGACGCTCTCCTACGCACTCGAGATCGCCGACCGTGGTTTCGTCGAAGCGCTGCGCCGGAACGCCGCGCTCCGCCGCGCGAGTAACGTGCTCGCAGGACGCGTGACGCATCCGGGCGTGGCCGAAGCGGCCGGCGTCGCCGCGACGCCGCCCGAGCAGCTGCTCAGCTGACGACGCGAAGCCCGAGCTCGCGGAGCTGCGCGGGGTCGACCGGTGCGGGCGCCTCCGTCATCGGGCAGAACGCCCGCTGCGTCTTCGGGAACGCGATGACGTCGCGGATCGATTCGGCTCCGGCGAGCAGCATGATGAGGCGATCGAACCCGAGCGCGATGCCGCCGTGGGGCGGGGCACCGAAGGAGAGCGCCTCGAGCAGGAAGCCGAAGCGTGCCTGCGCCTCCGTCTCGGACATGCCGAGGAGGGCGAACACGCGCTGCTGCAGATCGGGCTGGTGGATCCGGATGCTGCCCCCGCCGAGCTCCGTCCCGTTCAGCACGAGGTCGTAGGCCTGCGAGCGAACCCCGAGAGGCTCGCTCTCGAGGCGATCGACGTCCTCGTCGACCGGCGACGTGAACGGGTGATGGACGGCGGCGTAGCGATTCGCGTCCGGGTCGCGCTCGAGGAGCGGGAAGTCGACGACCCAGAGAAAGCAGTCCTCGCCCTTCGCCACCCGTCCGAGCCGCTCGCCGAGCTGGAGGCGGATGCGCGACAGGATGGCCGACGCCAGCGGCTCCGGCTCGGCGAGCAGGAGGAGCAGATGGCCGGCCTCGAGACCAGCCGCCGCCGTGAGGCGTTCGCGCTCGGCCTCCGAGAGGAACTTCGTCGCCGGCGACTGCCAGCCGTCCGGACCGATCCGGATCCACGTGAGCCCGCGCGCGCCCTCGGCGGTCGCGAAGCCGACCAGGTCGTCGAGCTCGCGACGCGACAGCGTCGCGCCGCCGCCGGGAATGGCGAGCCCGCGCACGGGGTGGCCCGCCGCCAGCGCTTCGGCGAAGACGCGGAATCCCGTCCCGGCAAAGCATGCCGAGAAGTCGCCGAGCTCGAGGTCGACGCGGAGGTCGGGCCGATCGGTGCCGAAGCGTCGCATGGCGTCGCGGTAGGAGAGGACCGGAAAGGGCCGCTCGGTGGGTCGCCCGCGCACCGAGGTGAAGATGTCTGCGATCATCGGCTCGACGGCTCCCATGACGTCGGCCCGACCGACGAAGGACATCTCGAGATCGATCTGCGTGAACTCCGGCTGCCGGTCCGCGCGCAGGTCCTCGTCCCGAAAACAGCGCACGATCTGGTAGTAGCGATCAAAACCGGCGACCATCAGGATCTGCTTGAAGAGCTGGGGCGACTGCGGCAGCGCGTAGAAGGCGCCGCGCTGCACCCGGCTCGGCACCAGGTAGTCGCGCGCCCCTTCGGGCGTCGAGCGGGCGAGTACGGGCGTTTCGACCTCGATGAACCCGAGTCGCGTGAGGTGCTCCCGCACCGCATGGGCCACCTCGTGCCGCAGCAGCAGGTTGCGCTGAACGGCTGGTCGCCGGAGGTCCAGATAGCGGTAGCGGAGCCGCGTCGACTCGGTCACCTCCGCTGCGTCGTCGATCGGAAACGGGGTGGGCCGCGCCGTGTTCAGGACGTGGAGTGCCGACGCGACGACCTCCACCGCCCCGGTGGGCAGATCGGGGTTGACGGTCTCGCCTGGCCGGGGACGGACCGTTCCGCGGACGGCGATCACGAACTCGAGCCGCAGGTCCCGAGCCCGCTCGTGCGCGGCAGGGCTCTCGGCCGGATTGCAGACCACCTGAACGAGGCCGGTGCGGTCGCGGAGGTCGACGAACAGCACGCCGCCGTGGTCGCGCCGGGCGTGCACCCAGCCGCACAGTGTGACCGCGCGCCCGACGTCGGTGGTCCTGAGGAGACCGCACCCGTCCGTCCGCCGCCAGTCACCGAGCGGATCGGCGAGCGATTTCATGCGCCGACCTCCGCTCGTATCCAACGCGCCAGCTCGGGACCCGGCGTCTCGAGGGCGAAGGCGTGACGCCGATCGACGCTGCTCACGAGATCCCGCACGGTGGCGCGGCCGGCCGCGAGCTCCTCGGGACCAAGGATGACCGCGAGCCGCGCTCGCCGCCGATTGGCGACTCCGAGGAGGGCCTTCAGGCTGCGTCCCGCGGGTTCCACCCCCACCGACAACCCCTCGTCGCGCAGCCGCGTCGCGAGCTGCAATGCGGGGGCGACCGCGGCGGGCTCGAGAGGGAGTATGAGCGCAACCGGGCCGCGCTCGGGATCGGCGGCCCTCGGCGCCGCCATGGCCAGGCGATCGAGTCCCAGCGCGAAGCCTACCCCGGGCACGTCGGGCCCGCCGAGCATCGCCACGAGCCCGTCGTAGCGGCCGCCGCCGCCGATCGCATTCTGCGCTCCGAGGCCCTCGCCCTCGGCAAGGATCTCGAACGCGGTGCGATCATAGTAGTCGAGTCCCCGCACGAGGCGGAGGTTCAACGCATACGGCACGTGCTCCTGGTCGAGGAGTGCCCGCACTTCGTCGAAATGCGCGGTACACGCGGCGCACAGGCTGTCGCGCATCACGGGGGCGCGCTCGATCACCTCGCGGCAGCCCGGGACCTTGCAATCGAGAAGACGGAGCGGGTTACGCTCGAGACGGCGATGACAGTCACCGCACAGCGCCTCGAGGTGCGCCAACCCGAACTTCCGCAGTCGCTCCCGATAGGCGGGCCGGCAGCTCTCGTCGCCCAGCGAGTTGAGCTCGATGTGCACCCCGCGGGCCGCGACACGGTCGAAGTAGCGAGCGAGCCAGACGAGCAGCTCCGCATCGGCCAGCGCGTCGTCGCGACCGAGCACCTCGGCGCCGATCTGGTAGAACTGCCGGTAGCGGCCGCGCTGGGGCCGCTCGCGGCGAAACATCGGTCCCGTGTAGAAAAGTCGAGCCTGGCGTTCGCGGTGGACGAGACCGCTCTCCAGGTACGCTCGCACCACACTCGCCGTGGCCTCGGGCCGGAGGGTGAGGGGCGTCTCCTCCTTGTCCCGGTCGCGAAACGAGAACATCTCCTTCTCGACGATGTCTGTCGTCTCGCCCACAGCCCGCGCGAAGAGGTCGCTCCGCTCGAGGATCGGAAGTCGTACCTCACCGAAGCCGTAGAGCGTCTGCCAGTGGCTGCATTCCTCGGGCAGGATGTCACGGAAGCCGCGAACGGCCGGGATCGCGCTCGGTTTTGACATTGTGACGGTGAACGAACGCTTGTAGCAAAGGGCTGCACGGGCTTCAACGCGAAAACGTTTGATAATGCGCCGATTTGTCTTCACAATGTCCGCGTGGCGCGGTTCTTGCGGTCCTCGCCCGGCGGATGAGCACCTCGAAGCTCGAGACCGGGTCCCTGACCCTCCTCTTTCGCCAGCTCGTGCGCACGGCGATGGCCGCGCAGCAAGTGGAATCCTCCGAGATCACGGAGTTCTACCTCGTCCAGCTGCTCGAGGGCTTCGCGCGCCCGGGACGGGGCGAGCTGCTCGGCCGTCCGCTGGCGCTCGACTATCTCGAAGCCTTTCACCTGCCGGCCTCGCAGCGTTACGAGAAGCTCAAGCGCGTCGCGGACACGGCCCTCTTCGTCACTGGCATCTTCGTGGACAGCCTCGAGCGCAGCCTGGTCGGGCCCGACTACTACGCGTCGCTCGGCGCCAACGCCTACGCGCGGCTCTCGGCCCAGCCGCCGCGGGCCAGCCTTGCGGAGCTCTTCGGGGAGCTCGCCGGCCGCTTCCCGGAGTTCGTCCGCGTCCTCGCCGAGATCAGCGCTCAGGATATCTTCCGCCGGCACGAGGACACGATCCGGCTCTACAAGCGTTGGGTCCACACGCGCGGCCGCCGCGAGGCCGATCTGCTCGTCCGGCGCGGCATCATTCCGTTCGCTCCGCCGTCGAACCAGCGTCACTGAGCGGTGTCGGTTCGCGGGAGCGGGGACGCCGGCTCGGCTCCGGTCCAAGCCCCACGCGCGACTCGTAAAAGCAACGTCCCCCCGAAGCTGCGCGCTCGCGCGGGGGCTGCGGGTGGCCGCTCCGGCGTCCCCGCTCCCGCGCCGTACGCCGCGGTGTTGGCCGGCCGACAGCGCACTCACTCCGCCGCCGACCCGACGCCTCGTCAGTCCGAGGCGGGCGCTACGACTTCGGCGCGAGCCCCCATGCGGACGCGGCGCGCGGCCGGGACCGCCTTCGCGTTGCGCGCGACGACGATGGTGAACAGCGAGCGCTGGCCCGTCTTCCACTGCCGCTCGACGTGCAACGCAATGCGATCGACGACGTCGGAGAGATGCAGCGTCGTCCATCCGAGCCAGCGGGTCAGTGGATCGATGGCATGCATCAGGCGAGCGAGCGTGGGATTGGCGCTCCGGAAGTGGTTGATGATGGTGACGATGCCTCCCGGCCGACAGACGCGCCGCGCCTCCGCCATCATGCGACGCGGATCCGGGACGACGCTGACCACGTGGAATGCCATCACGTAGTCGAAGCTGTCGTCGGGGAAGCTCAGATTGAGCGCGTCGCCCTGCTCGAGGGTGACGTGCCGCAATCCGTTGCGGTTCACCTTGTCCTGCGCGCGCTCGAGCATGTCGGGGGCGAGGTCGATGCCCGTCACGTGGCAGTGCCGGGGATACGCCTCCAGCGAGAGTCCGGTGCCGACTCCCAGCTCCAGCACGCGGGCGCCCGTCTCGATCGCGAGCGACCGGATCACCGTGGCGATGCGCGGATAGAAGACGTGACGGAAGAGGAGATCGTAGAGATGGGAGAACTCGTAGTACAGCCGGCTCTCGTGCGGCTGCGCGTTTGCGAGTGCCATGCGCCTCCCTATGTCGTCAGCGGGGCCCGGGGACCCCGGCCTGTCAGTCCAGCCGTCCGCCGCTTCACACGGGCGGCCGGGTCATGCCGCCGTGGTTCCTCGCAGCTGCCGTTTGAAGGCCGGCAGCACGCTCTTGCGAGCCAGCTCGTTCACCGTGTCCGGACTGCAGTCGAGAATCTCCGCCACTTCCTTGCTGTTCAACAGGACGTCGTCCTTCTCGAGCATGTTCCAACACGGCCGTCCGCGACACCGGGACGCTGTTTTGGTAGCAGGGCCGTGGCTGGTGCGTCAAGGAACCCGAATTTCGCCTGCGTTTTCGGGCAGTTATAGGCCGGCTTCTCAGCGGGCAGACTTTCGACCTTCGAGGTAGAGCACGATTGGGCTGGCGACGTAGATTGACGAGTAGGTGCCGACGACGAACCCCACGAGCAGCGCGAAAGCGAAGCTGTGGATCACGCTTCCGCCGAGCACGAAGAGCGCGGCGGTGACCAGGATGGCCGTGCCGCTGGTGATCAGCGTGCGCGAGAGCGTTTCGTTGATCGAGAGGTTCATGATCGTGGCGAGGTTCTCGCGCCGCATCTTGCGCATGTTCTCGCGGATGCGGTCGGAGACGATGACGGTGTCGTGCACCGAGTAGCCCACCACCGTGAGCAGCGCGGCAACCGTGGTGAGGTCGAACTCCATGTTGGCGATCGAAAGCGCCCCG
>VBLD01000096.1:22674-24486 GCA_005879205.1 Deltaproteobacteria bacterium
CGAAGCGGAGCGCGATGTAGGTCGCCATCACGAGCGTCGCCGCCAGGACGGCGAGCGTCGCATCCCGCCAGAGGTCCTTGCCGACCTTCGGTCCCACCGTCTCGACGCGCAGGACGTCGTAGGTGCCTTCGCCGAACTTCTCGCGGAGCCCCCCCTTGATGGCGTCGGCGACCGCCGTGCTGCCACCCTCGGCCGCGCCGAGCACGCGGATCTGGAACTCCCGTCCCCCCTGCCCCACGTCCTGGACGATGACCTCGCGAAGCTCCGGCCGCGAGAGCGCGCTGCGGATGTCGCCGGTCGGTGTCGGTGCGGCGAACTTCACGTGCACCATCGTGCCGCCGGCGAAGTCGATGCCGTAGTTCAGGCCGCCGTGCAGGTAGATCGAGACGAGGCCGATCAGGATGAGCGTCCAGGATAGAATCAGCATCTTGAAACGCAGGCCGACGAAGTCGATGCCGAGGTGCGGCGGGATCAGCTCGAAGAAGCGATGCTCGACGGTCGGCACCTTCTCCGCACGTGCGGTCGGTCGCGTCGCCATGGGCCCAGGCCCCCCCTTCATACGCTCACCGTCGTCAACCGGCGCCGGGACACGAGGAGATCGTACACCACACGGGTGCCGAAGACGCCCGTCAGCAGGCTGGTCAGGATGCCGAGGCAGAGCGTCACGGCGAACCCTCGCACCGGGCCCGTTCCGAACTGGAACAGGATCAGGCCCGAGCAGAAGGTGGTCACGTTCGAGTCGCGGATGGCGTTCCAGGCGCGCTCGTAGCCGGTGTCGATCGCCGCGCGCGGCGTCTTGCCGAGGCGCAGCTCCTCGCGGATACGCTCGAGGATCAGGACGTTCGCGTCGACCGCCATGCCGATGGTGAGCACGATGCCGGCGATGCCCGGCAACGAGAGCGTGAAGCCGAACGCGGCGAAGGCGCCGACCAGGAAAAGGATGTTCAAAAGGAGCGCCGCGTCGGCGATCACGCCGCCCCCGCGGTAGTAGACCAACATGAACGCGACCACGAGCGCGCTGCCGACGACGAAGGAAAGGACGCCCTTGCGGATCGAGTCCTGGCCGAGCGACGGCCCCACCGTCCGCTCCTCGATGAGCTTCAGCGGTGCAGGCAGGGCGCCGTTGCGCAGCACGTTGGCCAGGTCCTGCGCCTCCGCGAAGTCGAACCGGCCCGTGATCTGCCCGCGGCCGCCCGTGATCGGTTCGCGGATGGTGGGGGCGGATTCCACGTAGTTGTCGAGCACGATGGCGAGGTTGCGCCCGACGTTGGCGCTCGAGATCTCGCCGAAGAGCTTGCCGCCGCGCGCGTCGAGCACGAAGTCGACGGCCATGCCCTCGGTCGCAGTCCCCGGGCGGACGCTCGCGTCGGTGAGCACGTCGCCGGTCATGAGCGTGCGCCGCTCGACCAGGTACGCCCGCCGCCCCCCGGCGTCTCCCTTTCCATAGAGCACCTGCACACCCGGTCCCGGATGCTCCGGCGTTCCGGCCTGCGGCCCGGTGGCCAGAAGCTTGAACTCGAGGAGCGCCGTCTTGCCGATCAGCTCCTTGGCGCGCTGCGGGTCCTGGATGCCCGGCAGCTGGACGACGATCTCGTCCGTGCCCTGCGCCTGCACCGTCGGCTCGGCGACGCCGAACTGGTCGATCCGGTTGCGGATGATCTTGAGCGCCTGGTCGACGACGTTGTCGCGGATGCGCTGCGCGTCGCGCTGGTCGAGGGCCAGGGCGAGGTCGGCCTCCACGTCCTGATTCGGCACCACGGTGAGGGTCGGGAAGCGCTCCTTCAAGAGATCGAGCACCTCCTGGCGCTTCTC
>VBLD01000418.1 GCA_005879205.1 Deltaproteobacteria bacterium
CCCGACGCGTTCCTGCCGAGCACGGTCCAGTGTCGGGCCTCGGCCGGCGTCTGCGACACGGCCGAGAACTGCACGGGCTCGAGCGCGGCCTGTCCGGCCGACGGCAAGAGCACCGCGGAATGCCGGCCCTCGGCAGGACCATGCGACGTCGCGGAGAACTGCGACGGCTCCAACAACGACTGCCCGGCGGACGGCTTCCAGCCGGCGTCGGTCACCTGCCGGGCGTCGGCCGGCCCGTGCGACATCCCCGACAACTGCACCGGGACGAGCGCCGAATGTCCGCCCGACGCCGTGCATAGCGTGACGGGTGCCTTCGTCTGCCGGCCGTCGGCGGGCGCCTGCGACCCGGCCGAGACCTGCGACGGCAGCGGCGTGAACTGCCCCGCGGACGCGAAGAGCACCGCCGTCTGCCGCCCGGCGGCCGGTGTGTGCGACGTGCCGGAGAGCTGTGACGGCGTCAGCAACGACTGTCCGGCGGACGGAAAGAGTACGGCGGTCTGCCGGCCTGCGGCAGGCCCCTGCGACCTCGCCGAGAGCTGCGACGGCGTCAACAACAACTGCCCGGCGGACGCGAAGAGCACCGCGGTCTGCCGCCCGGCGGTGGACCAGTGCGACGTCGCCGAGAGCTGCGACGGCTCGTCGAACACCTGTCCCGCGGACGGCTTCCAGCCCGACGGCACCGCGTGCAACGACAACAACACCTGCACGACGGGCGAAACCTGTCAGAGCGGCGTGTGCACCGGCACGCCGGACCCGGATGTCTGCGCCGACGACTTCCTCTGCTACAAGGTGAAGAGCGCCAACGCCTTCGTGACGATCACGGGTGTGAATCTCTCCGACCAGTTCGTGACCAACGTGAACTACGACCTGAAGGGGAAGGACCTCTGCACGCCGGCGAACAAGAACAGCCAGGGCGTGCACGATTCGGCGACGCACCTGCGGAGCTACAAGATCAAGGCCGTGGTCGGGACGCCTCGCTTCCTGAGGCGTCACGTCAAGATCACCAACCAGCTGCCCGTACCTGGCGGCCAGTTCCTCGACGTCGTGAAGCCGGACCTCCTGTACGTGCCGACGTCCAAGAGCCTGAGCAGCCCGCCGCCGCTGCCTGGGCCCAACACCGTCGACCACTACAAGTGCTACAAGGCCAAGGTCACGAGCGGGACGACGAAGTTCCCGAAGGGGATCCAGGTGACCATCACGGATCAGTTCCGCCTGACGCTCGGGACGTTCGACGTCGTGAAGCCGAAGCACCTCTGCGCGCCGGTCAGCGTGAACAATGGTGTGGTGTACAACCAGGACGTACACCTCGTGTGCTACGGGGCGAAGCCCGCGCGCGGCCAGGCGAAGCACTCGCCGCGCTCCCCGGTCTACGTCCACAACGAGTTCGGCACCGACACCCTCGCCACCGTGAAGGAGAACGAGCTCTGCATCCCGTCGCTCAAGACCGTCCTGCCCTGAGCGACGCCTCATGAGCCATTGAGACACCGCCGGGCGGGGGCGTAGACCTCCACCCGGCGAGCGCCGTATGCATGCCCGCCGCCTCCTGCTGATCGGGTTGCTCGGGGCGGCGCCGGTCGCCGCGCGCGCGTGGACGTTCACGGACGTCACGGCCGCCGCCGGGCTCACCTACCAGCACGGATACGCGCAGCCCCCATGCCCTAGCTGCAATTCCGCCTGGGTCGCCGGCGGAGTCGCGGCGGGTGACTACGACGGCGACGGTTGGGTCGACCTGTACGTCGTCCGCGGCGACATCGGACCGAACCTGCTCTTCCACAACCGCGGCGACGGGACGTTCCAGGAGGTCGGCGGGCGGGCCGGCGTCGCGCTCGTCGGCACGGGATCCGGCCCGACGTTCGCCGACTTCGACGGCGACGGGTGGCTCGATCTGATCGTTCTCGGGATCGGGAGGGGCCTGGACACGCGCCAGCCGAGCCCGATCACGCTGTTTCGTAATCGCGGCGATGGAACGTTCGAGGACGTCACGGCGCGCTCGGGGATCGTCATCGACGACCGCGACACCTACTCGGCGGCCTTCGGCGACTACGACCGCGACGGATACCTCGACCTCTTCCTCACCCACTGGGGTGGCGATTCTCCGGGGCCCTCGTCGAAGCATCTCTGGCGCAACAACGGGGACGGCACCTTCACCGACAAGAGCGTCGACGCCCACATCGCGGACCCCTACGTCGTCCACCACGCGTTCGGAGACCGCATCTGCGACCTCAGCTTCACCCCGAACTTCGCCGACATCGACAATGACGGGTGGCCGGACCTCCTAGTGGCGGGCGACTACGGCACGAGCAGGGTCTTCATCAACAATAGCGACGGAACGTTCCGGGACGCGACCGACCGCGCGGTGATCACCGACCAGAACGGCATGGGCGGCGCGGTCGGTGATTACGACAACGACGGTAACCTCG
>VBLD01000419.1 GCA_005879205.1 Deltaproteobacteria bacterium
CCAATCAGCAGACACCTCGCCCCAGGGAAACGCTGCTTCGCCATGCGGTCTCCTCTCGCGCCGACCAGTCGGTCGGTCCCGGGGGGTAGCAGGGATCGGCTCGACCGGTCAATACAGCCTCGGGCGCTATTGCACGGGGCGCGTGATGCAAATTGACGCTTCAGCCGGCCGCTGTTAACACACCGCTCCATGCGAAAAATCATGGGCGGGGCCATCGTGCTCCTCGCGGTCCTTCGCCTGCTCGCGCGCGCCGAGAGCGAGCCATCGACCTTGCCGCCGGCGACCACACCGCCCGAGGTGGCTCCGCCCGCGGTCCCCGTGACGACCGACGTCCAGGGCAACGTCCCGCAGGACATCGTCGGCCGGTGGCTCGCCGTGTGCCAGGTGAAGCTCCTGTCCGGAGCGGCACGGCCGATCACGCGGCTCTTCGAGATACGGCAGGGCTCGGAGCATCTGGAGCTGGTCCAGGGCGGCGACGTTCCCTCCGCCGTCACGCAGAAGCTGAACGTTGCCGCCAATGCCGGGCAGGCGTGGACGCCCGCCCCGGAGGACCTGCGCGCGGTCGACGAGAACTGGCGGGCGCTCAGAATCGACCCGCACAGTTATGCGAAGGTCGAATACCGGATCCTCGGCAGCGACGCGTTTCCGCCGGAATTCGCCGAGGACGAGACGACCAAGGGGAGTCAATTCGCCATTGCCCTGAAGGAAAACTTCGCGGGCGCGCAGGCGGTCAGGATGACATATTCGGTCTTCGGCGTCCGCGACCGCACGCCGACGGTGCTCAGCGGGACCGCCGTCATTTCGACGCTCGCCGTGGGGCCGTTCCCCCTGCCGATCACGCTGAAGGGCGATTTCCAGGCCTTCCGGCTCGGGGAGACGCCGGCGCGCTCCGTGTTGCAGCGGCTGTCGGATCTCTTCTCGGGCTGCGGCCGCCGCTGATCCCCGACCGAGCGTCTCGCTACGGCAGCGCCTGCGTCACCCCCGGGAGCGAGACGGCGCCCGGACCCGGCAGGTCCGCCGCCGAGTCGACGAGCGAGTTGAAGCTCGGCGGGATGCAGAAGATGCTGGCCAGCGTCGCCGGCTTGGCCGCGCCACCCGTGGTGAGGGCGCCCGCGGGGGAACCCGTCACGGTGATGGTCCGCGTGACGTCGTCGCACGGATTGGCCGGCGACCCGATGCCGCAGAAGGCGCCGGCCGTGCGCTGCTGGCACTTCGTGAAGTTCGTCACGCTGGCGCAGTCGGCGTCGGCGGTGCAGGGGATGCCGAGGCACGTCGGCGCCCCGCCGCAGGCGGTGCAGGCTTGGCCGGGGTTGCACCCGCACACCGCGCCCGACGCCACGCCGCCGCACCGGCGGGCAGTCTGGTTGGCGACCGCGTTCCGGCAGAATCCGCAGAACACGTTCGGCTGGGTCGACTTGTCGGTCCCGGTCTTGGTGACCGTCC
>VBLD01000420.1 GCA_005879205.1 Deltaproteobacteria bacterium
GGCCGTACCTTCTGGCAGGTAGTGTCTTCCTCTCGTCCGTCGCCCTGCTCCTGCTCGATCGCCACGACCACTTCCACGCCCACGAGCCGCTCGCCCACGTCCACAGCCATCGGCACGACGACGACCACCATCTCCACGAGCATCCGGGGCTGCCGGCGTCCGAGCGGCACTCGCACTGGCACGAGCATCAGCCGCTGGGGCACGTTCACCCGCACGGCTCGGACCTCCATCACCGACACGGGCGGTGAGACGGCCGCGCCGTCGAGATCGAGGATATCCGGACGTCCGCAAGAGGAGACGCACGTCACGTGGTCTCCATCGACCTGCTGGCGCCGAGAGCCGAGGGTCCGTGGTCTCGACGTCCGGCGTCGCCGACACGCTCCAGTCGTACTGCGCGACGGGCGACAAGTTGATGAGGTGCGCGCCGGCCGGTGTCGTCTGATCCTGAAGTCGTTCGCGATGTTCGCTTTCGGGTCGGCCGCCCCGCCGTTCACGCAAGTACCGGATCCGGTGAGTTCAGCGATTTTGTCGTTGACTCCGGCAAAACGGTCCTGCTAGATGCGATGGGCCGAAAACACCGAGGGAAGGGGGGCCGGGCACTGGTTAGCGCACGGCGGCAGCTCCTCGCGACCGCGCTCGTGGTGATGATCCTCGGGCCGCAGGTGGCCGCGGCCGACACGCTCTCGCCGGGGGTCCGCTGCGCGATCGCCAAGCTGAGGGCCGCGGCGAAGAAACACGGCGCAAGGGTGCGCTGCCACTCGAAGGCGCTCCTCGCGGGTCAGCCGGTGGATGCACCCTGCTTGGCCGCCAGCGAGGCGAAGTTCGACGCTGCCTTCGCCCGCGCGGAGGCGGCGGGCGGTTGCGTCACGAGCAGCGATGCGCCGGCCGTCGAAGCGGACGTCGAGGCCTGCGTGGGAGCGCTCGTGGGCTTGCTGGCTCCCGGCGTCACGACCACCACCGCGACGAGCAGCACGACGACGACGCAACCCGACTTCACGTGCTCGCCGCCATTCACCGCATGCGGAAGCTGCGGCTGCGGCGTGTGCTTCGTGCCGCTGGGCTCCGCTCTGACGACAGGGGCCTGCGTGGTGCCGTTCGCCGACGGTGGACCCTGCTCGATCGATCCCCCCACGGCCTGCCCGGCGGCGAACTGCGGAGTGCTGTGCCCATGACCGCGTCCGGACATCGCTGGGCGCTCGTGCTGCCGACGGTCGCGCTCGTGGCGGCGCTCGGCACGCCCACCGCTGCCCCCGCCGGGATCGCAAAGCGCTGCGCGGTCGCGAAGCTTCGGGCGGCCGCCAAGCAGAACGCGGCGAACCTCCGCTGCCATTGGCGTGCGCTCGTCAAGGGCACCGCCGTGGACCCGACCTGCCTCGGCGCCGCGAAGGCGAAGTTCCTTGCGAGCTTCCGCCGCATCGAGGCCAGAGGGGGCTGCGCGACCGTCGACGACGCGGGTTCGGTGGAGGCCTCGGTCGACGCCTGCGTCGGCCTGCTCGTGTCGGCGCTCCCCTCGAACCCTATGACGACCACTACGACCACCTCACCCATCTGCGCGACGATGTCGACAACCACCACCACAACGACAACGAGCATGCCCGGCGGCACCACGACGACGGCTCCCCCGAGCGCGGTCTGCTCCAGCATCGGCGGCTCCTGCGGCCAATGCGGCAGCGGCCAATGCGTCGCGCCGATTCCAGGGATTCCGATCGGCGCCTGCGTGGAGCCGGTCGCGCTCGCCTCCTGTCCAGGAGGGCAGCCCGACTGTGGACCCGACGAGGTGTGCGTGAGCGAAGGCAGCGGCAGCTTCCACTGCTACGCTCTCTGTTTCTGAGCCGCCCGTCGCCGCGGAAACGCGCGGGGTTCCGACGGTTCCCGATGCTGCAAACGATGCCGTTCCCCGTCCTTCTATTGGTTTCGCTGCACGCGGGCTTGGTTGGCGCAATGAGCAGCATGGGCGGCGGGGTCGTGCTGACGGCCTTGCGATGGCGCCTAGCGCGACGAGGACTTCTCGAACAGGGCCGTGGAGAAGTAGCGTCTCGTATCACGGGCATGGCGGGCGTCGCAGGCGCACCGCGTCCCGCGACTCCCTCGTGTGCCTCGGCGGCAACGGTGCTAAGGTCCGGCGCCCGTGATCCGCGACGACGCCATCGACCCGAGGCCGTTGACGCCTCCCGGCTTTGCCGTCGGCCTCGGCCTCACGAACGACTGCAACCTCGCTTGCGCCCACTGCTACCGCGACACCGAGCGGGTCGACCGTCTCTCGCTCGCCGACGTATGCCGCGTCGCGGACCGCCTTCCCATTCGCGCCATGAACCTCGGGACGGGGGAGAACGCGCTCCACCCCGAGTTCCGCGCGATCCTCCGCGAGATCCGGGCGCGCGGCATCATGACCACGCTCACCTCGAACGGCTACAGTGCGAGCGTGCTCGACGACGACGAGCTCCGCTCGCTGCACGACCTCGAGCTGTCGCTCGACTTCCCGACCGAGGCCGAGCAGGACGCGTGGCGCGGCGCCGGGAATTGGCAGCTCGTCGTCGAGCAGGCCGAGCGCGCGCGGCGGTTCGGCGTCGCGGTGACGATCGTGGCGGTCATGATGCGTACGAACTCCGACCGCCTCGCCCCGCTCGCGCGCCTCGCCGTCGCGCGGGGCGCCGCGTTCCGCGTCAACGTCTACCAGCCGGTCAAGACCGACGCCTTCTCGCTCTCCTACGACGAGTTCTGGAACGGGTTTCGCCTCCTCCTCGAGGCGGCGCCGCTCGCCGCCTGCACGGAGCCGATCGTGCGCGCGGTGCTCGCGCTCGGTGAGCGCGCCGGCGGCTGCGGGGCGACGACCGTGCGCGTGACGCCACGAGGCGAGGTCCTACCGTGCGTGTACTGGCCGAAGCGGTCTCTGAGCCTCGCGGACCTCGACGTCCTCGGGCCGTTCATCGTCCGATCGGCAGCGTTCACCGAGCTCGACACGCTTCCCGACGCGTGCCGCGCCTGCCCGCTGGTCGACGTCTGCCACGGCGGCTGCCCGAGCCGCCGGCTGCTGCGCGGCGGGCTCGACCGGCCCGACGAGTTCTGCCCGTTCGTGAACGGCAAGCCCGTGCCGGTGCTGCCCGTACACGCCGGTAGCCGGCGCGAGTTCCCGAAGGCGGGCAGTGCCTGCACGACGGTGTTCGGCGCCGAGGCGTCCTGAGGCCATGCGCCCCGCCGCCGCCGAGCCGCTGACGTTGCTCGCCATCCTCCGCCTGACCCTCGGGGCGATGTTCGTCTGGGTCTTCTTCGAGAACCTCGGCAAGGGCCTCTACACGCCCGACGGCTACGCGAGCCTGATCCGGTACTACATCGAGAAGGGTAGCGCCCCCCTCGCGTGGAAGGCCGTCATGGGCTTCATGGCCGGCCACGCCCGCAGCGTCGCGCCGCTGCAGGGGGCGGCGGAGCTCAGCTTCGGCGTCCTCCTGATCGTCGGTCTGGCGAGCCGAGCCGTCGCGCTCGCCGCGTTCGGATTCCTCACGAGCCTCTGGGTCTCGGAGTGGGGGACCGCGTGGATCTGGGAGCTGCTCGTTCCGATGGTGGTCGCGGCGTGCCTCGCGTTGGGCACTCCGGGACGCCGGCTCGGCGTCGACGCCGCGCTGGCACGCCGGCATCCCGACGTCCTCCTCTGGTGAGCCCGCGGTGCGCGTCTCGGTCGTGATCCCGACCTACGCTTCGTGCTCGCCGACATTCCCGCCGCCGACGTCGCCGAGGTCGTGGTCGTCGACAGCGACTCGACCGACGGGACGCCGGAGATCGCCGCGCGGGCCGGGGCGCGCGTCGTGTGCGAGCCGCGGCGCGGCTACGGGCGGGCCTGTCTCACCGGCCTCGCGCACGTCGCGAGCCCCGATGTCGTCGTCTTTCTCGACGGCGACTACAGCGACCGGCCGGCGGAGATGCCGCGGCTCCTCGCGCCCCTCCGCGCCGGTACGGCCGATCTCGTCATCGGTTCGCGGCTCGCCGGCCATCGCACGTCCGGCGCGATGCCGTGGCATGCGGTGGCCGGCAATCGTCTCGCGGCCGCGATGATCCGCGTGCTCTGCGGCGTCGCGCTCACCGACCCCGGACCGTTTCGTGCCGCACGCCGCGACCTCCTGCGCTCGCTCGACCTGCGCGAGGCGACCTACGGCTGGCCGGTCGAGATGATCGTCAAGGCGGCCCGGCGCGGCGCGCGGATCGTGGAGGTGCCGGTGAGCTACCATCCGCGGCTCGGCCGCTCGAAGATCAGCGGCACGGTCCGGGGCACGCTCGGCGCCGCGTGGGGCATCCTCGGCGGGATCGTGAAGCATCGCTTCCGCGCACCGTCGATCTCGCCGTGATGGCGGATTCCCTCGACGACTGTGCCCTCGTGATCATGGCGAAGGCGCCGTGCGCGGGCCACGTGAAGACCCGTCTCGCGCCGGTCCTTCCCCCGGACGCGCTCGTCGCCGTCTACCG
>VBLD01000119.1:0-634 GCA_005879205.1 Deltaproteobacteria bacterium
ACCACGCGCTCTCCACCAGCTCGTCCGTCCCCGCCTCGGGCTCGATCAGAAAGTTCGGCCGGAACCGCCGCCGGTCGAAACGCGACGCGGGGTTCAGGCGGCCGAGTGCGCGCAGGCTCGCGGTGGTGAGGAGGTGGAGCGGCAGAGCGTCGAAGTAGGTGCCGGGAGGCGAGGTGTACTCGGTTCGCTCCGTCCCGTGCTACCCTGCCCCGCAGAACGCGTGCGCATCATCGGCAGCTATCTCTCCCCGTACGTGCGCAAGGTGCTTGTCTGCCTGCATGCGAAGGGCATCCCCTACGAGATCGATCCGATCGTCCCCTTCATGGGTGACGACCGCTTCTCCGAGCTGAGCCCGCTCCGGCGCATTCCGGTGCTCATCGACGAGCGGGTGACCCTCGCCGACTCGTCCGTGATCTGCCAGTACCTCGAGGATCGCTACCCCGAGCCGCCGCTCTACCCGCGCGACGTCGCCGATCGCGCCCGCGCACGGTGGCTCGAGGAATTTGCCGACACCCGCATGGGCGACGTCTTCGTCTGGCGACTCTTCAACCAGCTGGTGATCCGGCGGTTCGTGTGGGGCGAGGAGACCGACCGGGCGCTGGTCGCGAGGACGCTCGCAGAGGACGTACCGCAG
>VBLD01000119.1:805-30576 GCA_005879205.1 Deltaproteobacteria bacterium
CCCTTCGAGGACAGCATGATGCGGACGCCGCTCGCCGAGCATCGAACCGTGCTCGCCGGAATGGGGGCGCCCCTCACCAGCGAGACGCTCGGCACGACGAGGCCGCGCCGCGGCATCATGCCGGTCTGAGACGGCTTTTTGGGGACGCTACAGCAGCGTGCCGCCGAGGATCACGCTCGCCACCGAGAAGTAGATGACGATGCCGCTCACGTCGACGAGCGTCGCCACGAAGGGCGCCGACGCGCTCGCCGGGTCGAAGCCGAGGCGGCGGAGCAGGAGCGGGAGCATCGAGCCCGCGAGGGTTCCCCAGGTCACCACGCCGACCAGGCTGGAGGCCACGGTGAGCGCGACCAGCATGTAGTGCGGCCCGTACATCTGGAACAGCCCTTGCCACAGCAGGATCCGTCCGAAGCCGATCGTCGCGAGCACGGTTCCCAGCACCAGGCCGGCGCTCAGCTCCCGGCGCACGACGCGCCACCAGTCGCGCAGCCGGAGCTCCTCGAGCGCCAGGGCGCGCACCACCAGCGTCGACGCCTGCGACCCCGAGTTGCCGCCGCTGCTGATGATGAGCGGGACGAAGAGCGCCAGGATGACCGCGCGGGCGATCTCGCCCTCGAAGCGCCCCATGGCCGTCGCCGTCAGCATCTCCCCGATGAAGAGCGCCGAGAGCCAGCCGGCCCGCTTCTGCACCATGCTCCAGAAGCCGGCCTCGAGATAGGGCGCGTCGAGCGCCGCCATGCCGCCGAACTTCTGGATATCCTCGGTCGCCTCCTCCTGGACGACGTCGACGATGTCGTCCACGGTGACGATACCCTTGACGTGCCGCTCGTCGTCCAGGACCGGGATGGCGAGGAAGTTGTGCTCGGCGAAGAGGCGCGAGAGCATCTCCTGGTCCATCGACTCGTGCGCGGTCACGACGTCGGTATGCATGATGTCCCGCACGGTCTTGTCGGGCGCCGCCGCAAAGAGCTCGCGGAACGTGATCACGCCGATCAGCCGTTGCTCGGCGTCGAGCACGTAGACGTAGTAGATCGTCTCCAGCCGCTCGCGTGCTTGCCGGCGCAGGTAGGTGATCGCCTCGTCGACGCTCATCTCGGGCCGCAGCCGCGCGTAGCGCGGGTTCATGAGCCCGCCGGCCTCGTCCTCGTTGTAGGCGAGCAGCGCCGCGACCTCCTTGCGGGTCGGCTCGTCGAGCACGGCGAGCAGCCCCTCGCGCTCCTCCTCGGGCGACTCCTGGATGACGTCGGCGGCGTCGTCCGGGGGGAGGAGCCGCATCCAGGAGCGCCGGTCCCCGGGCGACATCTGGAGGATGATCTCCGCCTGGTCCCGCGCGGGCAGGGCGAGCAGGAACTCCTCCGCCTCGGCGTGCGGGAGAACCCGTAGGCCCTCGAGCCGTTCCTCGGCCGAGAGGACCGGCCAGGTCTCCTGGAGCTCGGCGGCGAGGATGCTGCGCTCGCGCGCCTGCTCGACGCTCGCGGCCGTCATGATGCCGGCCCTCGCGAACATGTGGGATGCGCCACGCTCGGACCTCCTCCCGCCCCGGGGCCGGCGGACGATCCGAGGTTGCGCCGGGGGCGGCTACCGCTCGACAGGACGGCGTTGGCCGTCGCTACTCATACTCGACTGGTGCCTACCGGAAGTTCGTCGACTTTTCCAGCGCAGCCCCGGTTGGCGGTCAGCGGAGGAGTCCCGGCGCCCAGAGGTACATGAAGCGCGGCCCGTCGCCGGCGACCGCGGCGAGGTCCAGCGCGAGCAGGTTCACCTGCGCCGGGCCGTCCGCCCTGGAGTAGAGGTTCTCGCGGCGCTCGTCCGCGCGCCGGTACATGACCACGCGCGCCTTCTCGAGCCCGGCTGCCTTCTGGGCGAGGGCCACCGCGTCGCGCAGGCTGCCGATGCCGTCGACGAGTCCGGCGTCGAGCGCCTGCGACGCGTCGAAGATGCGGCCGTCGGTCAGCTCGGTGATCCGGCCCGCATCGAGCTTCGGGCGCGACTCGCGCACGACGGACACGAAGCGTGCGTGCAGGCTGTCGAGGATCGACTGCACGATGCGCCGCTCCTCGGGCGTGGCACCGCGCAGCGGCGAGAGCAGGTCCTTGTGCTCGCCGGCCTTGAAGGTCTCGTTGCGGACGCCGATCTTCCCGAGCAGCCCCTCGAGGTTCAGGTTGACGAGGATCACGCCGATCGATCCCGTCACCGTGGTGGGATGAGCCACCAGCGCATCCGCCGCGCAGGCGACGTAGTACCCGCCGGAGGCGGCGAGGTCGCCGAGGGCGGCAACCACGGGGATCTTCAGCTCCCGCTTGAAGCGGACGATCTCGGTGTACACGTCGTCGCTCGCCGTCACACCGCCCCCGGGGCTGTTGATGCGCAGCACGAGCGCCCGCACGCGCGCGTCCTTGGCGGCCTTCTTGAGCTCCGACTGCACCCGGGCGACCGTGGACTCCTCCTCGATCAATCCGAAAGCGTGCTTGGTCGGCGCGTCGGTGATGGCGCCGGAGAGGTCGAGGAGGAGTACCTTGTCGCGACCCTCGCCTTCGACGGTCGTCTCCTCGAGCGGGCGCTCGCGTTCGAGGATGCCGAGCGGGTTCCCCAGGACGACGAAACAGCCGGTCGTCCCGAGCGCGAGCGCGGCGAGCAGACAGAGACGCCTCATCGTCGTGGCACCCCCGCGCGCCCGCCGTGGGCGAGCGCCTGCAGGTCGAGGATCCGGTCGATCTCCTCGCGCGGCAGCACCCGCTCCTCCTCGAGAATCTGTCGGATCGGGACGTCGCGTGCCATGGCCTTCTTGAACAGCTCGGCGGCGCGGTCGTAGCCCACGACGGGCGCGATCGCGGTGACCAGCTGCCCGGTGAGCTCCGCGTACTGGCGGCAGCGCTCCACGTTGGCGGTGATGCCGCGTACGCACTTGCGGGCGAAGACGCGCGCGGCGGCGGCCGTGACCCCGATCTCCTCGAGGAGCGCGTGGGCGATGACCGGCATCATGACGTTCAGGTCGAGGTTGCCGTTCATGCCGGCGACGGCGATCGTCGCATCGTGGCCGATCACGAGGGCGGCCACCTGGTTGACGGCCTCGGGAATCACCGGGTTCACCTTGCCGGGCATGATGCTCGAGCCCGGCTGCGTCGCCGGCAGCTCGATCTCGTTGAGCCCCGTCCGGCTGCCCGACGCGAGCAGGCGGAGGTCGTTGGCGACCTTCATGAGCCCGACCGCGAGCGTGCGCAGCGCCCCGGAGGTCTCGACGGCGGCGTCGCGGTTCTGCATCGCCTCGAAGCGGTCGGGCGCCGGCACGAAGGGAAGCCCCGTGACCCGCGCGAGCTCGCCGGTGACGCGCTCGCCGAACCCCTCGGGCGCGTTGAGGCCGGTGCCGAGCGCCGTGCCGCCGATCGGCAGCTCGGCGAGGTGCCCGAGCGTGGCCCGCACGCGCGCGATGCCGTGCCGGACGACGCTGGCGTAGCCGCCGAACTCCTGGCCGAGCGTCATGGGCACCGCATCCTGGAGGTGCGTGCGGCCCGCCTTGACCACGTCCTTGAATGCCCCCGCCCGCTCGGCGAAGGCGTCGGCCAGCTCCGTCAGCGCGGGCAGCAGCTCGCGCGCGATCTCGCCGTGGACCGCCACGTGGATCGCGGTCGGGAACACGTCGTTGGTGCTCTGGCCCATGTTCACGTGGTCGTTCGGGTGGACAAGGGCCTTGTCGCCGCGCCGGCCGCCCAGCAGCTCGACGGCGCGGTTGGCGATCACCTCGTTCGCGTTCATGTTGGTCGACGTGCCGGAGCCGGTCTGGAAGACGTCGACCACGAACTCGCCGTCGAACCGGCCCTCCGCCACCTCGCCGGCCGCACGCTCGATCGCCTCGGCGAGGCGCGCATCGAGCAGCCCGAGCCCCGCGTTGACCCGCGCGCACGCGGCCTTGATGGTGCCGAGCGCGCGGATGAAGCTCCGCGGAAAGCGGAGGCCCGAGATCGGGAAGTTCTCGACGGCGCGCGCCGTCTGCGCGCCGTAGTACGCGTTGGCGGGCACGATCATCTCGCCCATGCTGTCGCGCTCGACACGGGTATCGGCCATGAGTCCTCCCCCTATCAGCGCTGACTCGAAAGGCAAGGGGCGACGACGAGACCGGCGGATCAGCGGAGGGCACGCGCGACGGCCTCGGTGGTGATGAGCTCGACGCCCGCCGCCTGCCAGCGCTGCTCGCACTCCCGCCCGCGCGCCTCGTCGAGCGGCGCGATCGCGTCGCGCACGACGTGCAGCGATGGGCCCCGTCCGAGCAGCGCCCGCACCGCCCGGTCGATGCAGATCTCGGTGACGACGCCGTAGATCACCACGTCGTCCACCCCCTCGAGCAGGCGCGGCAGCACCACCGCCGTGTTCCGGTTGCCGATCAGGGGGTCGAGGTCCTGCTTCTCGATGAACACCTCCTCGCCCCCGAGGAGCTCGTCCAGCTCGCCCCGCGCGTACGCCCGGTTCTCGATCCAGCGCGGCGCGACCGGCGCCGTGGCGTCGATCTTCCGCTGGCCGGGCGTGCCATCGAGGCAGTGCGGCGGATAGGGCCCGCCATTGGGGGCGAGCTCCGCGTCGCCGGCGAAGTGGCGGCATACGGTGCCGACCACCCGGATGCGAGGCGCGCCGGCCCGCGCCAGTCGGGTGAGCCGGCCGAGGTTCGGGATGATGCGCTCCGACGCCGGTACGTAGAGCGCGCCGGCCGGCTCGAGGAAGTCCCGCTGCGTGTCGCCGTCCCAGAAGCACGTCGTCGCACGCTGCATGGTCCGCCGCTCGCCTCGGGTGTACGGCGCACTCCCCGCGCCGTCAATCAGATCGCGGGCGGCGCCCCGGAGGCGCTCAGCTCGACCAGCACGCCATGCGCGTCCGCGGGACGCAGGTACCAGTACTCGCCCTCGCCACCGCCGCCGCCGGTCGGTCCGGCGGCCGCGATCCCGGCGCGCCGGAGCTGCGCGAGCGTCTCCTCCACGTCGCCGGCGCGCACGCCGACCGCGAAGATCCCCTCGCCCCGTGCGCGCAGGAAGGCGCCCGGCGGCTTCGTCTCGTCGTGCGGCTCGAGCAGCTCGACGAGGCAGTTCTCGGCGCGCAGGAAGATGCGGCGCGCGCCGATGGCCGGCACCTCGCTCACCTCCTCGACGCGCGCGAAGCCGAGCCCGCGCTCGTAGACCCCGAGCGCGCGCTCGAGGTCGCGCACCACCAGGACCAGGTACTCGACGTTCGCCATGGCCGCTCCCCCTTCAGTGCGCCGGTTCCGCGGCGCGGCGACTCTCGTGCTCGATCTGGATGGTGACGTGGTCGATCCTGAAGTCGCGCGCGCAGAGCTCCGCCATGTGCGCGAGCATCACGTCGTGGCCGACGTCGCCGGTGGCGACCGCGTGGGCGGAGAGGGCGTACCGTCCGGTCGTGAGCGTCCACACGTGGAGGTCGTGCACCTCGCCCGTGCCCGGTACCCGCTCGAGAGCCCGTTGCAGCACCTCGACGTCGACGTGCGCGGGGCACGCCTCCATGAGCACGTCCACGGCCTCCCGGACGAGGTTCCACGAGCTGACCAGGATGAGCACCGAGATCACGACGCTCGCCACCGGGTCGGCGGCGTACCAGCCGGTCAGGAGGATGACGAGCGCGGCGCCCAGCGCGCCGACCGAGCCGAGCAGGTCGGAGATCACGTGCAGGTAGGCGCCCCGCAGGTTCAGGCTGCGCTCCTGATGCTCGCGCAGGCGGAGCGCGACGAAGGCGTTGGCGACGAAGGCGACGGCCGCGAGCGCCAGCATGCCTCGCCCCGCGACCACGGGAGGATCCTGGAGACGCCGCCACGCCTCGGCGACGATGACCGCGATCAGCAGCCAGAGGACGACCCCGTTCACGAGCGCGGCCAGGATCTCGGCGCGGTAGTAGCCGAACGTCTTGCTCTCGCTCGCCGGCCGACTGCTGATCCAGAGCGCGAACAGCGTCAGCACGAGCGCGGCGACGTCGGTGAACACGTGCGCCGCGTCGGTCACCAGCGCGAGGCTGTTCGTCAGATACCCGCCCACCAGCTCCGCCACGCACAGCACGGAGCTCGTGACGAGCGCGGTACGGACGGCACCGAGCTCGCGGGCGGCGTTCCGGTCCTCCATGCGACGCCCGCGTCAGGCGCGGTCGTAGCGGATGAGCGAGAAGACCTCGTGACCGTCGAGACGGCGGCGGCCGTTCAAGAAGGCGAGCTCGATCACGAAGGCGCAACCGACCACCTCGCCCTCGCAGCGCTTGACGAGCTCCACCGCCGCCGAGGCCGTCCCGCCGGTCGCCAGCAGGTCGTCGATGACCAGCACGCGGTGGCGATCGCCGATGGCGTCGTGGTGAATCTCGAGCGTGTCGCTGCCGTACTCGAGCTCGTAGCGGGCGGCGTAGGTCTGGTGCGGCAGCTTGCCCGGCTTGCGCACCAGCGCGAGTCCGGTGCCGAGACCGTAGGCTACGGCGGCGCCGATGATGAAGCCGCGGGACTCGATCCCGAGCACGACGTCGACCCGCCCCCGGTAGTGATCGACGAAGCGGTCCACCGTGGCCCGGAAGGCGACGCTGTCGGCGAGCAGCGGCGTGATGTCCTTGAAGACGATGCCGGGCTTCGGGAAGTCCCGGATGTCGCGGATGTAGCGCTCGAGGTCCATGCTCATGGAACCTTCTCTACCATATCGAGTCGACGGGCCGGCAGCGGTGGCAGGAAGAAGACGGGGTTGCGGGCGATGTTGTCCTTGCGCACCTCGAAGTGGAGGTTCGCGCCCGAGGTCTTACCGCTCTCGCCGACCGAGGCGATCACGTCCCCCTGGTGGACCTGGTCGCCGGCGCGAACGCGGTTCGCCTGGTTGTGGGCATACACCGTCGCGTAGCCGTCGCCGTGCTCCATGATGATCAGGTTGCCGTAGCCGCGCAGGCCGTCGCTGTACAGGACGCGCCCGGCGCGCGCCGCGCGTACGGGGGTGCCGACCGGGCAGCTGATGTCGATGCCGTCGTGGTGCGTCGCGCCGCGCGGGCCGAAGTCCGAGCTCACGACGCCGCCCTGGACGGGCCAGACGAAGGCCTCGGCGCCGGCGGGGAGCTCACGCGGCGCCGGCTGATCGGCACGCGCCCGCTCCGGGGTGATCACCTGCACGGGCAGCCGGCGGGTGGCGTTCGGGATCACGATCACCTGGCCCACCTCGATGCGACCGGGGTCGCGGATGCCGTTCAGGCGGGCGAGCTCCGCATCCGACACGCCGTAGGCCTTGCCGATGCGGTACAGCGTCTCGCCTCGCTCGACGCGATGGCGCAACCCGGCGGGTCCACCGCCGCAGCCGGCCGCCACCGTCATCACCGCCACCACGGCGAGCCCGCCGGCGCGCACCGCGCTAGGGCTCCTCCCAGCCGTAGCTGCCGCGCAGTTTCACGAACCGACAGTCGCCGAGGTATTCCTCGGCGATCCCGTCCGGCTGGCGTCGGATGCGGACCAGGCCCTGGAGCTCCTCCTCCCCCATCGGGAGGACGAGCCGCCCGCCCGGCCCGAGCTGCTCGATCAGCGGGCGTGGGATCTGCGGCGCCCCGGCGGTCACGATGATCGCATCGTACGGTGCCTCGGCCGGCCACCCGAGCGTGCCGTCCCCGACCTCGACCGTCACGCGGTCGCGATAGCCGAGGGCGTCGAGCAGGTCGCGGGCCCGGAACGCCAGCTCGGGGATGCGCTCGAGCGAGAACACGCGGGCGCCGAGCTCGGCCAGCACGGCGGTCTGGTACCCCGAGCCGGTCCCCACCTCGAGCACGCGCTCATCGCCGTCCGCGAGCTCCAGCGCCTCGCTCATGAGGGCCACCATGTACGGCTGCGAGATCGTCTGGCGCGCGCCGATCGGCAGCGGCGTGTCCTCGTACGCATGCGGCTGCAGTCCCGGCTCGACGAACAGGTGGCGGGGGACGCGGCGCATCGCCTCGAGGACGCGCCCGTCGGCGATACCCCGTGCCGCGAGCTGCGCCGCGACCATGCGGTTGCGGTCGTCCTCGAACGCGTCGCCCATCTCACGGCCACGAGAAGTCGAGCGCCTTCAGGGCGTCGAACGACTTGTAGTTCGTGAGGTCGAGGTGGATCGGCGTCACCGAGATGAGTCCCTGGCTCACGGCGTGGAAGTCGGTCCCTTCCTCCTGGACGAACTCGAGTTCCTCGCCTCCGATCCAGTAGTACTTCTTGCCCCGCGGATCGACCTTCTCGACGATCGCATCGCCGTATCGGCGCCGTCCCATGCGGGTCAGGGCGAAGCCACGGATCGGCTGTCCGTCCTTCGGAGCGGGCACGTTCACGTTGAGGAGCGTGTCGGGCGGAAGTCCGCGCTCGAGCACCCAGGCCGCGAGCCGCGCGGAGAACGCGGCGGCGGCCTCGAACCGGAAGCTGCCGCGGCCGACCGCCGAGATCGCCAGGGAGGGGACGCCGAGCAGCGTCCCCTCCATCGCGGCGGAGACCGTGCCGGAGTACGTCACGTCGTCGCCCAGGTTCGCTCCCTTGTTGATCCCCGAGAGGACGAGCTGGGGGCGCCGGCCGAGGACGCCGTTGACGGCGAGGTTGACGCAGTCGGTCGGCGTCCCGTTGACGGCGTGGCGGCCGGGCCCGATCTCCTCGACCCGCAGCGGCCGGTGCAGGGTGAGCGAGTGGCTCACCGCGCTGCGTTCGCGATCGGGCGCGACCACGACCACGTCGCCGAGCCCTCGCACCGCGCCGGCGAGCGCCGCGAGCCCTTCGGAGTGCACGCCGTCATCGTTGCAAACCAGGATGAGCGCCGACGACGCCATGCAGGCGGGCAGGGTGCCACCAAGGTGTCGACGCTGCAAGCCGCGAACGGGGCGGAAACCCGCCCCGCCGCGTCGTCTGCGAGAAGAGTCGGGGCGAGCCGATTTGAACGGCCGACCACTCGCACCCCAAGCGAGTGCGCTACCTGGCTGCGCCACGCCCCGGCGGCAAGAACACGACGCCGCGGCCCGATCTGCCCACGGCGCGCCCCTTCTTTAGGAGCCGTCCGGCAGCGAGTCAAGGCGGCGGCGTCAAACCTCTGACCCCGGCTCCGCCCGCCGACAGTCGCGCGCATCGCGATCGGGACCGTCCCGCCTAGCTTGCCAGCTTCTTGACACGCTCGGCGGAGGCCGGCGGGTGTCAAATTGGCAGCCCGACGGGTCGCGGCCGACACGCTCGCGCGGCGAAAGGCTTCCCCGGGCCTCGGCGGCCGGCTGGCGCAGCGGTTGCATCGCCTTGCATCCCCGAGGCGGGCCGGAGGCCGCAGCGCATGGCGAACACTTACTCGAGCGACACAGCGATCGAACTGAAGCGTGTGAGTCCCGAGGCGGAGGTGTCGCCGGACGCCTACCGGCCGAGCCGCGACACCGACACCCTCGCCGAGCTCTTCACGCCGGACATCATCCTGCCCGAGCAGTTCTTCCAGGGCGCCCGGCGCGACAGCTACATCTCGGGGGAGAAGGCGCTCATGCTCGCGGTGCTCGAGGACGGCATCCGCTGCTTCCAGGAGCACCTGCGGAACCCGCGCTCCAACCCTCGCCTGCTCTCCCAGCAGGCCGAGCAGTGGATCCGGGCCGTGGACTACGAGTGGCCGTTCTCCTTCCAGAACGTCTGCGAGACCCTCGGCATCAACCCCGAGTCGCTGCGCGGCGCGCTGCTCGGCTGGAAGGCGAAGCGGCTGGCCGCGGTCGAGGCGGGCACGGCGCCGCAATCCAAGAAGGTGTATCGGCTCCACCTCCGCACCAAGCGTACTAGCGGCGTCCGATAGCGCTCGCGGCGGGGTGGCGGGAAGGGGCGCCGCCGCGGCTCCCGGTCGCTCCACGCGCGCCTCGGACGCGTGACGTCCCCCCGAAGCTGCGGGCGCGCGCGGGAGCTGCGGAGGTCGCCGCCGCGGCGCCCCTTCCCGCCCTGCACGTCGTGGCGTGCTCGCGCGCGGCGACTGGAGCGCTTGCTGCGGCGGCGTCGCCTCACTAGAGGGAAAGCAGCGCGCGGCTTGGCCGTGCGCGAACGACGGGTCGTCAGTCTTCCAGCATGCGGTAGAGAGCGACCAGCTCGTCGCGTACCGCGGCCGCGGTCGGGGCCGTATCGCCCGTGTCGGGGGAGGCGGTGCTGAGCTCGCGGAGGCGGCGTTTGGCGCCTTCGATCGTGTAGCGCTCGGTGTAGAGGAGGCGACGGATCTCGAGGAGCACCTCGACGTCCTTGCGGCGGTAGAGACGGTGCCGCGCACGGGTCTTGCCGGGGCGGAGGATGCTGAACTCGGTCTCCCAGTAGCGCAGCACGTACGGCTTCACGCCGATCAGCTTCGCGACCTCGCCGATCTTGAAGTACAGCTTGTCGGGGAGCGGGGCGGTCACGGGGTGCCCCTGGCGGCGGACGGCGGACCGCCGCCGTTCATCGTCTTCTTGAGCACCTGGCTCGCCTTGAAGGTCAGCACCCGACGGCCCGAGATGACGATCTCCTCCCCCGTCTGCGGGTTCCGACCCTTGCGGGGGCGCTTCTCGTTCACCACGAAGTTGCCGAAGCCGGAGATCTTCACCTTCTCGCCCTGCTCGAGACGTTCCTTCACGAGCTCGAAGATCGATTCGACGACCTCGGTCGCCTCCTTCTTCGAAAAGCCCACCTTCTCGTAGATTCGCTCGACGATGTCGGCCTTCGTCATGGTCATGGAGGCCGCCTCAGGCTCTCAGCTCGAGCGGGAACCGCTCCCGGAGACGCTGGAGCACGCCCGCGTGCACGCCGCTCACTTCCTCGTCGGTCAGCGTTCGGTCAGCGGCTCGATAGGCGATCGAGTACGCGAGGCTCTTCTTTCCCTCCGGAATCGGGGCGCCGCGGTAGCAATCGAAGAGGCGGACGGCCTCGATGCGGTCATCGGCCAACGACCGGACCTCCTCGAGGATCGCAGCGGCCGGAAACGCTTCGTCCACGATAACCGCAATGTCGCGTGTGACGGCAGGAAATCGAGGTAAGGACCTCAGCTCGACGCGGCGCGAACCATAGTCGGCGAGAATTTCGAAGTCAAGCTCCGACAGCCACACTTCCTCTGCAAGATCGCAGGTCTGCGCGATTTTGGGGTGCAGGGCTCCAGCCACGCCGATGGCCGTGCCCGCCACCTCGATGATCGCGCCCTTGCCCGGATGCAGCAGCGCCTCCTCGCCGAGCGGCCGCCAGCGCACGCGCGGCTCCTCGACGCCGAGGTCCGCGAGGACGTTCTCGACGATCCCCTTCAGGTCACCGAACTCGACCGGAGGCCCGGAGCGCTCCGCCCCGCGCGGCGGCCAGGTACCGTACAGGAGGATCGCAAGGGCGCGGCGCTCCTGCCGGCGCCCCTGCGCGTCCAGGCCGTACCCCTTGCCGATCTCGAACGCGCCGACGAAGCCGGCGCCGAGGCCGAGGTTGGCGCGCAGCGCGCGCACCAGGCCGGAGATGGGCGAGCGGCGCAGCTCGCCCGTCTCCGATGAGAGCGGGTTCTGGAGCGCGAGCGGCACGAGCCTGCGACCGACGAATCCGGGGAGCAGCCGGTTCGTCTGCGCGTCGGTGAAGGCGAGGGTCACCATCTCGGTCAGCCCCTCGGCGGTGAGCAGACGGCGGAGGCGGCGCGCCGCGACGCGGGTGCGGCTGTCCTCGCCGCTCGTGAGCGGCGCTTCGGGCAGGCTCACGGGAATGGCGTCGTAGCCGCCGAGCCGCGCCACCTCCTCCACCAGATCCTCCTCGCGCTGCAGGTCGCCGCGATGCGAGGGGGGCGTGACCAGCAGCGCGTCGCGGTCGGGACGGCAGCTCGCGCCGAGGGCGCTCAGCCGCCGTCCGATCTGGGCGCGCGGCACACCGACGCCGAGCAGCGCGGCCACCCGGCGCGGACGGAGGCGGATCGCCGGCAGCTCGGGCATCCACCCCCCGGGCGGATCCTCGACGATGCCGGGCGCCGTGCGGCCGCCGGCCAGGCGCGTGATCAGCGCGGCGGCCCCGTCGAGCGCCTCGACGACCATCGCCGGATCGACCCGCCGCTCGAAGCGATAGGCGGCCTCGGAGGTGATGCCGGTGCGGCGCGCCGTCCGCCGCACGGCGGAGGGCATGAAGAAGGCGCTCTCGAGGAGCAGGATGCGCGTCGCGGCCGTCACCTCCGACGCCTGCCCCCCCATGACGCCGGCCAGCGCGACCGGGCCGCGCGCGTCGGCGATCACCAGACCCGGGGGGTCGAGCGCACGCTCGACGCCGTCGAGCGTCACCAGCCGCTCGCCGGGGGCGGCGCGGCGCACGACGATCCGGTGCTCGGCGAGCCGCTCCCAGTCGAAGGCGTGGAGCGGCTGGCCGCGCTCGAGCATCACGTGGTTCGTGGCGTCGACGATGACGTTCACCGGCCGCATGCCGGCACGGCGCAGCCGGAGGCGGAGCCAGAGCGGCGAGGGCTCGACGTTGACGGAGCGCACGAGGCGGGCACAGTAGTGCGGGCACAGGTCGGCAGCCTCGACGCGCACGCCGACGTCGCCGGCGGCGGGCGGCCCCACCTCGCGCGGCCGCGGCCGCGGATGGCGGAGGCGGACGCCGCTCAGCGCCGCGACCTCGCGCGCGACGCCGAGGATCGACAGGCAGTCGCCGCGGTTGGACGTCACCTCGAGCTCGAGCACCGTGTCCGCGACCCCGTCGAGCTCGACGAGCGGCGTGCCGGGAACGGCGTCGGGCGACAGGAGCAGCACCCGGCCCCCGTCGTCGCCGAGCGCGAGCTCCGCCTCCGAGCAGAGGACGCCGGCGGAGGCCACGCCGGCGAAGGTCGCGACGCGCGTCTCCTGCCCGTCCGGCAGCCGGGATCCAGGCAGCGCCACCGGCACGCGGTGCCCCGCGGCGAGGCCGGGCGCGCCCGACACGACGGTGATCGCCGCCGCGTCCCCGACATCCACCCGACAGACCCAGAGCCGCTCCGTCTCCGGATGCGGATCGACGGCGACGAGTCGCCCGACCCGGATGCGGGGGTCGAGCCGGCCCACCTCCTCGAGGCCCTCCACGGGAAAGCCGGCCAGCGCGAGGCGCTCGGCCAGCGCCTCGGCCGATCCGCAGGTGACGAAGTCAGAGAGCCAGGACAGTAAGATGCGCACGGCCGCCTACGACGGGAACTGCGCGAGGAAGCGCAGGTCGTTCTCGTAGAAGAGCCGGAGGTCCTCGATGCCGTAGCGGAGGATCGCGATGCGATCGGTGCCGAGGCCGAAGGCGAAGCCCTGCACCTTCTCCGGGTCGTAGCCGACGGCGCGCAACACGTTCGGATGGATCATCCCGGCGCCGAGCACCTCGAGCCACCGGCCTCCCCGGCAGATGCGGCACGCAGGGTCGGCCGCGCCCGTCGGCGCGCACCGGAAGCAGGCGATGTCGGCCTCGGCGGAAGGCTCGGTGAACGGGAAGAAGCTCGGCCGGAAGCGGACACCGGTCTCGGGGCCGAAGATGCGGCGGAGGAAGTGAACGAGCACGCCCTTCAGATCGGCGAAGCTCACGCGCTCGTCCACCATGAACCCCTCCACCTGCTGGAACATCGGCGAGTGGGTCGGGTCGAGGTCGTCGCGCCGGTAGACCGTCCCCGGCACGACGACGCGCAGGGGTGGCTTCGCGGCCCGCATGACGCGGATCTGCACGGGCGACGTGTGGGTGCGGAGGAGGAGATCGGAGCCGGGCGCCACGAACAGCGTGTCCTGCGCGTCGCGCGCGGGGTGGTCGGGCTCGAAGTTGAGCGCCGCGAAGTTGTGGTAGTCGTCCTCGATCTCCGGCCCCTCGGCAACGCGAAAGCCCATGCCGACGAAGACGTCGACGATCTCGTCCTCGATGAGACGGAGCGGATGCGCGTGGCCGCGCGGGCGACGGCGGCCGGGGAGCGTGACGTCGATGCGCTCGTGAGCGAGCCGGTGGGCCAGTCGCTCGGCGGCGAGCCGCTCACCCGAAGCCGCGATGGCCGCCTCGACCGCGTCCTTCGCCTCGTTGACCAGCGCCCCGAGCGCCGGTCGCTCGGCCGGCGCCACGGCCGCGAGCCCGCGCACCGCCTGCGTGAGCAGGCCCTTGCGGCCGAGGTAGCGGACGCGGACCGCCTCGAGCTCCCCCTCGGCGCCGCAGGAGGCGACCTCGGCGAGGGCGGCCTCGCGGAGCCGTGCGAGCTCCTCCTGCAACTAGGGCGTCGCCGGTGCGTCGGCCTGGGCGCGGGCGAGGCCGGCGATCTCTGCGAACGCCCGGGGATCGTCGAGGGCGAGGACGGCGAGCATCTTGCGGTCCACCTCCACTCCCGCGGCGCGCAGGCCCGTCATGAGCCGGCTGTACGACAGGCCGTTGGCGCGCGCGGCGGCGTTGATGCGCACGATCCAGAGCGACCGGAAATCGCGCTTGCGCTGCTTGCGGTCGCGGTAGGCGTAGGTGAGCCCTCGCTCCACCGTCTCGCGGGCCTGGCGATAGGTCTTGCGGCGGCCGCCGACGTTGCCCTTCGCCAGCTTCATGGTCTTCTTGTGACGGCGGCGCGTCTTCGGGCCGCCCTTGGCGCGTGGCATCGGGCCGCTCCTCTCTACAGGTAGGGCAGAAGGCGCTTGATCGCCCTGGCGTTGGCGGGATCGACGAGCGCCGATCGGCGGAGCCCGCGCTTCTGCTTGCGGGTCTTGGTGGACAAGATGTGGCGCAGGTACGCGTGCCGGCGCTTCACCTTGCCGGTACCGGTCATCTTGAAGCGCTTGGCGGCGCCGCGGTTCGTCTTGATCTTCGGCATCACTAGTCCCTCACTTTGACACCAGCATCATCGACATGCTGCGGCCCTCCATCCGCGCCGGCTGATCGATGACCGCGACGTCGCTCACCTTCTCGGCGATCTTGTCGAGCATCGCCCTGCCGAGCTCGGGGTGCGTGATCGACCGGCCACGGAAGAAGACCGTCACTTTGACACGATGGCCTTCGCCGAGGAAGCTCCGGATGTGGCCGACCTTGAAGTTGACGTCGTGCCCGCTGGTCTGCGACCCCACCTTCACCTCCTTCAGGAGGGTGGCCGCCGACTTCTTGCGTGACTCCTGCGCCTTCTTCTTCTGCGCATACCGGTACTTGCCGAAGTCCATGATGCGGCAGACCGGCGGGTTGGCGGTGGGCGCGACCTCGACCAGGTCGAGCTCCTTCTGCGTCGCGATGCGCTGCGCGTCCGACGTCGCCATGACGCCGAGCTGCGCACCGTCGGAATCGATCACCCGCACCTCGCGGGCGCGGATGTTGTGGTTGATCCGCGTCTTGTCTTCGACCTTGGCTATGGCTCACCCCCTGGCACGCAGGCTTCCGCCACCGTCGCGGCGACGAAGGCGTCGAGCGGCACCGCCGGCTGCGCGGCACCCTCGGTGCGCGGCGCCACGGTGCCCGCCGCCGCCTCGCGCTCCCCGACCACCGCGACCGCCGGCACCTTCTCGACCTGAGCCTCGCGTACCTTGTAACCGAGCTTCTCGTTTCGCAGGTCCGCCTCCGCCCGGAGACCCGCCGCACGGCACGCGTCGGCCACGCGCGTCGCGTAGGCGGCTGCCTTCTCGCTGACCGGCAGCACGCGCACCTGCACGGGGGCCAGCCAGAGCGGCAGCCTGCCCGCCGTGTGCTCGAGGAGGATCGCGATGAAGCGCTCGAGCGAGCCGAGGACGGCCCGGTGGAGCATGACGGGCGTCGCCTCCGTGCCTTCCGCCGTCACGTAGCGCAGCCCGAACCGCTCGGGCATGGCGCAATCGATCTGCACGGTGGCGAGCGTCCAGGACCGCTCGAGCACGTCCCGGAAGTCGAAGCCGATCTTCGGCCCGTAGAAGGCGCCCTGCCCTTCCAGCACGGTGACGGCGTACCCCGCGCGCTCGAGGGCCCGGCGCAACGCCGCCTCGGCCGCCTCCCACAGCTCGAGCCGGCCGAGGAACTTCTCGGGCCGCGTCTGGAGCGTGACCTCGACGCGGTCGAAGCCGAAGGCGGCGTAGACCTCGCGCGTCATGGCGACGAAGCGCTCGAGCTCGCCGTCGAGCTGCTCCGGGGCGCAGTAGATGTGCGCGTCGTCCTGCGCCATCGACCGCACGCGGACCAGGCCGGCGAGCGTGCCCGAGGGCTCGAAGCGATGCAGCCGGCTGAAGTCGGCATAGCGGACCGGAAGGTCGCGGTAGGAGTGCTTGCGAGTGGCGAAGAGGTAGCAGTGGCCCGGGCAGTTCATGGGCTTCACGCCGTATTCCTCGTCCTCGATCGTCATCAGGAACATGTCGTCGTGGAAGGCGTCGTAGTGGCCGGACGTCTTCCAGAGCTCGGTCTTGTAGATGAGCGGCGTGATCACCTCGGTGTAGCCGTAGCGTGCGTAGAGCGAGCGGATGTACTGGACGAGCGTGTTGTAGACGACGGCGCCCTTCGCGTGGAAGAAGGGCGACCCGGGCGCGATCGGGTGCAGCGAGTAGAGGTCCAGGACCTGGCCGAGGCGACGGTGGTCGCGCTGCTTCGCCTCCTCCAGGCGCTTCAGGTACGCCTCGAGATCCTGCTCGCTCGCCCACGCGGTGCCGTAGATGCGCTGCAGCTGCTCGTTGCGCGCGTCCCCCCGCCAGTACGCCCCGGCGAGCGAGGTCAACCGGAAGGCGGGAATGCGCCCGGTCGACGGCACGTGGGGCCCGCGGCAGAGGTCGACGAACTCGCCCTGGTGGTACAGCGAGACCACGTCATCGGGAATGCCTTCGATGATCTCGACCTTGTAGTGCTCTCCCATCTCGCGGAAGCGGCGGACCGCCTCGCCGCGTGCCACCTCTTCCCGCCGCACGGGCAGGTCCTCGGCGACGATCGCCCGCATCGTCTCCTCGATGCGCGGGAGGTCCTCGCTCGCGAACCCACCGGGTCGCTTGAAATCGTAGTAGAAGCCGTTCTCGATGACCGGGCCGATGGTGATCTGAGTCTCGGGGAAGAGTCGCTTCACCGCCTGCGCCATGAGGTGGGCGGTGGAGTGGCGGATGACCTCGAGGCCCTCCGGCGTCTCGACCGCAACCGGGGCCACGCGGCAGTCACGGAGCAGCGGCCGCGTCAGATCGACGACCGTGGAGCCGTCCGCCTCGACGCGGGCCGCCACGGCCCGCTCGAGCCGGGCGCGGCCGCCGTCCCGCCCGGCATGCCGGCGCATGGCCTCGGCCGCCGTGATCCCCGCCGGCAAACGCTCGGCGGCCCCGTCCTCGAACGTCACGGTGATCTCGGCCATCTATTGATGATGGAACGACGGAGCACCAGAGGTAGGGCGCAGGCCGGGGCGGGGACGGATGGTAGGCACGGGCGGGATTGAACCGCCGGCCTCTTCCGTGTCAAGGAAGCGCTCTCCCACTGAGCTACGTGCCTGTGCGCATCGACGCAAAGAGGTTTTGGTACCAACCCCTCCGGGTGGTGTCAAGGCAATCCCGCACCGTCGATCGCCCACCTTGTGATCGACCGCGGCGGCCGCTACAGTAGTCGCCGCGTGTCGCGGGAGCAACTCTTCGCGGCTTTCTTCTTCGCCGTCTTCTTCCTCCTGCTCTACCAGCTCTACCTCTTCCTCTGGACCTTCTTCGTCCCGCTGGTCTGGGCGGCGATCCTGGCGCTCACCTTCTACCCGCTGACGGCGTGGCTCGTGCGCATCTTCCGCGGGCGGCGGTCGCTTGCCGCGCTGTCCCTCGTCCTAGCCGTCATCGTCGCGGTCATCCTGCCGTCGATCTTCATCGGCTCGCTGCTCGTACGCGAGGCGACGGGCGCCTACATCCGCGTCCAGGAGGCGGTCCGGCAAGGCGAGATGCTGCGGCTCGTCAAGCAGGTCCGCACTTCACGGCTGGGCGGCGTCTGGATGCGCGTCGCGCCCGCCTTCGAGCAGTTCTCGATCGAGCTGTCCGATCTCCTCCTGCGCGCCATGAACTGGCTCTCCGAGCAGATCGTCGGTCAGGCGACGGGCCTGGCGCGGAACCTCCTGGTCTCGGTGGTCAACTTCATCCTCATGCTGGTGGCGCTGTTCTTCTTCTTCCGCGACGGCGAGCGCATGGCCGCGAGCTTCCGCGAGCTCCTGCCGATGGAGGCCGAGCACAAGGAAGCCGTGTTCGCGCGCCTGTACACCACGCTCACCGCCGTCGTGCAGAGCATGGTCGTCACCGCCGCCACGCAGGGCGTGCTCGCCGGGTTAGGCTACTGGCTGATCGGCGGGCTGTCGTTCAGCGTCTTCCTCGGCTTCCTGACCGGCCTCGCCTCCTTCCTGCCGCTGGCCGGTCCGGCGTTCCTGTGGAGCGGCGTCGCGGTCTACCTGGCCTTCACCGGCCATCTCGGACGAGCGACCGGGCTCGCCATCTGGGGCGTGCTGGTGGTCAGCACCGCCGACAACTGGATCAAGCCGCTCTTCATCGGCGGCCGGGCCAAGCTCCCGACGTTCCTCCTGCTCTTCGCCATCCTCGGCGGCCTCCAGACCTACGGCTTCGTCGGCGTCTTCCTCGGACCGGTGATCCTGGCGATCCTCTTCTCCTTCGTCGAGATCTACCGCGAGCAGTATCGGCCCCCCGCGGCGATCGCCCCGGGCGCAGATGCCCATCCCCCGGATCGCCGGGCGGCGATGAGCTAGGCCCCTACGGGGCCGTCTCCACGACCAGCTCGGGGCGCCCCTTCGGCGCCTCGCGCGACTGGTAGTCGACGCGGTCTCGCGACGGGCTCTCGAGCGCCAGGCAGTAGATCCCGTCGCCGCCGATCAGGGGAGTCAGATCCATCTCGACGGTTTGACCGCGCTCGACCGGGCCTATGTCGGCGAGTACCCCGTGGTCCATGGCGGGCTCGGCCTCCCACGTGGTCGTGAGCTCGTCCCACTGGCAGTCGTGCAGCACGTGGAGGCGACCGCCCGAGTCGCTGCGCCGCTTCACTGCGAGGCGCAACCGCGCCGACGACACCCGGCGGGCGCCGACGCCGGCGACGCGGAGCCGCAGGAAGATCTGCTTCGGATAACGGCCGGCTCCGGCCGAGAGGACCCTCGACCGGCCCCAGCCGGTCGTGTGCCGCCCGAGGCTCACGGTGACGTCGGCGTCGATCGTGCTGGCCACGGCGGGGCACGGGGGCGACGCGTGGCCGACGCATGCGCCCGCGGCACACGTGTCCCCCGTCGTGCAGAAGTCGCCGTCGTCGCACGGGTCGCCGTTGGGGTCGTGCGCGCAGCCGTGCGCAGGGTCGCACGCATCGTCGGTGCACGGATTGCCGTCGTCGCAGCCGAGGCGGCCGCCACCCACGCATTTTCCCGCCGCGCAGGCATCGCCGGTCGTACAGGCGTCGCCGTCGTCGCAGGCTGCCGTGTTGAAGACGTGGCCACAGCCGGCTTGCGGGTCGCAGGCATCGTCGGTGCACGGATTGCCGTCGTCGCAGGCGAGCGTCGCGCCCTTACACCGGCCGCCAGTGCAGGTGTCGCCCGTCGTACACGCGTTGCCGTCGTCGCAGGACGCGGCATTGGGGACGTACACACACCCCGTGTCGGACCGGCAGGCGTCGTCGGTGCACGGATTGCTGTCGTCGCAGCGCGGCGGCGCGCCGCCCATGCATCGTCCTCCCGAGCACGTGTCGCCCGTGGTACAAGCGTCGCCGTCGTCGCAGGGGGCCCGGTTCGCGGTATGCACGCAGCCGGTCTCGGGCCGGCAGGCGTCGTCGGTGCAGCCATTCCCGTCGTCGCAGCTCCGCGGCGCTCCCACGCAGCGGCCCTCCGCACAGGTATCGCCCACGGTGCAGGCGTCGAGGTCGTCGCACGGCGCGCTGTTCGGCGTGTGCACGCATCCGGTCAGGGGGCTGCACGAGTCGTCCGTGCACGGGTTGCCGTCGTCGCAGTTCCGCGCGCCGCGCCCGATGCACCGGCCGCCCGAACAGGTGTCGTTCGTCGTGCAGGCGTCGAAGTCGTTGCACGACGCGGTGTTCGGCGTATGTTCGCACCCGGTCGCCGGGTTGCACGAGTCGTCCGTGCAGACGTTGCCGTCGTCGCAGTAGCTCGGCGGAGCGCTGCCGACGCACTTCCCGCCCTTGCAGGCGTCGAGCGTGGTGCAGGCGTCGCCGTCGTCGCACGGGGCGGTGTTCGCCGTGTGCACGCAGCCGGTCGCCGGGTTACACGAGTCGTCCGTGCAGACGTTGCCATCGTCGCAGCTCCGCCGCGTGCCGACGCATCTGCCGCCCGTACACCCGTCGGCGGTCGTGCAGGCGTCGTGGTCGTCGCACGCTCCCGAGCGGGGCGTGTTCACGCAACCCGTCGCCGGATCACACGAATCCGTGGTGCACACGTTGGCGTCGTCGCACGATCGCAGCGTCCCGGCACAATTCCCGAGCGAGCAGGTGTCCGCCACGGTGCACGCGCTGCCGTCGTCGCAGGGCTTCGTGTTGAAGCCGATGAGCTGGCAGGCGGCCGCGGCGTCGCACGCCGCGTCGGCACAGACGTTCCCGGTCGTGCACGCGGTCCCCGGCGGATCACGCCGACACGCGGAGGAGCAGCAGTCGCCGTCCTGCCGGTTGCCGTCGTCGCACTCCTCGCCCACCTCGAGGATGCCGTTGCCGCAGACGCCGTTCTTCTTCCCGGCCACGGAGAAGAGGCCCGTCTGGAGTCCGCCTGCGGGAAGTCCCGAGCCCTCGATGCGGAACAGGTTGATGCCGCAGGGACTTCCGGTCACGGGGTGGTCGACGCCCGGGTTGCCGACGAAGCCCGACGGCGGCGCCGGCGGCGACGCGTCCCACACGAGGAAGGGGCCGACGCGACCGGCCAGCGGTCCGGTGAAGCCAGCGGTCCCGACGTCGTTCGTCACGTTGAGGCTGCCCAAGCCGTCCGCCTGGAGCACGTCGACACCGTACGGATGCGTGAAGGTGTACGTGGCACCCGCGACGAGTCCATCCGCCCGGATGCGCACCCGGCCGAAGGCGAACTGGTTGCCGGGTACCACGCGCCCCCCGACGAAGGTTCCCTCGACGGCCAGGGTCACGCGGGCGCGCCCTCCGCTCGGGAGGGTGATCCGCGCGTTGGCCAGCCAGTAGAAGAAGGCCGAAGGGAAGTTGTCGGGGAAGACCACGGGCGAGGTGGGATCGGGGAGGTCCATCGCCGGACAGAACCCGCCCGGATCGAGACACGGCACGAGCGCCAGCTGGGTGGCGTCGACGTAGTACTGAGGGAAGCCGTTGGCCGGGCTCGACGGGCCGACCGCGATCAGCGGCGTCGTGCACGACTGCGGGCGAGCTTCGGTCGCGAGCAGACTCCAGAGGAGGAGACACCCGTATTTCAGCACCCTCTTCATGCAATGACCTTGCGCCGCACCTCTCAGGTGCCGTGACCGATTCCCGGCCAGGCCGCATGGCAAGTGCCCTGTGTCGGCCGTCACCGTCAACTGCTTTTTTCCAGCGCCGGACCGCGGGAGAACCCGAGGGCACGCCCCAGGGGATCCATCCCTCGTGCACGGTGACCTCGGCGTAGAGCGAGAAGCGCCCGCGCGCGACGTCGAACCCGCCGTACACGCGCAGGACGTCGTTCAGCGCCGGCAGCTCGGTGTCGTCGATCCGCACCTCGAGGTCGAAATCCGGTCCGCGCGCGGGCGGTGTGCTACTGCTCAGCGCCGTCGGACGGCGCCGATCCGCCTCCTCAGGCAGGCAGCGCGGCGAGCACCTGCTCTGCCTGGGCGACGATCTCGTGCAGGACGTCGGCCGCCGGCTTTATCTCGTGGAAGCCGCCGACACCCTGTCCGGCGGGAAAGCAGGTCCGCTCGGGGTCGGCCTCGGTTTCCCAGTACGCCATCACGCGGCGCTGGGCAGAGAGCACGAGCTGCTCGGGAAAGGGCCGGATGCTGCTCGGGTTGGCCTCGTACTCGGCGATGTAGCGGTTGCGGAGCGAGCGCAGCGGCTTGCCCGAGTAGCACCGGGTGCGGATCGTCTCGTCCTGCTCGGCGCGTACCAGGGCCTCGCGATAGCTCTGCGCGGCGGTGGCCTCGGGGGTGGCGATGAAACGCGTGCCGATCACCGCACCCCGGGCGCCGAGGGCGAGCGCCGCGACGACGCCGCGGCCGTCGACGATGCCGCCAGCCGCCACCACGGGGATCCGCACTGCATCGACGACCTGCGGGACGAGCGCCAGCGTGCCGATCTCGCCCGTGTGACCGCCCGCCTCCGTGCCCTGCGCCGCGACCACGTCGGCGCCGGCCGCCTCGGCGCGCACCGCGTGCTTCACCTTGCCCGTCATCACCATGATCGTGATGCCGTGAGCGTGCATCTCGGCGACGTGCTTCTCGGGGATCGCGAGACCGGCGACGAAGATCTTCACCTCCTCCTCGTAGAGGATGGGGAGATAGGGCACGATCATCTGCGGGAGCGGCGCCAGGAGGTCGACGGCGAAGGGCTTGCGGGTCAGCGCCTTGGTGTCCCGGATCTCCGCTCGCAGCTCGTCGGGCGAGAGGTTCGCGGCGCCGATCACGCCGAGTCCGCCGGCGTTCGACACGGCGGCGACGAGCGGCGCCATCGACACCCCGCCCATGCCCGCGAGGATGATCGGGACGTCGATGCCGAAGAGATCGCAGACGGGCGTGCGGAGCGTTCGGGCGGCCATGTCAACTTGACAGCGTTACGCGTAGCACGCGAGAAATGCCCATGCCAGCCGAGAGCGGTCGCCATCTCCCCGTCCTGATCGGCGGCGGGCAGACGACCGACCGTCCCGACGATCCGACGGCCGGCCGGGAGCCGCTCCTCCTGATGGAGGAAGCGGCGCGGCGCGCCGCCGAGGACGCGGGCGGCGGGGCGGCGCTGCTCGCGGCGGTCGATACGGTGGCCGTGCCCACCGTCGTCTGCCACGACTACGGCGATGCCGCGGCGCTGCTCGCCGAGCGGCTCGGCTGTCCCGGCGCGCGGCGCCTGAATACGACCCTCGGCGGCAACACACCGCAGGCGCTCGTCAACCATCTCGCGGACGAGATCGCCGCCGGCCGCAGCACCGTGGCGCTCATCGCGGGAGCCGAGGCGTGGCACACCGCCCGCGCCCTCGGGCGCGCCGGGCGACGCATCCCCTGGACGCCGGCCCGAGCCGAGGACGCGCCGCGCTGGGGCGACGGACGGCCCGGCTCGACCGAGCTCGAGATCCGTCACGGCGTCGCCCAGCCGATCACGACCTACCCGCTGTTCGAGAACGCGTTTCGCGCCGCCCGCGGTCTCGGCCTCGCGGCCCATCGCCGCGAGCTCGGCGAGTTTGCCGCCCGCTCGGCCGCGCTCGCCGCACAGAACCCCCACGCCTGGTTCCGCGACGGCAAGAGCGCCGAGGAGCTCGGCGCGGTGACCGCCGAGAACCGCATGATCGGCTTTCCGTATCCGAAGTTCATGAACGCGATCATCGACGTCAACCAGGGCGCCGCGGTCCTGCTCGCCGCCGACCATGCCGCCCGCCGTCTCGGCATCGCCGCGGATCGCTGGGTCTATCCCTGGGCGGGCGTCGACGTGATCGAGCACTGGTACCTGCTCGACCGCGGCGACTATCACAGCCTGCCCGGCGTTCAGCGCGCGGCGGCCGAGCTCCTCGAGACGACGGGGCTCACGGTCGACCGGCTGGTCCACCTGGACCTCTACAGCTGCTTCCCGATCGCGCCGCGCCTCACCGCCGCCATGCTCGGGATCGCGCCCGGCGACCCGCGCCCGCTCACCGTGACGGGCGGTCTTCCCTGGTTCGGCGGACCCGGCAACAACTACACGACGCACGCCGTCGTCGCCCTGGCCGAGCGGCTCCGTGCGTCGCGCCACACCTTCGGCCTGGTGCACGCCAACGGCTGGCACCTGACCAAGCATGCGCTCGGCATCTACGGCGGTGCGCCGCCGCCGCGCGGCTGGCAGCGCGCCGGGGGCGCTGCGCTCCAGGAACGGGTCGATGCCCTGCCCCACCCCGACGTCGTGGCCGAGGCGACGGGGCGCGCCAGCATCGAGACCTACACGATCATGCACGGCCGCGACGGAGCGCCGGAGCGCGGGACGGTCATCGGCCGACTCGACGGCGGCCGCCGATTCGTGGCCGTCCTCCCCCATGACGCCGCGCTGCTCGAGGCGATGGAACGGGAGGAGCAGGTGGGGCGGGCCGGGACGGTGCGGCGGGAGCAGGGACTGAACGTCTTCCTGCCGGCCTAGGAGCGGCGGTGCCGCAGCGGGAGCCAGGGGCCGCGCGCCGAGCACGCCGGGACGCGCGCCGCACCCATCGCCTCGAGGTGAAGGCGGAGCGCCGGGTCACGCCCGCAGCGGCGCGCGGGGTGCAGACCCTGGTGGCCGTCTTCCTGCTCTCGGGAAGCGCCGGCCTCATGCACGAGGTGGTGTGGGTGCGGCTCCTCGGACTCGTCTTCGGGGCGACGTCGCTGGCGGTGAGCACCGTGCTCGCCGCCTTCATGGGCGGCCTCGCGCTCGGCAGCCACGGCATCGGCCGACGGCTGCCGCACATCGCCGACCCGCGCCGCGCCTACGGTCTGCTCGAGATCGGCATCGGCATCGCCGCGCTCGCCGTGCCGCTGCTCCTCGACGTCATCCAGCCCGTGTACGGCTGGCTCTGGCGCCGCTTTCACTTCTCCTTCGCGGTCTTCAGCGTCCTCAGGTTCGTGCTCGCCGGCGGACTCCTGCTCGTGCCGACCGCCTTGATGGGGGCGACCCTGCCCGCCCTCGCCGAGTACCTGGCCGGGGTCCGCGGCCGGCAGCTCGCGCCCGAGTGGCTCTACACCGTGAACCTCGTCGGCGCGGCGCTCGGGGTGATCGCGGCCGGGTTCGTCCTCATGCCGACGGTCGGGGTCTCGGGTACGATCGTCGCCGCCGCCGCGCTCAACGTGGCGATCGGGTGTGTCGTCCTCCGGCTGCCCCGTCTGCCCGCGGCACCCGCGGAGGCCGTGACCGGCACCGCACCGACGAGCCCGGCGCTCGTCGCCGCAGCCTTCGCCTCGGGAGCGATGTCGTTCGCCGCCCAGGTGGCCTGGACGCGGGTCCTCGTGCTCGTCGTCGGCTCGACGACGTACGCGTTCTCGAGCGTGTTGCTCGCCTACCTCGCGGCCCTCGGCGCGGGCAGCGCCTGGGCCTCACGGCGTGGCCGGCGCCTCGCCGACGTCCGGCCGGAGCTCGGAAAGATGCACCTCCTGATGGCCGTCTGCCTGCTCGCCGCCGTGGCGGCTGCCGACCGCCTCCCGTACTGGTACGCCGACCTCTGGGAGGGGTGGCGGCCGGCCGGCCTCGCGGGTCTCGTCGCCATGAACACCAGCGCGGTCTTCGCCCTCCTCTTCCTCCCCGCGCTGTTTGCCGGGACCATCCTTCCGCTCGTCCTCGTGGGTGCCGTGTCCGCCGAACGCCACCGGACCGGACCCGTGGTCGGCCGGCTCTACGCCGTCAACACGATCGGCGCGATCGTCGGCGCGATCTTCACCGGCTTCGTGGCGATCCCGCGCTTCGGCTCCCAGACGACGCTCCTCGCCATCGCGGTGGCCGGGGCGCTGATCGGCCTGGCGTTCGCGCTCGTCGTCCCGCGCTCGCCCGCACGCACCACGGCCGCCGTCGTGGGGGTTGCCCTGGTCGTCGCGGGCGTGGTGGTCCGCCCGGGCTGGCACCAGGTGTCGCTCAACGCCGGCGTGTTCGAGGCGGGCGCCGACGAGGCGAGACAGACCGTCCGCCGCAAGGGCCAGCTCCTCTTCCATCGCGAGGGACCGACGGCGACCGTCGTCGTCATGCAGTGGCGCGACGGGCGGACGCTCGCCATCAACGGCCGGGTGAACGCGAGCGATCTGCAGAGCGACATGTACACGCAGGTCATGATGGCCGAGCTCCCGTTACTGCTCGCGCCGCGCGCCGACGACGCCTTGCTGGTCGGCTGGGGAAGCGGCGTCTCGGCCGGGGTCGCGCTCGAGACCCCGCTCAAGAGGTTGCGGGCCGTCGAGCTCGAGCCGGCCGTGATCGCGGCCTCCCGCCGCTTCGAGCACGTGAACCACCATCCCTACAGGAACCCGCGGCTGCGGCTCCTCGAGGACGACGCGCGCCACATCCTGCTCGCCGACGACGCCACCTACGACGTCATCATGTCCGAGCCCTCACATCCGTGGGTGAGCGGCGTGGCGAACGTCTTCACGCAGGACTTCTTCCGGCTGGCGGCCGCGCGCCTTCGCCCCGAGGGGCTGTTCGCCCAGTGGGTCCAGGCCTACCAGATTCCCCTCGAGAGCTTCCGGGCCATCCTCGGCACCTTCCAGTCCGTCTTTCCCGAAGTGATGGTCTTCGTTCCTCCCACCCAGGTGGACACCATCCTGATCGGCTCCCGCCGCCCCATCCGCATCGACCTCGGGGAACTCGAGCGGCGCTGGGCAAACCCGCGAATGCGGGCCGAGAACGCGCGGATCGGCTTCGAGCGTCCCGAGCACCTGCTGGCGTGCCTCACCCTCGGGCCGGACGCCGTGCGAAGGTTGACGGCAGGCGCGGCCCTCAACACCGACGACAACATGTTCGTCGAGTTCCAGGCGCCGCGGAACATGGTCCGCTCGGACACCGAGGCGGCCGTGGTCGTCGCGACGCTCGAGCGCGCGGCCACGCCGGTCGAGTCCGTGCTGACGGATGCGGGGGACCTTCTCGGGAACCGCGAGCGCCTCACCGCGCTCATCGAAGGCCTCGGCAAGAGCGGACGGCGCGCCGACGCCTATCGCAAACGGCTCGGCGAGCTGCCCTGACCCGGCTACAGTTCGGCCCAGGCGAGCTGCGCCTGAGCGGGGATGCGGAAGACGTCGCCGCTGCGGAACCGCCCGATCCGGTCCGCCACCGTGCGGAGCACCTCCTGGCGCTCCGGTCCGGCGAGGCCGGCGACGAGCGGGGCGAGGGGCCCCGCCATGTCCGCCAGCATCGCCCAGAACTCGGTCACGTCGCGCGCGAACTGCGAGAGCTGCACGCGCTGCTGCCCGACGTTGCGGAAGCCGGCGGCGCGCAGCGCGTCGGCGAGCGCCCCGTCGGCCGAGAGATAGAAGAGCCCCGGGGCCGCCGGGTCCGGAGGCGAGAGGGGAAGCACCCGGGCGAGCCCTTCCATCGGAATGGCGATCCACGGGTTGTCTTCGGGCGGCGCCCACGCGGTCACCGCGATCCGGCCGCCGGCCTGCAAGGTGCACCGCAGGCGGGCCAGGGCGCCGGCGACGTCGTCCACGTAGATGAGGCTCCAGCGCGCGAGCACGGCGTCGAAGCTGGCCGGCGGAACCTCGAGCGTCGCCACGTCCGCCGCGCGGAACTCCACGTGGCCGAGGCCGAGCGCCGCCGCACGCTCGCGAGCCGTCGCCAGCATGTCCTCGACCAGATCGATGCCGAGCACCCGGCCGTGCGGGCCGACGAGCACGGCGACCTGGAGCGTCGGATCGCCGATGCCGCAGCCGACGTCGAGGACACGCTGCCCGGCGCCGATCTGCGCGACGGCCGCCATGCGCAGCGCGACGGGCCAGGTGAAGGACTGGAAGAGCGGCTCCCATCGACGCCAGCCGCGGGCGACCGCCTGCCACTCGTCGCGGATCCGGTCGTGCTCCTTCACCATCGCTCAGGTCCTGCTTACCATCCGGCGGCCGGCGCGGGAAATGCCGCGACCTTGCACCGCGCGACCGCGCACGCTACGAGCGCCACGTGCCGTTTCTTTCACACGCCGGGGTTTCCCTCCGCTACGACCGGGCAGGCAGCGGCCCGCTGGTGCTCCTGGTCCACGGGTGGACCTGCAACCGGACCTTCTGGGACCGCCAGGTCCAGGCATTGCGCGACCGCTTCACGCTCGTCACGGTCGATCTCCGCGGCCACGGCGAGTCTTCCCATCCGCGCACCGGCTACACGATCGGCGCCCTGGCCGGCGACCTCGAGCATCTGGTGCGGGCGCTCGGGGTGCCGCGCCTCGCCGTCGTCGGCTGGTCCATGGGCGGCCTCGTCGCGCTCGAGCTGGCGCGGCGGCTCGGCGAGCGGGTGAGCGCCCTCGGCCTCGTGTGCACCACCGCCGGCGGTCTCGCCGACCGCAAGTCCCCGCCCGGCCATCCCGACCGGGCAGGTGAGATGCGCGCCGCCGTCGCCAACGACTTCCGCGGCTTCGCACGCCAGCTCGCGGCCGACTTCTTCCTGAAGGGGGCCGAGTCGCCCCTCCATCCGTGGGCCGTCGCGCAGATGCAGAAGACACCGCCACACGTGGCCGCCGCCGCCCTGGACGCCATGCTCGCCGCCGACCTGCGCAAGCATCTCCGTGGCCTCGAGGTGCCGACGGCGGTGCTGCACGGCCGCCACGACAAGCTGCTGCCCCTCGCCGACGGCGAGGCGCTCGCCAAGGGCATCCGCGGCGCACGACTCGTCGTCTTCGAGGAGAGCGGCCATGCGCCGTTCCTCGAGGAGCCCGAGGCGTTCAACAAGGCGCTGGGCGAGCTGCTGGCGCGTTAGTACCCCGACCCCGAGACTTCGTCTCGGGGTCGGAACGGACAGCGAGCCTGTCGCCCGGTGGACAGGGACCGACGCCGTGCCGCGGCCGGCAAAGCCGGCGCGGCAAGCATTGCGGAGCGTGCGAGCGCGAGTAGGGACCGCGCCTGCCCCGGCGCGGCGCAGTCGATGGCCGGGGACCTCAGCCGCGCCACGTTCTGCCGCGCCGCCTTTGCCGGCCGCGGCATGGCGCTCGCACGATCCACGACGGCCACACCCCCGCTTCCTGTCCCGACCCGAGACGCAGTCTCGGGTCGGCTCAATACACCAGCCGCCCGATGCGCTCCCAGCGCACCCAGCGGTCGGGGCCGTCCCACGACCAGTAGATGATGAGCGCCTGCCCCTTGATGTCGGAGAGCGGCACCGGACCCCAGAAGCGCGAGTCGTAGCTCTGGTCGCGGTTGTCGCCCATCACGAAGACCGTGCCGGTGGGTACCGTGTACGGGCCGTAGTTCTCCCCGCTTCCTGCGCCCCCGCGGGGCGGCGTGAAGGTGGCGTGCGGGTCGTCCCAGGGTTTCCCGTTGATGTAGACCTGCTTGCTGCGCACCTCGACGGTCTGCCCGCCGATGGCGATCACCCGCTTGATGAAGTCCTTGGAGCGGTCCTTCGGCCAGATGAAGACGATGACGTCGCCCGGCCGGGGCTCGTGCAGCCCCGGGAGCTGGCCGAGCGAGACCTGGGTGAGCGGGATCTCGATCCGGGCCCCGTAGATGAACTTGTTCACCAGGATGTGATCGCCGATCTGCAGCGTCGGCAGCATCGAGCCCGACGGGATCTTGAACGCCTGGACCACGAACATCCGGATGAGAAGCGCCAGGAGGAGGGCGACACCGAGCGCCTCCGCGTACTCGCGGGTCGTCGACTTCTGCTTCGCGACGGGACCGGAGAGCGCGTCGGCGGCGGCGCTCCGGGGCTCGAGCTTAGCCATGTCCGGCCATGATAGACGAGCGCTCCTTCAGCCGCCACCCTTCAGCACCGCGAGGAAGGCCTCCTGCGGGATCTCCACGCGCCCCACCTGCTTCATCCGCTTCTTCCCTTCCTTCTGCCGCTCGAGGAGCTTGCGCTTGCGGGTGATGTCGCCGCCGTAGCACTTCGCCGTCACGTTCTTGCGGAGCGCCTTCACGGTCTCGCGCGCGATCACCTTGGCGCCGATGGCGGCCTGGATGACCACCTCGAACATCTGGCGCGGGATCAGCTCGCGCAGCCGCTGCGTCAGCTCGCGGCCACGAAGATAGGCGTGCTCGCGGTGGACGATCACGGAGAGCGCGTCGACCACGTCGGCGTTGATGAGAATGTCGAGCTTCGCCAGCTCGGAGGGCCGGAAGTCCAGATGTTCGTAGTCCATCGACGCGTAGCCGCGCGTGATGGACTT
>VBLD01000119.1:30597-38549 GCA_005879205.1 Deltaproteobacteria bacterium
TCTCGCCGAGATAGCGGATCTCCTGCTGCCGGCCGCGCCGCTCCTCGCAGAGCGCCAGCACGTTGCCGACGAACTCGACCGGCAGGTGGACCGTCGCCCGGATGTACGGCTCCTCGATGTGGTCGATCTGGAGCGGGGGCGGGAGCTTGGCGGGGCTGTCGATCACGACGGCCTGCCCGTCGCGCCGGACCACCCGGTAGGCGACGGTGGGGGCGGTGGTGATCAGCGACAGTCCGAACTCGCGCTCGAGGCGCTCCTGGACGATCTCCATGTGGAGCAGCCCGAGGAACCCGCAGCGGAAGCCGAACCCGAGCGCGAGCGACGTCTCCGGCTCGTAGGTGAACGACGAGTCGTTCAGCCGGAGCTTCTCGACCGCGTCGCGGAGCGCGTCGTACTGCGCCGACTCGGCCGGGTAGAGACCGGCGAACACCATCGGCTTGACCGGCCGGAAGCCGAGGAGCGGAGCGGAGGCGGGCCGCTCGGCATCGATGATCGTGTCGCCGATCTTGGTGTCGTGCACCTCCTTGATCGCCGCCATGACGACGCCCACCTCGCCCGGGCCGAGCTCCACGACCTCGACGGCGCGCGGCGCGAGCACCCCGACCCGCGTCACCAGGAACTCCTTCCCGGTGGACATCATGCGGATGCGCTGGCCCTTGCGGAGCGTGCCGTCGAAGACGCGCACCAGCACGACGGCGCCGTGATAGGGGTCGAACCAGGAGTCGAAGATGAGCGCCGTGGTGGGCGCGTCGGCGTCGCCGCGCGGCGGCGGGACGTCGCGGACGATCGCCTCGAGGACGTCCTCCGTGCCGCGACCCTCCTTGGCGCTGGTCAGGATCGCCCGCGAGGCATCGAGGCCGATGATGTCCTCGATCTGGTGGCGCACCTGCTCTGGCTCGGCGCTCGGCAGATCGACCTTGTTGATCACCGGCACGACGGCGAGGTCGTGGTCGAGCGCCAGGTAGACGTTGGCCACGGTCTGCGCCTGGACGCCCTGCGTGGCGTCGACGACCAGGATGGCGCCCTCGCAGGCGGCGAGGCTGCGCGACACCTCGTAGCTGAAATCGACGTGGCCGGGGGTGTCGATCAGGTTCAGGACGTAGTCGTCGCCGTCGCGCGCGCGGTAGCCGAGCCGCACGGCGCGCGCCTTGATGGTGATGCCCCGCTCGCGCTCGAGCTCCATGTCGTCGAGGAACTGCTCGGCCATCTCGCGCGGCGACACCGCGCCGGTCCGCTCGAGGAAACGGTCGGCGAGCGTCGACTTGCCGTGGTCGATGTGCGCGATGATCGAGAAGTTGCGGATTCGAGCGGTGTCCAAGTCCACGGACTGTACGGTTGGCGGTCGCGTTCCGCAAGCGACGGCGTCAGCGCGCGGCCTCCGCGCCGACGAAGTGCACGAAGTCGGCCTCGAGCTGGTCGACGGGTGGCTCGCACTCGGCGGCGAGCGCCGCCGCGAAGAGCAACGCCGCGCCACGCCGCGCGCGGCCGATCGTCAGGCCGACCCGGTGCGCTGGCGGAACCACGCCACCGTTCGCCCGAGCCCGTCGGCGAGCGACATCTCCGGGCGCCAGCCGAGGAGCTCCGCCGCGCGGCGGCTGTCGATCACGCTCCGCCGCTGCTCGCCGGACTTGGCCGGCCCGTGGCGCACCTCCGAGCGGCTGCCCGCCGCCGCGAGGAGCAGGCTCGCCAGCGTGTTGACGTCGGTCTCCACCCCCGTCCCGATGTTGAATGGCCCGGTGGCGCGCGTGTCGAGCGCGAGGAGATTGGCGCGCGCGACGTCGCCCACGTACACGTAGTCGCGCGTCTGCTTGCCGTCGCCGTTGACGACCACGGGCTCGCCGCGCAGCATCCGTCCCGTGAAGATCGCGACCACGCCCGCCTCGCCGTGCGGGTCCTGGCGCGGCCCATAGACGTTGGCGTAGCGAAGCGCGACGAAGGGGAGCCGGTACTCCGCCTGGTAGAAGAAGGCGTACAGCTCCCCGGCCCGCTTGCTGACGCCGTAGGGGCTCACCGGGTTGGTCGCGTGGGTCTCGGGCGCCGGGAAGGCTTCCTGCTCGCCGTAGACCGCGCCGCCCGACGAGACGAGCAGCACGCGCTGCACCCCGGCTTGCCGCGCCGCCTCGAGGAGGTGGATGGTCCCGAGGACGTTGACGCGTGCGTCGAAGAGCGGGTCGGCGACGGAACGACGGACGTCCATCTGCGCCGCGTGGTGGTTCAGCACCGCGGGCTTCTCGTCGCGGATCAGTTCGGCGGTCTGCCGATCGCCGATGTCGAGCTGGTGGAAGCGCGCGCGGGGGTTCAGGTTCTCGCGGCGGCCCGTCGAGAGGTCGTCGACCACGAGCACGTCGTGGCCCGCCTCCACGTAGGCGTCGACCACGTGCGAGCCGATGAAGCCCGCGCCGCCGGTCACCACGATCTTCATGCGGCCGGGACGACCTTGTCGCGGAAGAACTCGATCGTCCGCCCGAGCCCTTCCTCGATCCCGATGCGCGGCTCCCAGCCGAGGAGCTTCCGCGCCCGCGCGATGTCGGGCTGGCGGACCTTGGGATCGTCCTCGGGCAGGGGGCGGAAGACGACCGCGCTCCTGCTGCCGGAGAGCCTGATGATCGTCCTGGCGAACTCCAGGATCGTCACCTCCTGCGGATTCCCGCAGTTCACCGGCCCGGTGTAGGCGGACCGGAGCAGGCGGACGATGCCCTCGACCAGATCCGAGACGTAGCAGAAGCTCCGCGTCTGTGAGCCGTCGCCGTAGACCGTCACGGGCTCGCCCTTGAGCGCCTGCGAGATGAAGTTGGGAACCACGCGGCCGTCGTTCAGGCGCATGCGCGGGCCGTGCGTGTTGAAGATGCGCACGATCCGCGTCTCGACCCCGTGGGCGCGATGGTAGGCCATGGTGAGCGCCTCCGCGAAGCGCTTGGCTTCGTCGTACACGCCGCGCGGGCCGATCGGGTTGACGTTGCCCCAGTACTCCTCGTTCTGCGGATGGACGAGCGGGTCGCCGTACACCTCGGAGGTGGACGCGAGCAGGAAGCGGGCGCTCTTCTCCTTGGCGAGCCCGAGCGCCTTGTGCGTCCCGAGCGAGCCCACCTTCAAGGTCGGGATGGGCAGCTCCTGGTAGTCGACCGGGCTCGCCGGCGACGCGAAGTGGAGGATCCCGTCGAGCGGTCCCTTCACGTAGATGTACGTGGTGACGTCCTGCTCGATGAACATGAAGCGCCGGTTCGCGAACAGATGCGCGATGTTGTCCGGCGTGCTGGTGCGGAAATTGTCCATGCAGATGACGTCGTCGCCCTCTTCGAGGAAGCGCTCGCAGAGGTGCGAGCCGATGAAGCCGGCGCCGCCGGTGATGAGGATGCGCGCCATGGCCTCAGCCCGGCCGGACCGAGGCGCGGCCGATCGGAAAGTAGGTGAAGCCGTGCTCGCGCATGATCTCGGGTTCGTACAGGTTCCGGCCGTCGAAGATGACCGGCTGGCGGAGGAGCTGCTTCATGCGCGCGAAGTCGGGGCGGCGGAACTCGTTCCACTCGGTGACGATGAGCAGCGCGTCGGCGTCCTTGAGCGCCTCGTAGTTCACCCGGTGGTACGAGACGCGGTCGGCGAACTGCTTGCGCGCCTCGCCCAGCGCCTCGGGGTCGTGCACGGCCACCGTGGCGCCGCGCCCGAGTAGTCCCTCGACGACGGTGATCGACGGGGCCTCGCGCATGTCGTCGGTGCGGGGCTTGAAGGCGAGGCCCCACACGGCGAAACGCCGGCCGGTGAGCTTCTCGCCGAAATGCGCCATCACCTTGTCCACCAGGCGCCGCTTCTGCTCCTCGTTCACCTTCTCCACCGCCGCCAGCACAGGGAACGCCAGACCCTGCTCGTGCGCGGTCCGGATGACGGCCTTCACGTCCTTCGGAAAGCACGAGCCGCCGTACCCGACGCCGGGGAAGAGAAAGTGGTGACCGATGCGCCGGTCGTAGCTGATCCCGCGCCGGACCTGGTCGACGTCCGCGCCGACCCGCTCGCACAGGTTGGCGACCTCGTTCATGAAGGAGATGCGGGTCGCGAGCAGCGCATTCGCCGCGTACTTCGTCATCTCGGCGCTCGCGTTGTCCATGGCGAGGATCGGGTTGCCGGTGCGCACGAACGGCTCGTAGAGCTCGCGCATGATCTCGATCGCGCGCGGGCTCGTGCTGCCGATGACCACCCGGTCGGGCTTCATGAAGTCCTCGATCGCGGCGCCTTCCTTCAGGAACTCGGGGTTCGAGACCACGTCGAAGGGATGCGTGCTGGCGGACGCGACCGCCTCGCGGATGCGCGCCGAGCTGCCGACGGGGACCGTGCTCTTGGCGACGATCACGCGGTAGCCGTCCATCGCGCGCCCGATGTCGCGCGCCACGGCCATCACCGCCTTCAGATCGGCGCTGCCNNNNCGCTCGGGGTGCCGACGGCGATGAAGCAGACGAGGCTCCGCCGGACGGCGTCCACCACGTCGGTCGAGAACGAGAGGCGGGATTCGCTGACGTTGCGCCGGATCAGCTCCCCGAGACCCGGCTCGTAGATCGGCACGTCGCCGCGGCGGAGTGCCTCGATCTTCTCGACCGCGTTGTCGACGCAGACGACGTCGTTGCCGCCCTCGGCGAAGCACGTGCCCGCGACCAGCCCCACGTAGCCGGTGCCGATGACGCAGAGCTTCATGAACGGTCACGCATACCGACGCCCTCCTTTGAAGTCAATTCAACGACCTCCCTCACCCGATAGATCGGCTTCGCCTGTGACTCGTGGTACGTGCGCACCAGCATCTCGCCGAGGAGCCCGATCGACACGAACTGGATCCCGACGACCACCATGAGGATCGCGAGCAGCACGACGGGCCGGTTGGCGAGCCGGATGCCGAGCACGAGACGCTCGAAGCCGAGCTCGGCGGTGAGCGCGAGCCCGGTGCCGGCGCAGACGATGCCGAAGAGGCCGAAGAGCTGGATCGGGCGGGTCGAGAAGCCCGAGAGGAACTTGACGGTCAGGAGGTCGAGCAGCACCCGCAACGTACGTGAGAGCCCGTACTTCGAGCGCCCGGCCCGGCGGGGCCGGTGATGCACCGGGATCTCGACGAGGCGCGCGCCGAGATCGGCGGCCAGCGCGGGGATGAAGCGGTGGAGCTCGCCGTAGAGCTGGAGCTCTCGCGCCACCGACGCGCGCATCGCGCGCAGGGTGCAGCCGTAGTCGTGCAGCGCCGTGCCGGTGACCAGCGAGATCAGCCGGTTCGCCACCGCGGAGGGGAGCCGGCGGCGGAGCCACGGATCGCGGCGCGGGCTGCGCCAGCCGTTCACCACGTCCACGTCGCCGTCGAGCGCGGCGAGCAGGCGCGGGATGTCGCGCGGGTCGTTCTGCCCGTCGGCGTCGATCGAGACGACGATCGCGCCGCGGGCGTGCTCGATGCCGGCGGCGAGGGCCGCCGTCTGGCCGTAGTTGCGCGCCAGCCGGACGATGCGGAGCCGCGGCTCGCGGGCGACCAGCGCCACCAGGCGCTCGAAGCTCCCGTCGGTGCTGCCGTCGTCGATCGCGACGATCTCGGCCGTGCGGCCGAGGGCGTCGAGCACCGGGCCGAGCTCGGCGACGAGGGGCTCGAGGTTCGCCGCCTCGTTGTAGAGGGGCATGACGATCGAGAGCGCGGGCGCCGGCGGGTTCAAAACTCGGTGAGCGCCACGAACTGTCGATACCGCCGCTCGACGTCGTCGCGGCCGAGCGTGCGGAGCCGGCGCCCGCCGAAGTCCTCGACCACGTAGGACGCGAGCACGCTGCCGTAGACGATCGCGCGCCGCAGCCCGGCCTCGGATCGATCCCCGGTGGCGGCCAGATGGCCGATCATCCCGCCCGCGAAGACGTCGCCCGCGCCGGTCGGGTCGAAGACCTCCTCGAGGGGAAAGGCGGGCACGGCGAAGACCGAATCGGACGAGAAAAGGATCGCTCCGTACTCGCCGCGCTTGATGAGGACCTGGCGCGGGCCGAGCGCGAGGATGCGGCGCGCCGCGCGGGCGACGTTGCGTTCGCCCGAGAGCAGCCGCGCCTCCTCGTCGTTCACGACCAGCAGGCCGATGCGCGGCAGCAGCGCCTCGAGGGGCTCGCGGGCGCTCTCGATCCAGTGGTTCATCGTGTCGCAGGCGACCAGCACGGGCTCGGCGAACTGCTCGAGCACGCCGCGCTGGAGCGCCGGATCGATGTTCGCCAGGAAGACGTACGGCGCGCGGCGGACGGCGGCGTCGACCGCCGGCTGGAAGTCGGCGAACACGTTCAGCTCGAGGGCCAGCGTATCGCGCACGTTCAGGTCCTCGTGATACCGGCCGCTCCACCGGAAGGTCCGCCCCCGCCGCACTTCGAGCCCCGAGAGGTCGATGCCGCGCGATGCGAGGTATTCCCGCTCAGCCGCCGGGAAATCGTCCCCCACCACCGCGATCAGGTGGACCGGCGCGAAGTAGCTGGCCGCGACCGCGAAGTGCGTCGCCGACCCGCCGAGCACGTTCGCCGCCCGCCCCGCCGGCGTCTCGATGTCGTCGAAGGCGACCGAGCCGACGACCGCGACGGCGTTCACAGCCAGCGCCCCGCGATCGGCGCGAGCGCCGCACGCACCGCCGGCGGGATCGCCGCCCGGTCGGTGATGATCGCATGGCGGAGCGCGTCGGGGCAGGGACAGCCGGTGCGGGCCGGCAGCGCCGCCGCCACGCGGGTCACCGTCCGGCGCGCGAGGTCGACGTTCGCCTGCAGCACGCGGATCACCTCCTCGATCTGGACGTCGGCGTGCGCGGTGTTCCAGCAGTCGTAGTCGGTGGCGAGCGCGAGCGTGGCGAAGCAGATCTCGGCCTCGCGTGCGAGCTTCGCCTCCTGCAGGTTGGTCATGCCGATCACGTGTGCGCCCCAGCTCCGGTAGAGATGCGACTCGGCCCGGGTCGAGAAGTGCGGGCCCTCCATGCAGAGATAGGTGCCGCCGGCGTGGACCGTCGCGCCCTCGCCTCGCGCGGCCGTGGCGAGGACAGCCGAGAGCATCGGACAGACGGGGTCGGCGAACTGCACGTGCGCGACGATGCCGCCGCCGAAGAACGTGCCGCGGCGCCCTCGCGTGCGGTCGATGAACTGGTCGGGGACGACGACGTGTCCCGGCGCGATCTCCTCGCGCAGGCTTCCGACGGCGCTCACCGCCACTACCCATTCCGCACCGAGCTGCTTCATCCCGTAGAGGTTGGCGCAGAACGGAAGCTCCGAGGGGAGCAGTCGATGCCCGCGCCCGTGGCGCGGCAGGAAGACGAGCCGCGTGCCGCCGAGGCGGCCGATCACGAACTCGTCGGAGGGATCGCCGAAGGGCGTCTCGAGCCGCACCCGCTCAGCCCGCTGCCGCCGATGACGCCGAGGGTGGGTTCCGCCATGTACGCGCCCCGCCCCCAAGCCCCGGACGGCGGCCGGCACATGGTAGGGAAAAACGCAGCCGGTGCAAACCACGGCCAAGCCCACCCACCCGAAGCGGACCGTCGCCGGCGCCGGGGAGCGGAGTGACGGCCCCGGGCCGGCGCGCGGGTCTGATTGAGGGCCCGATGGCCCCGAAGACCCCCGACCGGTCGTTACGGGACCGTCGTGCTCGTCGTGGTGCTGCTCGTCGTGGTGCTGCTCGTCGTGGTCGTGCTGGTCGTGCAGGCGCCGCAGACGCTCCCCTGGCCCGCCGCCGTCCCGCCACCCTGCGTGCACGTCGCCTCGTCGCGTGCGAGGCGCGCCCTGGTCTCGGTGCAATCCGCGGCAGCGTCGCAGGCGAGCGCGCGGTCGTTGCTGCAGACGCCCGTCGCCATCCCGTCGCCGGGCGTCGGATCGCTGCAGGTGCCGGTCGTACTCGTGCAGCAGAGGACGGCGTCGAGCTTGCCGCAGGTGGAACGTGCCGCGCAGCGGGCGATCGAGCGTCGCTCTTCGACGCCGAGGCAATCAGCCTTGCG
>VBLD01000431.1 GCA_005879205.1 Deltaproteobacteria bacterium
CATGGCCTTCGACCAGACGCCGTCCGGGACCGACGCGATCTCGCAGATCAACGTCACGCCGCTCGTCGACGTGATGCTCGTCCTCCTCATCATCTTCATGGTGACGGCACCCATCCTCCAGCAGGGGGTGGCCGTCGACCTGCCGAAGGTGGCGGCCGGGCCGCTCAGCGGGCAGGAGGAGCAGCTCGTCGTGAACGTCGGCAAGGGCGGCCAGGTGTTTCTCAACGACACGCCGATGACGGCCGACGCCCTGACCGAGAAGCTGCGCGCCATCGCCGCCACGCGTCCCGATCGCCAGCTCTACGTTCGAGCCGATCAGTCGGTCCCCTACGGGCAGGTGATGCGGGTCATGGGAGCCGTACACGATGCGGGCCTCGCGCGGGTCGGGCTCGTGACCGAGCCGCCGCCGCCCGATCGGCGGCGCTAGGCCGTGCCGCCCCGCCGTCCGCTCCGGCTCGCGCCCGAGTGGGACCCCCGCTACACGCGCATGGTCGTCGTGTCGGCGGCAGCCCACATGACGATCGTTGCAGGCATCATCGTGCTCGCGCCGTACGCGCGTCTCCGGCCCCTTCCGATGATGGCGTACACGGTGGAGCTCACCGACTCGCGCTCGCTCGGCGGCCGCCTGCCTCCCGGTCCACCGACCGGCGAGCTCGGTGGGCCGCAGAAGTCTGCGGCCCCGGAACCCAAGGGCCAGCCCGAGGCAGTGGCCAAACCTCCCGAGCCCCCGGCGGCCCCGCCGAAGCCGCCCGAGCCCCAGCCGCCGCCCAAGGCTGCGGAGCCCGAGCCGCCGCCGAAGCCCCCCGAGCAGAAGGTGGAGGAGAAGCCAGAGCCGAAGCAAGAACCGAAGCAAGAACCGAAGCTAGACGAGGTGGCGAAGGCGGGGCCGCCGGTCACGATCCCGGAGAAGCTGCCCGAGCCCAAGCCCGAACCCAAGCCGGAGCCGAAGCCCGAGGCGAAGCGGCCCGAACCGCCGAAGCCGACGCCCGCTGCTCGTTCACCCGAGCCGTCCGCTCCGAAGGGTGAGGCCAAGCCGGCAACGAAGGCGCCGGCGGCGAAACCTGCAGGCACGGGGGCCAAGCCGGGGAGCCCGACGGGACACGAGGAGGCGCCGGCGCGCGACGCCTACTCCGCCGCGGCGGAGCGCTGGCGCTCGCGCTCCGGCGGCCTCGCCGGCACCGACACGGGTTCGGGTCCGATCGGCGCCGGCGGCGAGGGGAAGGGCGGCGGCGGGCAGCTCGTCGGGCTCGACTTCCTCGCCTATCGACAGGCGGTGATCACCACCATCAAGGCGCAGTGGACCAACGTGTTCGCGCGCCCGGGTCTCGTCGCCAAGGTGCGCTTCGAGATCGCGCCCGACGGCACGGTGAGCGACGTCAGGGTCGAGCAGAGCTCGGGGAACTCTGCCTACGACCTCTCGGCGGTCCGCGCCGTGCAGCACGCGAACCCGCTGCCGCCGCCGCCCGCTCGCTACGCCAGCGAGTTTCGCGAGTTCCTGATCGAGTTTCATTCCGAAGAGACGGGAGGGAAGGGGGCCGGATGAGAAGGATCGTCCTCTTGAGTGCGGCGCTCGTCGGGTTTGCGGCGCACGCTGCGCACGCGGTCGTGACCGGCTCGATCTTCGGGCCGGGCAGCGAGTCGTTTCCGATCGCCGTCGTGCCGCCGAAGGACCTCGGCGGCGACCCGGGGGGCGCCCTCGGCGCGCGCTTTGCCAAGGCGCTGACCCGCGACCTCGACCTGTCGGGCTACTTCAAGCTGATCGACCCGAAGACGTTCGTCGAGAACCCCGAGACCTCGGGCATCACGGCGGGCGAGATCGACTTCGTCGGCTGGGCGGCGATCGGCGCCCAGGCGCTGGTGAAGGGCGGGATCACCGCCGCGGGCAACGGCATCACGCTCGAGGTCCGGCTCTTCGACGTGCCCGGGCGCCAGGACGTGCCGCAGGCGAGCAAGCGCTTCAGCGGCGGCCGCGACGACGTCGGGCGCATGGCCCATCGGACGGCGGACGCCATCCTCGAGTTCCTGACCGCCGAGCGCGGGCCGTTCGACTCGAAGCTCGCCCTGGTCAGCACGCGCAGCGGGCGTCTGAAGGACGTCTACACCTGGACCTTCGACCAGGATGACCCCGTGCGCGCCACCGACGAGCGCTCGCTGGTGATCGCCCCGCGCTGGCGGCCGGACGCGCGTACGCTCGTCTTCGCCTCCTACCGCGAGCACGTGCCGCATCTCTTTCAGGTCGACGTCGGGACGCGCCAGGTGACGCGCCTCGTCCCCGGCCCCGGCGTGGTGCTCGACGGGGCCTGGTCGCCCGACGGCACGCACCTCCTGATCACCCGCGAGGAGGGCGGGAACTCCGACATCTACCTCCTCGATCGCGGCGGCCAGGTGGTGCAGCGTCTCACCGATCACTGGGCGATCGACGTCTCGCCCGCCTGGGCGCCCGACGGCCGCCGGTTCGCCTTCTGCTCGGCACGCACCGGCTCCCCACAGATCTACGTGATGAACGTCGACGGCTCGGGCGTCGTCCGCGTCTCGCACACCGGCAGCTACAACACGTCGCCC
>VBLD01000432.1:0-478 GCA_005879205.1 Deltaproteobacteria bacterium
CGACGCCTTGGGCGGATCACCTTGCGTCGCGGCGGGGCAGCTGTCGCCGGTGTAGTAGAGCTCGGGGAAGTAGTCCGTCTCGCAGGCAGGCCACGACTGGGGATCGGTCACCTTCGCAAGACCGTCGAAACCTCGCGCCACCTTGATCCGGAAATGAGCGTAGTTGCCCGCGTCGTCGCGGCCGATGTCACAGAACTCGACGCAGGCGCAGCACGGTAGCTTCGCCTCGCTCCCCGAGCTGTCGAGCAGCCTCTGTATGGAGCCCTCGAGCTGGACACGAGTCGCTTCAGGGCTCGTATGGATCGACCCGAGCATGCTCCCCGCCGGGAATCCAAGCACCGAGAGGGCTGCCTCGAGACGGGCGCGCTCCGCTTCGGCCTCCGGGGTGTCGACGCCCAACAAGAGGAGGAGCTGCGCGCCCACATCCACGATCGCGCGGCGCCGCCTGGCAGGGGCCCCGAAGGAACGATCGCACGAA
>VBLD01000432.1:509-3074 GCA_005879205.1 Deltaproteobacteria bacterium
GGGGTGTGTCTGGTAGTACACGCTGAACGTTGCGGCGGTCAATTCGACCGGTGACGCCTGCGGACACGACGGCTCGGCCGTCGCTGCCGGCGCACCGTCGCGATGTGATGCCGGCGGCTCTCCGCGGCCACACCCGGCCTCCGAAAGAAGCAGCAGGAGGCTGGCGACGCCGAGTGGGCGCAAGCCCGAGCGGTAACGAGATCCGACGTGCCGGCGGCCCGGGGTCGCGCCTCGCGTGGGCGACTCACGTCGGCTCGTTGCGGACATGCAGTGCCAGCGTCGCTGCCGGTAACGGATCACGTCGCCGCTCGCGCCGTCAAGGGCTCGGCTCCCTCGCCGCGGGTTTCCCGCGCCCGACCGCAGCACACGGCGTCGGCGATCTCGCCGCCCATCGCCCACAGGAGGACCGTCGCCCACGCGTCCACGACGCTGGCCGAGACGTTTGGGCGGGGCGAGAAGCTGATCGTCTTCACCGCCTCGAGCGAAGCCCAACCGCCATCGCCCTCCCGCACCACCGTGTGACCTTCGTCCGTCTGGATACCCCCCGCTATTCCGCGGCCATCCTCGAGGTATCCGACCCGGCTGCGGATGGCCTCCCGGAGGCGGTAGTCGACGCGGTGAAGATCGGGTCGGGCATCGATCCAGAGTAAGTTTCGGAACCACGAGACGCCGGCTCCCCAGTCGAGCTCGAAGTGCTCGAACAGCATCTCGCTCCACCGGGTTCCGGCGGGCGGCGGGACGGAGACCGGCTCGGCGTCGTAGTTCGTGTTGACCGGATACGCGTCCCCTTCCTTCCGTGCCACGTAGCTGTTCCGGAAGAAGTCGCTGCATCGCATCCAGTTCTGCGGGTCCATGACGCGGGCGAGGCGGTCGAGCGGCTGCCTCACCGAGACGGTGACGGTGGCCGTCGCCCCACCCCACACGTGCGGGACGACCACCGGGAGCAGGTGCTTCCACTCGCAACCCGGGACCGCCGGTCCGCCGAGATCGTTCAGGAGATCGTTGACGAGCATCTCTCGGTGCGCCTCGTCGAAGCCGGGGTGCTGGGCGAACGCGTTGCGTATGGCGACCACCGGCGCGCCGAGGATCTCCAGCACCTCTTCGTGCTGCTCGACGTCCGCCGACGCGAGCCGCGCGATGGCGCGCCGGCGCCTGGACTCGGCGCGGCCACCTTGCCCGGCGGCCGCACGCAGGACGCCGGCGGCGTCCTCGAGGGGCAGCAGCGTCGACGGCAGCGCCGTGCCGTGGATCTCCGCGTAGGCGTGGTAGTGGACGCTCAGAATCGCAGCGAGGACCGTCCCCTGCATCGTCAGTTCCTCGCCAGCACCCAGGTCGGTAGCTCCCGGATGAACCGCTTGTCACGCGAGTCCGGCAGGGCCGAGTAGAGGAGCTCGCCCTCGTGTGCCGCCGCCCCCGCGAGCCCGTGTGCGACCTGCCGGGCATAGTCCAGGCAGCCGTAAGCCTCCATCCGTTCGCGCACCCATCCCACCTCCGCCGGTTGCCGCTCCCGCCGTTCCCGGGCGAGGAAGCCGGCCAGCCGCTCGCGCTCTGCCGGGGTTGCGTCCCGCAGGAGCGAGATCAGCATGAGCGTCCGCTTCCCTTCCCAGATGTCCCCGTCGAGCTCTTTGCCGTAACGCGCCCGGTCGCCCTGCAGGTTGAGCAGGTCGTCCTGGAGCTGGAACGCCGCGCCGAGGAAGAAGCCGAAGCGGATGAACTTGTCGAGGTCCCGGTCGCTGCGCGTCCCGATCAGCGCGCCGACGCGGCTCGGATAGATCGTCGTGTACCAGCAGGTCTTCTTGAGCACCATCTCCAGGTAGTCGGCGTCGGAGAGGCTGAGGGCGTTGTCCCGCCGCCAGCCGAGCTCGACCGCTTGTCCCTCGATCGACTCCCGTGCCATGCGCTCCGCCTCTTGGAGGACGTGCACCGCGAGACGGGGCCCGAGCGTCGCCTGGTTGTCGATCAGAGCCCGGAGTCCGAGGAGGGCGAGCGCGTCACCCACGTTGACCGCCAGCGGGACGCCGTGGAGAGTGTGCAGCGTCGGCCGGCCGCGCCGCACGTCGCTGTCGTCCTCGACGTCGTCGTGCACGAGGAACGCATTGTGGAGGAGCTCGAGCGCCACCGCCGAGCGCACCGCGTCTTCCAGCTTTGCGCCGAAGGCCCGTGCGGTGGCGATGCAAAGGCTCGGGCGCAGCATGCGGCCGCCGCGTCGCGGGTAGTCGGCAACGAGGTTGTAGAGGTGACGATGCGGCGCCCGGGGCCGGAGATAGTCGCAGAGCGCCACCCGGGTGACGTCCCCGTATTCGCGGAGGAGCGCCGGGATGAGGTCCGTCGGCATCCCGCTCACGGTCCGGGAGTGATGCGCACGCTGACCGTCCCAACGGTGAGGCTCGTCCGTTCGTCGAGGATCACGCCCGTGTAGACCCCAGGGGGCTGGTCCCCGGGGACGCGGATGCGGAGCGTCAACGGATCGTCGGGCGAGCGCAGGTCAAGGGTCACGTCGGTCATGCGCGGCGTGGCAGGGTCGGCACACCGCAGGGCATGGACCACCAGCGCCGCGCCGGCGGC
>VBLD01000432.1:3141-3650 GCA_005879205.1 Deltaproteobacteria bacterium
GGCGGCGCCGGGCCGGTGGGCGCCCCGTTGGCGGCAGCCATCCGGCGTGCCGCGCTCCCCGAGGCGGCGAGTTCCAGGAGCTCGAACCACACCCCGAGGAACTCGGATGCGTACTGCGCCAGCCGGGCGGTCAGCTCCTGGACGTCACTCACCATGTTCTCGGGCCTGTAAGATCGCTCACCGAGCCGCTGCGCGGCGCGTTGCCCCTGGCGAACGTATTCGTCGACGACGCGATAGCCGAGGTCGACGGAGCGGGACACGACGTCCTGGAGTGACTTCCCACCCGGCTCCGGAGCGCCGAAGAGCGTCGACCAGCTACGGATCGGTTGTGTCCGTTCGGGTTCCGGCCTCTTGATTCGCTCCTCGGTGCTCACGCGCTCACTCCTCTCAGGGATGGTCGAAGCCAACGATGTCCTCGAGGGCGGGCGACTGCGAGAGCGCGTGCGCCGCGAGCCTCCCCGACATCACTGCCGCCTCGACGCAGCCCGCGTTGAAGCCGCAGTCGGTCC
>VBLD01000006.1:0-14019 GCA_005879205.1 Deltaproteobacteria bacterium
ATGGAGCTCGTCGGCAGCTACGACGCCAACATCGCCGCCCTCCTCTCCGCGCATCAGGCGATCGGCGTCCCCCAGCCCGTCCGGCTCTTCGGCACCGAGGAGCAGAAGCGGCGCTTCCTGCCGCGCTGCGCCAGGGGCGCGATCTCGGCCTTCGCCCTCACCGAGCCCGCCGTCGGCTCCGACCCGGCGCGCCTGTCGACGGTCGCCGAGCCGACGCCCGACGGCCGCTTCTACATCCTGAACGGCCAGAAGCTCTGGTGCACGAACGGCACGCTCGCCGAGCTGATCGTCGTCATGGCCCGGAACCCGAAGACCAACCGCATCAACGCCTTCGTGGTCGAGATGGACTGGGACGGCGTCAAGGTCGAGCACCGCAGCCGCTTCATGGGACTCAAGGCGCTCGCCAACGGCGTGATCAGCTTCGAGGACGTGAAGGTGCCGCGCGAGAACCTGATCGGCCGGGAGGGCGACGGCCTCCGCGTGGCGCTGGTGACGCTCAACACGGGGCGCCTGACGCTGCCCGCGTCGACGGCCGGGATCGCCAAGGTGGGCCTCGAGCTCTGCCGCAAGTGGGGCAACGCCCGCGTGCAGTGGGGCGTGCCGATCGGCAAGCACGAGGCGGTAGCGGTCAAGGTGGCCGACCTCGCCACCAGCGCCTTCGCCATGGAGTCGATCGCCTTCCTCGTCGCCCACTTCGCCGACCGTCCCGACTCCGACATCCGCCTCGAGGCAGCGGCCGCCAAGGAATGGAACACGGTCCGCGCCTGGCATCTGCTCGACGACATCCTGCAGGTGCGCGGTGGCCGGGGCTACGAGACCGAGCGCTCGCTCGCCGCCCGCGGCGAGCCGCCGATCGGCGTCGAGCGCCTGATGCGCGACGCGCGCATCAACCTCATCTTCGAGGGCTCGAGCGAGATCATGCATCTGTTCATGGCGCGCGAGGCGGTCGACACGCATCTCCAGGTGGCGGGCGCCTTCGTCGACCCGAAGGCGACCGGGCGCGACCGCCTGCGTGCGGTACCCCGCATCGCCCGCTTCTACGCCTGGTGGTACCCGACCCGCTGGCTCGGTTGGGGTGCCTGGCCGCGTTACGCGTCGTTCGGCAAGCTCGCCCGCCACGTCCGCTTCGCCGACCGCGCGAGCCGCCGGCTCGCCCGCACCGTCTTCCACGGCATGGTGGTCTACCAGGCGGGGCTCGAGCGGAAGCAGGCCTTCCTCTTCCGCGCCGTCGACATCGCGATGGAGCTCTTCGCGCTCACCGCGGCCGTGACCCGCGCCCACCGGATGGCCGAGACCGGCCACGCCGACGCGGCCGGCGCCGTGAGCCTGGCCGACCTCTTCGCCCGCGGCGCGCGCCGTCGCGTCGACCAGCTCTTCCGCGAGATGTGGCGCAACGACGACGCGCAGAAGTACGCCGTCGCCCGGCACATCTTCGACGGGAAGCACGTCTGGCTCGAGCAAGGCATCATGCCGCTCGGCTTCTCGGCGGAGGACCTCCAGCCGCCGTCGGTGACGGAGCTCCTCGAGGCGCGCCGGGGACGCCGCGCCACGGCGTAGCGACTCCTCCGATCGCGCGTCCTGCCGTTTTCGCACCGAGGGTCGCAGGAGACTCGCGGCGCTGGCTCGCCGCGGCGTGCTGGAGTGTCGGGCGCCTTTCGCCTATAAAGGTCGTGGGATGCGGGGAGGTCGGGGATGTACGAGCGCTTCTTCGGGCTCGACGACGCGCCGTTCCGGCTGACGCCGGACCCGCGTTATCTCTTTCTCTCCTCCAAACACGCCGAGGCGCTCGCGCACCTCCGGCTCGGCCTCAAGGAATCGAGCGGCTTCGTCTGCATCACCGGCGACGTGGGGACGGGGAAGACGACGCTTCTCCGCGCCTTCCTGGGCGAGCTCGGACCCGACGTCGCCGCGGCCTACATCTTCAGCCCGGCGCTCTCGACCACCGAGCTCCTGCAGCGCATCAACCGCGAGTTCGGCCTGCCGGGAATGAGCGCGAGCCAGATGGAGCTGGTCGACGGGCTCAACGCGCACCTCCTGGCGCAGCGCGAGGCCGGCCGCATCTCGGTGGTGGTGGTCGACGAGGCGCAGGCGTTCTCGATGGATCTGCTCGAGCAGCTCCGCCTCCTCTCGAACCTGGAGACGGCGACGGAGAAGCTGCTTCGCGTCGTGCTCGTCGGGCAGCCGCAGCTCCGCACCCTGCTGCTCGATCCGGGCATGGCGCAGCTGAACCAGCGCATCACGCTGCGCTGGCACATGGGGCCGCTGCGTTATCGCGAGACGGTGGCCTACGTGCGCCACCGGCTCGGCGTCGCCAGCGGCGGGAAGACGACGCGGCTCTTCACCGTCCCCGCGCTCCGGCTGACACACAGCCTCGCGGGCGGGGTGCCGCGGCTCATCAACATGATTGCCCACCGCGCGATGCTGGCGGCGTTCGTGGCCCGCGAGCCGCGGGTGACGCGGCGCTCGGTCGTGCGCGCGTATCGCGAGATCAAGGCCGTGCCGCTGCCCGGCACCCTCTCGGTCGTGCGGCGCGCCGCGTGGGCGGCCGCCGGTGCGGCCGTCGGCGTCGGCGTGGTCACCCTCGGCGTCCCGCTCGGCTGGTTCAGCGAGATGCGGCGGGCGGTCACCCCGCAAGCGGCGGTGCGCCCCAGCGAGACCGTCGTGAAGGCGGCGCCGGTCGCGCCGCCGGCCGAGGTGCCGCCGACCGACCCTGCCCCGGCCGCGGCTGCGCCTCCTCCGCTGGCCGCCGCGGCTCCCGCGGCCAATGCCGTGCCCGAGGCTGCGCCTGTCCTCCCGCCGCCGTCGCCGGTCGCCGAGTTCGAACGCCGGCTGACGGCGCTCGACGCCCAGACGAGTGCCAGGGCCGCGGCGGACGCCGTTCTCGCCGCCTGGCGTACCCGTTCGCTCGCCGACGACGAGACGCAGGTCCCCGACGACCTCGAGCGCATCGCATGGCGGCGCGGCCTCGAGGACATGCGGCTCACCGGCAACCGGAGCATGCTCGGCGTCCTCGACCTCCCCGCGGTGCTCGAGCTCCGTGTCCCCGGGTCGAGCGGGCCGTGCTACGCCGCACTCACGGCTCTCGACGAGCGCCGCGCCACGCTCACCATCGGCAGCACGCCGACCGTGATCGAGGCCGGGCTCCTCGACCTCTTCTGGTTCGGTCAGGCGCACGTTCTCTGGCGGGACTTCGAAGGGCTCGGCATGACCTTCGGCCTCGGCGCCCGCGGGACGCACGTCGCCCGCCTGCAGGCGCTGCTCCGGCGCGCCGGCACGTACGGCGGTGAGGCGAGCGGCGAATTCGACCCGCCGACCGTGGCGGCGGTGCTCGACTTCCAGCGCTCGCGCCTCCTGGTCCCCGACGCGCGGGTCGGACGCCTGACCCGCATCGTGCTCTACGCGGCCGCCGGCGGCTATCCGCGACCTCGGCTCGGCGCAGGAACGTCATGAGCACCATCCTGCAGGCGCTGCGCGAGCTCGAGGGGAAGATCGCGCCGGCGGAGGTGGCCGCGTGGACGGCCGAGGACCGCCGGTGGTGGTGGGCGGGCGCCGCGGTGGCCGGCGGCGCGACACTTGCCGTGATCGCCGGTGCGGCGTTCTTCTTCCTGCATCGAGGCCCGACCGCCCCGGCACCCGCGGTCGAGGCGGCCCCGCCGGCGCTCACCCTACCGCCGGTGGCGCGAGCCGTCCCGCCACAGCCGATCCCGCCGGTCGCGAAGGTGGTCCCGCCGGTGCCGACGCCCCCCGTCGCCGGGCCCGTCCCCGCGCGGGCGGTAACGGCGCCCGTGGCCACCGTCGTCGCGCCGCCACCGATGGCCGCCCCGTCTCCGCCGCCCGCGGAGCCGCCGGCCGGCGGCGTCGCGACGAGCCCGCCACCCGCGGCGCCCACGCGTCTCGCCGCCCCGTCGCCGAGCCCCGGCCGTCCGGAGGCGACCGCCCGCTCCCCGGGCGAGCCCCGCATCCAGGTGCACGGCATCCGGTACTCGTCGTCCGCGCCCGAGCGGGTCGTCACCCTCGCGGTCGACGGTGGCAGCCCCATCACGCTGCACCAGGGCGAGTCGGCGGGCGAGCTCGAGATCCAGCTGATCCTTCCCGACGCCGTGTACGTCCGCCGGGGCGGACACGTCTGGATGGTCAGCCGCGACCGGTGAGCGGCTCGTCGATCCGATAGCGGCGCAGCCGCGGCAGCCGCGCCGCGACGATCGCCACCACCACGAGGCAGCCGAGCCCCCCGCTCACCACGGAGAAGGTCGCGTTGGCGAGCGCGGCGACGAAGCCGGACTCCGCCGCGCCGAGCTGGTTCGAGGCGCCGATGAAGATCATGTTGACGGCGCTCACGCGGCCGCGGAGCAGGTCGGGTGCGGAGAGCTGGATCACCGTGTTGCGCAGGACGACGCTCACCTGATCCGCCATGCCCGCCGCCGCATAGGCACAGACCGAGAGCGGAAACCAGCGCGAGAGGCCGAAGGCGATCGTCGCGATCCCGTAGGCGGCGACCGTGACGAGCAGCGCCGGACCCGCCCGCGTGATCGGACGTCGCGCGATCAGCGCGGCCGAGGCGACGAGCGCCCCCACCTCGAACGAGGACGCGAGCATGCCGTACCCGCGCGCTCCGACGTGCAGGATGTCGGTGGCGTAGATCGGCAGCAGGGCGGAGGCGCCTCCGAAGATCACCGCGAACATGTCGAGCGCCATGCAGCCGAGGATCACCTCGCTTCGCCACACGAAGCCGAGGCCCTCCCGGATCGCCTGCAGCCGGATGCCCGCGCGACCGGCTTCCGGCTTCGGCGAGCGCAGCCGCGTGAGAGTGGTGAGCGACACCGTGACGAGCAGCGCACTGAGGGCATACGCCATGCCCACGCCGGCGGCGGCGATCAGCAGGCCGGCGATGGCGGGACCGGTGGTGAAGGCGAGGGCCTGGTTGGTGGCCGCGATGGTCATGGCCCGCGGGAACGCCTCGCGGCCGACGAGCGCCGGGAGGAGCGCCGCGCGCGCCGGGTTCTCGAACGCCGCCGCGACGGCCACCAGCAGGATCATCCCGTACAGAACGGGAAGGCTCGCCGCGCCGGCGCGCGTCGCGAAGAAGAGCCCGGCCGAGCAGCCGAGCGGAACGAGCTGCGCGATCATCATGATCCGTCGCCGGTCGTGGGCATCGGCGAGCGCCCCGCCGACGAGCGTCAGCGCCGGCGTAGGAAGGAACTGGACGAGGCCGATCAACCCGAGATGAAACGCCGACCCCGAGAGCGCGTAGACGTGCCACGCCACCGCGGCACGGAGCAGCATCGACTCGGTCGCCGTACAGAACCGGCTCGCGACGTACAGCCAGAAGTCGCGCGGAAATCTCGAGCGCCCGGCCGTGCGCTCGATCACCGGCTCCCTCCCCGCCGCCATCGCACGGTACGTCAACCATGCCGCGCCGGACGCTTCAACATCGGGATTGATCGGGTGCGAAGGGGCTGCGAGGAGGGACCATGCGCGTCCTCGTCACGGGCGGCACCGGGACCCTCGGTCGCCCGGCGGTCCAGCGTCTCCTCCAGCGGGGACACGAAGTTCGCGTCCTCTCCCGCCGGTCCTCACCCGCGCTGCCCCACGGCGCTGCGGCGGTGTATGGCGACCTGTCGACCGGCGCGGGGATCGCGGCAGCGGTGGAGGGAGTGGATGCCGTCCTGCACGCCGCATCGAACACCGGCATCGGTCTCGGCCGGGGCGATGTCGCGGGGACGCAGCGTCTGCTCGATGCGGCGCGGAGCGCCGGCGTCGCGCATCTCCTCTACGTATCGATCGTCGGCATCGACCGGATCCCGCTCGTCTACTACCGCCGAAAGCTCGCGTGCGAGCAGGTCGTCCTCGGGAGCGGCGTCGGCCACACGATCTTCCGCGCCACGCAGTTCCACGAGCTGCTCACGGGCGCGCTGCTCGCCGTCGAGCGCTGGCCTCTCGTGCCGCTGCCGGTATCGTGGCGTTTCCAGCCCGTCGCCGCGGAAGAAGCGGCTGCGTGCGCGGTCGAGCTGCTCGCGGCCGGTCCGCATGGTCGCGCGCCCGACTTCGGCGGCCCCGAGGTGATGACCCTCGCCGAGCTGACGCGCGTCTGGCGGCAGCGTCGCGGCCGCCCGGGGCGGGTCGTCGGCATCCCGCTCCCCGGAAGGGTGTCACTCGGCTTCCGGCTCGGGCTCAACACGTGCCCGTCGAACGCTTCAGGGCGGCGGCGGTGGGCCGAGCACGTCGCGGCGCTGTCCGAGACCGGGTGAGCCCGGGTGGCCGCGCGTGGCGCAGCGGCCGTACCGACACGCGTCGCCGTTGCCTCTACCGGTGGCGGTCGCCCCTTGGCCGCTCCTCGATCCCGAGGAGGCCGTGTCGACGCCAGCCGATAGCGGCAAGCCAGGTGCGTGCGCGGCCCACCGGCGCGGGCGCACGCACCATCGCGACCGGCTCCCGCCACCCATTGAACCATAGTGCCGACGAGCACGGATCCAGGCCGCGCTCTCCCTCGCAGTGCTTCCGGCGATTCATCAATACGTACACAAGAGCGTTCCGCACCGCGCGCGGGCTCGTGAGCGCCCGGGCGTGGTAGCGGTCACCCCAGACTGCACCGCGGCGGCCGAGCGCGCGGTTGACCGCCCTCGCGACGCGGACGGCGAGGCCCCGCACGCCGCGGCCGAGCGCTCCCGGATCGTCCGCCTCGACGATGAGGTGGAGATGGTCGTCCTGGACCGTGAAATGGAGAATCCGGAAGCGGCGGTGGGAGGCCGCGAGGGCGCGGCGGACGGCTGGGAAGACCCGGTCGGCTCGGAGGCAGTGGACGGACCCGCTACGGAGGGTCACATGCACGGGGTGCGCAGCGATGTGCAGCGGCCGCGTGCGATGCGGAACACCGGGGCGACGGCCCGGGGTGAGCTTGCGACCAGCCCCGGCGCGACGGCCGCCCCAGGTGCGGGGCGACGGGAGGGAAAGCTGCAAGGCACGCGCCAGTAGAGTCGAAGAGGGGCGCGGTGGCGTACAGGATCGGCGGCGCCGACGTCGAGGAGCGTCTTTCGTTGCTGCTCTCGCCGAGTGATCCATCGCTCCGTCTCCACCTCTCCGCTCATCGAACCGGACGTGACCATTTCGGTCATCCGGCTCTCGGACGGGTGTCACGCCGAGGCATTCGCAAAACGGACCCGGGGAAGGGATTCGAGAGTGAGGACGCCGAGTTCGCCCTGCACCCGTAGGATCGGGAATTGGCCACTGCCGATCCCCTGGACCTTGTGCCGGCGGCGCAGAAAATCCCGGACGCGTTCGTAGACATACCAGTCGAGCTTGCGTCGGGTGTCGATGACCGTGCCGTAGGCGAAGTAATTTCCCCAGCCACGGACCACCCAGTTGATCCTTGCCGCTACCTCCGGCCATGGGGCCAGGTTGCCCGGCCGCAGCCGCTGCCAGATACGGTGCTGAAAGCGTTGCACCGCCTTCCTCGACGGCCTTGCCGCCACGTACCGCCAGCCGTTCTTCATGGAATACCGCGGTCCGAAGCTGTAGCCGAGGAAGTCAAACGTCTCGGTGCGCGCGTCCCGGATGCCGGTTTTCTCCTCGTTGAGCCGGAGCCCGATCTGCGTCAGCCATCGCCGCGTCCGGTCGAGCACCTGCTGAGCGTTGCCACGGCAGAGCACGACAAAGTCGTCGGCGTAGTTGACGAGGACCGCGCTGTAACTCTCCGCAAGGCCATGCTTCCGAAACGCCTTGATGTACCGATGCATGTAGATGTTCGCCAGCAGCGGCGAGATCACGCCACCTTGGGGCGTTCCCCGTTGGGCCTGCTTCCCGCCTTGGAGCCGCGGTCGCCCTGTCGCCTCGCGGACCTCGACGGGCACTTTGAGCCACGCCTTCACGAGGCGGAGCAGGTGTCGGTCGCTGAGACGGCGCGCGAGGCAGCGCATGAGCGCCGCATGCGGGATAGTGTCGAAGTACTGGGACAAGTCGGCGTCCACCACGTGCGTATATCCGTGCTGGAGCGCCTCGTGCACGCACCGCACGGCATCGAGGGCGCTGCGGCCCGGCCGATAGCCATACGCGGCCGGGTCAAAGTCCGCCTCGAAGATCGGTTCGAGCACGAGCTTCACCGCGGTCTGTACGACACGATCGCGGATCGTCGGAATGCCGAGCGGCCTGTCCCCCACGCCGCCCGGCTTCGGAATGGTGACGCGTCTCACCGGCTGTGGCTGGTACCGATGCTGCCGTAAGTCCTCCCCCAGTTCCGCCAGCCATCGCTCCCGACCCTGCGCCTCGATGTCCGCGAAGGTCTGTCCGTCCACCCCAGGCGCTCCGCCGGCTTGCCGGCTGAGGGCGTAGGCGTGGGCGAGCACGTCGGCGCGGTACACCTTGTCGTAGAGCGCATAGAACCGATAGGCCGACTCCTGCTTGGCCTTGGCGCCCAGCGCCGCTTGGAGCCGCTGGAGCTTCGGTGGAGTTGGTAGGCTCACGCCAATCTCCCGCCCCTTGGCTCGTCGCCGCGCACCCCGAACCAGAGCCCCTTCCCTCCGCCGGCATTACCCGGGTTCCGCGGTACTATGGGCTCCTCCGACTCCTGGCGGTGCCGGGTCCGGATCGACCCGTTGCCCCGTGCTGCGGCACACCGAACCAGGTCTCCCGCGTTGCGCGACAGTGTGTGTGTGCGTGCTGCGCCCATTACCCCGGCGGGCGGATCGTCGTCGCTGGTCGGGTGCTCGGACGATCCTGGCAGCCTTCGCCGATCAAGAGGCGGCTCGGCGCCCGCATCATGCCTTTTCGAGGCCTGCTCAGGCTTCACTCGCGTTGCGGCCCGCACACTTGCCGACCCACCTTCCGTGGGCCCGTACTTGGAGCTCCGACAGGTCGGTCACCCTTCCCGCCGTCCAAGTTGCTACCGGGATGCCCCGACGATTTCCCGGGCCGGACTTCCACCGGCAACACCATCGCACCTTTCCGCGGCACACTCTTGTTTGGGCGATAATAGCAGCATAGCTATCATGTGTCAAGCGTGCAATGCCCCAACGTGCTTCGAATGTCCCTGCGACCCCACCGTGGACCGACCCACCAACGGGTACGCGCGCGCCCTTGTGCACCTCGTAACCCTTTTTCGACAGGCGCTCGTACGGATAGAGCACCTCGAGCGACTCCGCCGGATCGCCGGCGAGAATCAGAACCCGCGCCATCGGGTCATCTCCCGGGGGCGCTCACAGAACCTCTTCGGCAAGCAGCCGCAGCACGGCCGGGTCGCGCGTCATCGCGACGAGGGTCGTGACCGGCGTCCTCCGCCAGGCGCCGAGGCGCTCGCGGATGCGCGCCGGCGGCCCGCAGAGCGCGATCTCGTCGGCCAGCTGGTCGGGCACCTCGGCGATCGCCTCTCCTCGACGGCCTTCGAGGAAGAGTTGCTGCACGCGCTCGGCCGCGGCGCCGTATCCCATGCGCGCCACCTGCTCCTTCGAGAAGTTCTTCGTCCGGTGAGCGTGATCTTCACCGGAAAGAGGCACTGCGCCACGTCGTCGCCCGCCACGACCTGCACCGGGCAGGCGATCTCGAAGCCGGGCCGGAAGCCCGCGAGGAGGTCGCCGTAGACCTCCCGCATGCGATACGGGGACATGTAGAGCGGCAGCCAGCCGTCGGCGATCTCCTGCGCGAGCGCGATGTTCTTCGGCCCCATCGCGCCGAGGTAGATCGGCAGGTCCGCACGGAGCGGCTGGCCGATCAGCTTGAGCGGCTTCCCGAGCCCGCTGCCGCCCGCGTGGGGCAGCCGGTAGTGCCGTCCCTCGAAGACGACCGGCCCCTCCCGCCGGAGCATCGTGCGGACGAGCGCGACGAACTCGCGCGTCCGCTCGAGCGGACGCGGGAACGGCTGCCCGTACCAGCCCTCGACGACCTGCGGCCCGGAGACGCCGAGGCCGAGGATCAGCCGCCCGCCCGAAAGATGGTCGTACGCGCCGAGATCTGCATCACGGCCGTGCCGAGCTTGATGCGGCGCGTGCGCGCCCCGAGCCAGCAGAGCGGCGAGACGGCGTCGGAGCCGTACGCCTCCGCCGTCCACACCGAGTCGTAGCCCAGGCGCTCGGCCTCGAGGACGAGGTCGATCGGGTCTTCCGGGCCAGCCACCCAGTAGCCGAGCATGAGACCGAGCTTCATCCGTGCGTGTCCCTAGCACGGGAGCCCGTCGAGGCGCATCGTGATGTTTGCGGCGGCCATGCTAGGTTGCGGGGACCGGGATGACGAGATGAAGGCGTTGGTGGAGCCCCGCCCGATCGACGTCCTGCTCCCCGACGCCGTCGCGAGTTTCCGGCGCGCGCCCCGCCTCGTCCTCCGTGCGGCCCCCGGGGCCGGCAAGACGACACGGGTGCCGGCGGCGTTGCTCGACGCCGGCCTCGCCGGCGATCGGCACGTCCTCGTCCTCGAGCCAAGGCGGATCGCCGCACGCGCGGCCGCCGCGTTCGTGGCCCGCGAGCGGGGCGGCGCGCTCGGCGACGAGGTCGGCTATCGCGTGCGCTTCGACGAGCGCGGGGGGCCCCGGACGCGCCTCTGGTTCGTGACCGAGGGGGTGTTCGGCCGGCTCCTCACGGCCGATCCGTTCCTCGAGCGCGTCGGGGTCGTCGTCCTGGATGAGTTCCACGAGCGCCACCTGCAGGGCGACGTCGCGCTCGCCGTGGTTCGAGAGCTCCAGGAGACCGTGCGTCCCGACCTCCGCCTCACCGTCATGTCGGCGACGCTCGAGACCGACGCGCTCGCGCGTGCCCTCGGCGACGCCGCCGTCCTGACCGCCGAGGGACGCGCCTTCCCGGTGACGATCGAATACGACGACGCAGCCGGCGATCCGCACCTCGCGACACGCGTCGCCCGGACGCTCCGGCGCATGCTCGACGACGCCGGGGACGTTCTCGTCTTCCTGCCGGGCGCAGCGGAGATCCGCCGCAGCGCGGAGGCGCTCGCGCCGATCGCGGCCGCACATGCGCTCGACGTCGTCACGCTGCACGGCGATCAGCCGCTCGACGCGCAGGAGCGAGCGCTCCGGCCCGGGCCGCGACGGCGCGTCGTGCTCGCCACCAACGTCGCCGAGACCGCGCTCACCGTCGAGGGCGTCACCGTCGTGATCGACTCGGGCCTGGCGCGCATCGCGCGCCTCGACCCGCGCCACGGGATCAACGTGCTGCGCGTGCAGCCGATCAGCCGTGCGGCCGCCGACCAGCGCGCGGGCCGTGCGGGCCGCCTCGCTCCCGGCCGCTGCGTCCGCCTCTGGTCGCGGGCCGAGCACGCCGGCCGGCGTGCCGCGGAGACGCCGGAGGTGCTGCGCCTCGACCTCACCCGCGTCGTGCTCGAGCTCCACGCCTGGACGCTCGCCGACGCGCGCCGCCTGCGCTGGCTCGACCCGCCACCGCCGCAGGCGCTCGAGCGTGCCGAGCGCCTGCTCGCCGACCTCGGCGCGATCGACCGCGGAGGCGGCCTCACGCCGGCGGGCCGCCGCATGCTCGAGCTGCCCGCCGAGCCGCGCCTCGCGCGCCTGCTGGTCGAGGCCGAGCGCCTGGGCGCGGCCGGCGAGGGCGCCCTCCTCGCGGCACTGGCGAGCGAGCGCGACATCCTCGGCCGGAGCGTCGGCTCCTCGACGACGGCGGACTTTCCGCCCGGCCCCTCGGACCTGGAGCTGCGCGCCCAGCTGTTCGCAGACGCGGCGCGCCGCCGCTTCTCCGCCGAGGCCTGCCGCACCCTCGGCCTCGATCCGGGCGCCGTGCGTGCCGTCGAGCGCGCGCGGCGCCAGCTCGCGCGGCTCCTCGGCGGCGGGCAGAAGGTGCCGCCCGATCCCGACGGGCTCCGCCGCGCGACGCTCGCCGCGTTCCCGGATCGCGTGGCGCGACGGCGGGCGCCCGGCTCGGCGCGCGCGGTCATGGTGGGCGCCACCGGCGTAGTGCTGGCGCGCGAGAGCGTCGTCCGCGAGGCGGAGCTCTTCGTCGCCATCGACCTCGAGCGCGGCGGCGGGCCGGAGGCGCGCGTGCGGGTCGCCTGCGCCGTCGAGCGCGACTGGCTCGCCGTCACCGAGGCCCGCGAGCTGACGTTCGACCCGGACCGCCGCCGCGTGGTCGAGCGCGCCCGCACCTGCTACCACGACCTGGTGCTCGCCGAGACCATGCGCACGGACGTCGACCGCACCGCCGCCGGGACGGTCCTGGCGGAGGTCGCACGGGCCGATCCGGGGGCGACGGGCGCCGTCGGCGGGACCGAGAGCGAGCTGATTGGCCGCCTCCGCTTTCTCGCGCGCTGGCTCCCGGAGCTCGGCTGGCCGTCGGAGCCGGAGGCGGTTCTCGCTGAGGCGGTCGCCGCGGTCGCGGCCGGTTGCGTGAGCTTCGCCGAGCTGGCGGCGCGCGACGTCGGCGGTGCGCTGCTCGGCCTCCTGGCACCGGCGCAGCGCGCCGCCCTCGACCGTGACGCACCCGCGCGCTACCGCCTGCCGAGCGGGCGGCTCGCGCCGGTGCGCTACGCGCCGGACCGGCCGCCGGCGGTCGCGGCGCGCATCCAGGAGCTCTTCGGGCTGGCGGCCACTCCCCGCGTCGCGGCCGGACGCGTCCCGCTCGTCTTCGAGCTCCTCGCCCCGAACGCCCGTCCGGTCCAGATCACCGACGACCTGGTGAGCTTCTGGCGCACGACGTACCCCGAGGTCCGGAAGGTCCTCCGCGGGCGCTACCCGAAGCACGCCTGGCCCGAGGATCCTTCGACCGCGGCGCCGGGCCGGCCGCGCTGAGGACCGGCGCCGGCAGCCGCCCGCAGCAGGCCATGGCGCGCGCGTCGTACTGGCTCACGCGGTTCCTCATCCTCCGGCTCCTCGGCCTCGTTTACTTCGTCGCGTTCCTCTCGCTCGCGCAGCAGGTCCTGCCGCTCATCGGAGACGACGGTCTGCTCCCCGCCCGGCTCTTCCTCGAGCGCGTCCAGACGCACTTCGGCTCACGCCTCGAGGGGTTCCTCCAGATCCCGAGCCTCTTCTGGCTCGACGTCTCCGATCGCGCGCTGGTCGCCGGCGCCTGGGCCGGCACGGTCCTCTCGCTGCTCGTGCTCCTCGGCTTCGCCAACGCGCTCCTGCTCGTCGTCCTCTGGGTCCTCTACATGTCCTTCGTCCACATCGGGCAGGACTGGTACGGCTACGGCTGGGAGATCCAGCTCCTCGAGACCGGCTTCCTCGCCGTCTTCCTCTGTCCGCTCCTCGACGGGCGGCCGTTCCCGCGCCTCCCGCCGCCGGCGCCGGTGGTGTGGTGTCTCCGCTGGCTCGTCTTCCGCATCATGCTCGGTGCCGGGTTGATCAAGCTGCGCGGCGACCCGTGCTGGCGCGATCTCACCTGTCTCTACTACCACTACGAGACGCAGCCGATCCCGAATCCGCTGAGCCGAAGGCTGCGCTTCATGCCCCACTGGTTCCACCAGGCCGGCGCGCTCTTCAACCATCTGAGCGAGCTCGTCGCGGCGTGGTTCGCCTTCGGCCCGCGCGTGGCGCGACACGTGGCGGGCACTATCCTTCTCGCCTTCCAGGTCTTCCTGATCCTCAGCGGCAACCTCTCGTTCCTCAACTGGCTGACGATCGTGCCCATCCTCGCCTGCTTCGACGACTCGCTGCTCGGCCGCGTGCTGCCGCGACGGCTGGTCGCGCGGGCGGAGCGCGCGGCCGCCGATGCGAAGACGTCGCGCGTGCAGCAGGTCGCCGTCGCGGCGCTGGTGGCCGTCGTGGCCGTGCTCAGCGTCGCGCCGGTCGAGAACCTCCTCTCCCGCCGCCAGGCGATGAACACGTCGTTCGAACGCCTGGAGCTCGTGAACACGTACGGCGCCTTCGGGAGCGTGGGGCGCGAGCGCCGCGAGATCGTCTTCGAGGGCACGCAGGACGAGGTGCTCGGCGACGAGACCCGCTGGCTCCCCTACGAGTTCAAGTGCAAGCCGGGCGATCCGGAGCGCCGGCCGTGCATCATCGCCCCGTACCAGTATCGCATCGACTGGCAGATCTGGTTCGCCGCCATGTCGACGCCGGAGCGTTACCCGTGGACCCTT
>VBLD01000006.1:14063-16391 GCA_005879205.1 Deltaproteobacteria bacterium
GCCACGAATCCCTTCCCCGACGCCCCACCGCGCTGGATACGCGCCCGGCTCTTTCGTTACAAGTTTGCACCACCCGACGACCCGGGCGGCGCCTGGTGGAAGCGGACGCCGCTCGGCCTGTGGATCGTCCCCCTGTCCGCCGACGACCCGAGGCTCCAGCGCTTCCTCGACCGGTACGGCTGGAGTTAGGAGGGTGCCGCCGTGGCACATCCCGTGGCACCGGTGGCACACAGGCCATCGTATTCTCAGGGCGTGCGGTCGGCATCGAAGTTGCAACGTCGGCCCGCGTGATGCAGACAGCCACCACGAAGGCCGGGCTGCGCCGTGACGAACGCGGGCAGGGTCTTGCGGAGTACGCCATCGCCATCGGCGTCATCACGCTGACCGTCATCACTGCCGTGCAGCTCGTGGGCGCGTACATCGTTCCCCTCTGGAACAGCGCCGCGGCCAACATCCAGTCTGCGGCGGGCTGAGCGGACGATGCGGCCAGAGCGGCCGCTTCAGCGCAGCCGCTCGAGACCTGCTTCGCGACAGCTCGCCGGGGCATTCACCGGGTTGCACCGCGCCGGCATGCCGTTCGGGATGCGCACGACGTAGCCGGTCCCGAACGCCGGGTTCTCCACCGGGTAGTCGGTGCTGACGTACTGCGCGCCGCTCGCGATCGCGGCATCGCGTGGTGCCGTGTCACCCGAGCGCGCTTCGACGGTGTCGGAGTCGGCGCGCGTGCGGACCAGGTAGCCCGCGGCCACCAGCTCGGCGATCGAGGGCGACGTGGTGAAGGGGTCGTTGGCCTTGACGAAGGCGGCCGAGTCCTCGCCGGGGGTCGAGTCGGTGAAGAGGATGCGCCCCGCCAGCGACGGATGTCCGGCGAGGTAAGCGTCGCGGATGGCGCCGCCGTTGTCGAAGGTGAAGAGCACCTTCCCCCGCGCCAGCCCGAGCCGCGGCCAGCCGAGCGTCAGGACGGCCTCCTCGAGGCTCGGGCGCCCGCGGCGGACGTCGTCGGGGGTGATCAGGCGATGGCGCGGGAAGACGGAGAGAATCTCCGCGTCGAGCGCGTCGAGCTCGGGGGCCCCGAGCGGCACCGGGATGGCGAAGCCGAGCGAGGGCGGAAGGACGTCGTCCTTGCCCTCGACGAGCACCATGATCGGCAGGTGGCCCCGGTGGGCGTCCGACCACGCTTTGATGTTCCGCAGGCAGTCGACGAAGGTGAGACACGTGGTCTCGAAGTCGAGGTCCTGGATGTGCAGCACCTTGAAGCCGGGCTGCTGGAGCTCGGGGAGACCGGAGTTCGGGTCCTCGTTGATGAAGGTGAGTCCGCCGCGGCGGGCGAAGAGACCGCCGTGCGGATCGGCCCAGACGTCGAGCTCGATCTGGCGGATCCCTTCGTTCGAGAACTGCTCGCCGAGCGGCGGGTGCGTGTATTCCCAGGCGTCGAAGGCCGGGGCGATCTGGAGCAGGGCCGCGAGCAGCGCCGGACGCGGCTGCACGTGGTAGCTGTTGTGCGTCCCGAGGACCTGGATCTCGTTCAGCGCGACGCAGCCGTCCGCGATCCGGTTGCGGAGCACGCGCAGGCGGCGCGAGGCGGGATCCTCCCCGCTCTGCTCGAGCTGCTGGAGCCGGCTCTGCCAGCGCGTGCAGCCGGGCAGCTTCTGGCCGACCGCGGCGCGGGACGCCGCCGGATGATGCAAGCTCGTGCCGAGGGTCAGCGCGAGCACGAAGACGGACGAGCGGCGCATGGCGGGGAGACTTACCACCGGCGCCGTATGCGCTGTCAATCGAAAATATTGTCTAGGGCGCCTGCATGTCCCGTGCCGTCGCGCGTCGAGGAGTGAGGTGACGTGGCGTCGCGCCGCCGTCCCGTTGTAGGGTCGTGCATGACGACGCACCCGATCCGCTTCGGCATCCAGACCGGGCAGCAAGGCATCGAGTGGGCCCAGATGCTCGACCTCTGGCAGAAGGCCGACGCGTGGGGCTACGACTCGCTCTGGGGGTTCGACCACTTCTACCCGGTCTTCATGGACCCGGAAGGTCCGTGCCTGGAAGGCTGGACGGCGCTCGCCGCCCTCGCCCAGGCCACCCGGCGCGCGCGCATCGGCCTCCTGGTCTCCGGCAACTCCTACCGCCACCCGTGCGTGACCGCCAAGATGGCCGCGACGCTCGACCACGTGAGCGGCGGCCGGCTGAACCTCGGCATCGGCGCGGGCTGGTTCGAGCTCGAGCACCGGGCCTTCGGCATCGAATTCAAGCCCACCGCGGCGCGCCTGGAGGCGCTCGACGAGGCGTGCCGGATCATCCTCGGCATGCTCACCGCGAGCCGGACGACCGTCC
>VBLD01000416.1 GCA_005879205.1 Deltaproteobacteria bacterium
GAGCCAGGGAGGAGGCGGGGCCGGGAAGTGAAGGAGGATACGCCCGCCGACGCACGCGACTCCTGCCTGCGCGTATGCACCCAGGAGCGCCGCCAGCCAGCCCGCGCGGGGGACCGCGTCGTCGTCGAGGAAGGCGACGACCGCGCCGCGCGCTTCCGCGAGCGCGCGGTTCCGGGCCGCCGAGAGGCCGAGCTCCGGCTCTCGAACCACACGCATCTCTGCCGTCCGCATCGCAGCGAGCGTCGCCGCGGTCGCGTCGGTCGAAGCATTGTCGACGACCAGCAACTCCGCGTCGCAGCTCCGTGCCTCGCGCAGCGCGTGCTCGACGGCGCGCCCGATCACCTGGCTGCGGTTGTGCGTGCAGATGGCGACGCTGGCGGAGATCATCGCGCGATGGCGGCCTCGCGTGCCGCGGCGCGCAACCCGGACGATGGACGGGCGGCGCCGCCCCCCAGATGCCAGCGGACGCCACGCAGCGCGAGCAGGGCGGCGCCGGCGGCGATCCGGATCGGATGACCGAGCCTGGCCGTCGCTCGCTCGAGACTCGGGGCACCATCGACGGTGGCCGGGAGAGCGCTCTCGCTCGCGAGCACGCGCTCGTAGATGTCCTCGTGCGCGGCGGCGATGACGTCCCAGTCGAACCGCGCCTCGACGAGCGCGCGGCCCGCAGTCCCCACCCGTGCGGCGTCCGTGGGATCCTCGAGAAGCCGGCGGATGGCGGCGGCGAAGTCGGCGGCGCCGTCGGCGACGAGGAGATGAAGGCCGGGCGACGCCCCGAGCCCCTCCGCGCCGAGCGCCGTGGTCACCACCGGTCGCTCCATCGCGAGCGCCTCGAGGACCTTGCCGCGCATGCCGGTCCCGAAGCGAACCGGGGCCGCGAGCACGCGTCCGCGGGCGAGGAACGGCCGCACGTCGGCAACCGCACCCGTGACCTCGACGGAGCCCGGGTGGGCGAGCGTGGCGACGTCGGGCGTGACGTTCCGACCGACGATCCGGACGCGCACGGGCCGGCCGACGCGGGGCACGACCTCGGTGACCAGGAAGCGAGCCGCGTCGCGGTTCGGGGGATGCTCGAAGTTGCCGACGAAGACGACGTCGGCCTCGGCCGGCTCCTCGGTGGCGGGTGGACGGAAGTGTCGCGTGTCGACGCCGACGGGGCTGACCGACACCCGGAGCTGCGGGAGGAAGCGGCGGAGCCGGGCGGCGTCCTCGGGCGACATGGTGATCACGTGATGCGCCCGGCCGGCGGCCCGCAGCTCGAAGTCGAGATCGCGGAGGTATCGGTAGAGCGCGATCGCCGCCCCCCGGGCTCCGCGTCCACTCGCCCGCCACTCGGCGCGTGCCGCCGCGAAGCCGATCTGATGCACGGTGAGGATGGTCGGCAGCACGGGAACGGGCATCACGTGGCCCATCTCCACGTACTCGTACTGCACGACGTCGTACCGTTCGGCGGCGAGCCGGGCCGTCACCGCAGCGCGCAGCGCCGGATGCGCGAACCCCCAGCGCACCGTGCGCGGCAGCAGCGCGAGCGGATCCTCGGGTTGCCACGGCGTCCTCACCACCTGGTGCACGGCCGCGAGACCCGGCGGGAGGTCGGCCTCGGCGCCGACGTCCTCGGGATCGACGAAGGCGAGCAGCGTGACGTCGTGGCGGATCGTCAACCGTGCCAGCAGCGCCCACCACCGCTCGCGTGCGGCCGAGATGCCGGGGCGGGGCAGGTTCGGCGTCACCCAGAGAAGTCGCACACGGCGGCCCATGGAACGGCGCGCCGATAGCGAAGCGCCCCCATCCCGGCAACGTCGGAGGTCTAGGTTCGAGGTCTCACGACTCCGCGTGGCGCACGGAGCTGCGCGTCCCGGCGGCCGCGGCGGTGTCCTCGGCCTCTCGGCTCCGCCCGAGACGCCAGCGGACGCCGAGCGCCAGCGGGACGCCCGCCAGCTCGCCGGCCGCGACCGACGTGAGTCGCCGCCACTCCAGGCGGAGCCTCCGCGGCTGGCCCTTCGCCAGCGCGGCGCACACCGGACGGAGGTGCTCGCGGTAGAGCCAGACCGCCTCGCGCGCAGCGGCGGGACCGATCGGGCCGCGGGCGTTCCGTGCCAGGAACAGGAGGCGGTTTCGGTGCAGCCAGTAGAGATGTCGCCGTCCCATCGACTGGCTCTCGAGGTGCACGATCCGCGGTGCGGGCAGGTAGAGTACGTCGTAGCCGCGGCGGCGAAGGCGAAGGCAGAGCTCCGTGTCCTCGTAGAAGCCCGGGAAATATCCGTCGTGGAAGCCGCCGAGCTCGCAGAAGAGATCGCGCCGGATGGCGAGTGCGGCGCCGGGCACGTAGTCGACGGCCTCCTCGCGGTCGTACTGGCCGTGATCGGGCTCCGCCCAGCCTCGCTGCCGCGCGATTCCATTGGGCCCGATGACGCCGCCGGCACACTGGAGGCGCCCGTCGGGAAAGACGAGCTTGCACCCGGCGGCGCCGATGCTCTCGCGCTGCCAGACGGGAAGGCAGAGCCGCTCCGCCGCATCGGCCGCCGGTCGGGTGTCGGGATTCAAGAAGAGCAAGAGCAGGACGTCGCAGGCGGCGCGCGCCGCACCGAGGTTGCTGCCGCCGGCGAAGCCGAGGTTGCGCGGCGAGGGGATGACCGTCGCCGCCGGCAGAGCCTCCCCCACGATGCGCGCCGTCTCGTCGCGGCTCGCGTTGTCGACCACGATCGTCTCGAGGCCGGCAGAGCGGAAGCTGGCCACGGCCTCGCAGAAGGGCTTCACGAAGCGGGCGGCGTTGAAGGTGACCGTGACGATCGAGACGCGCGGAGCCGGGCTAGGCGTCATGGGACGTTGGGAACGAGGAGAGACATCCGGCTCGTTGATGCCTTTGCCTCTCGCCTCTCGTGCGGTCAAGCAGACGTCGGCGGCGTGGCCGCCCACGGTCGTCTTCTTTCGCCGTGGTTCCTTACGGCGTCCCTTCCACGCGAACGTCGTCGACCATGAGCGTGGTGGCGATCGCCTGGATGCCGAACCGGCCCGACTGGGGACCGGCATACTGTCCCGTGAGCGCGGGATCACCGTCGATCGAGACGGTCGCGGCGGCGCCCGTCGGCTGGAGGCTGAGCTTGAAGGGACCGCCGGGCAGGGCGTGCCGCCCGGCTGCGATGCGGCGAAGCCGTCCCCCCGCTCGCTCCTCGAAACGCAGCATCCCCGAGCCCGTGACCACGAGCCGCCGGAACGCGTTCGCGCGCTGATAGCCGAAGACGAACCGAGCCTCCTGGTGGCCGGCTCTGAAGTCGAGCACGGCCTCCATGATCCCGTCTCCCATCGCCGGCGCGGGCGACATGACCATCAACTGCTTCTTCCCCCTGATTCGCATCTTGCCGTGGATGGCGACACGAGCGCCCCTGCCGGAGGCTGCCCAGTCCGAGACGTTGGCGTCCCCGAAGTCGTCGACGAAGCAGACCGTGCCGGCACAGGTGGTGAAGGAAAAGACCGGACTGACGACCGGGGTGGCGCAGCCGGTCTTCTTGGCGACGACCTTCCAGTGGTACGTGGTGGCGAGCTGCAGCGGCGGCAGGGCCAGGCTGGTGGTGGTGACGTCGCTGCCGACGAGCGTCACCGGGACTGCCCCGGTGTCGAGGTAGACGTCGTAGGTCTCGGCCCCGCTGGCGGCGTGCCACGCGAGGGTGAGGCCGCCGCCGGCCGGGCGGCTCCGCTGCCCGTTGGACGGGCTCCGCGGCACCGGGGTGCCGAGCGCCGTGCAGGCGACCGTGACCGGGGCCGCGCCCGCGGGCGTGCCGCCCCTGGAGAACGTGTAGAGCGTCGTGTCCGGCGGCGTGACCTCGACCACGCCGAAGGGCTGGCCGAGGGGCCCGACACCCTGGTCGACGGCGAGACCCGTCGCGCCCGGGGTGCACCACGAGAGGACGGTGGTCCCGCCCGCCGAGATCGTCGCCGGCGTCGCGTGGAAGTCCGCGAAGGCGGGCGTGGCGTCGCTGTTGCCGGCCGCCTTGCCGGCGATCGCGTTGAAATCGGGGACGGTGATGGCAAGGCCCGTGCAGTTCCGGTAGTAGACGCCCGAGCCGGTCGCGTGGATGACGTTGCTCGTGAAGAGGAGGTCGCTCCACATCGCCGGGTTGCAGTCGGACTCCCAGATCTCCGGACCATTGCCGTCCGAGATCAGGATGGAGCCACGGACCGTGCCGGTCACGGGTCCCGGACGCGGTCCGCTCGCGGCGGCGACCGCGATGGCGCCTCCGCCGAGGCCGCTCGTGGGGCCGCCGGTGTTGCCGTAGAAGTGCGTCCCGCTGACCGCGAGCGCACTCCCCTGGTCCGCATAGATTGCGCCGCCGATCTCCTGCGCCCCGTTGCCGCAGAAGGCACTGTCCTCGACCGTGGTCGTCGCGCCGCCGAGCGTGGCGATCCCGCCTCCCCACGAATCGTGGAGGGCGGTGACGAGGTTGGAGAGCACCTGCGTCCGGCGGACGGCGGCCTGCGTGCGGTCGATGAAGAGCCCACCGGCGCGGCCCGTTACGCTGTTGCCGGCGACCAGCGAGTCCTCGAGGGTGAGCGTCGCTTGGTTGGCAGACAGGCCGCCGAAGTCCCCCTGGACGAGGAGCCCCCCCCCCACGTGCGCCGTGTTGTCACGGATCGCCGTGCGCCGGATGGTCAGCACCGAGGCCTTCCGGACGGGCTGGGCGGTGTTGACCGAAGTGGCCGTGATCGCGCCGCCGTAGCCACCGGCCACGTCTGGAGTGACCGCCACGGCCCGGTTCCCCTCGATCAGGGAGTCGCTGATGTCGTAGGTGGCCCGGTACGAGCTGAGGCCGCCGCCGTTGCCCGAGGTGTTCCCATGGACGTGGCAGCCTTCGAGGACGGCCACGACGTTGTCCTCGACGTGCATGCCGCCACCGTCGGGAGCCGGGAGGTCGTCGCGGCCGCGGATCGCCTGATTGTCGGCGATCTCGCAGTTGCGGATCGTCACGCGCGACTCGGGCTGGTTGTAGTGACCGGTCAAGGCGATGCCGCCCGCAGCGAACTTGGAGCGGTTCCGGGCGATCGTGCAGCCGATCAGCGTCGGCGAGGAGTCGTTGGATTCGAT
>VBLD01000007.1:0-3129 GCA_005879205.1 Deltaproteobacteria bacterium
GTCCTCGACGGCTTCAGCGTCTACTTCAAGGTCCTGCTCGGGCTGGCGCTCCTCGCCGCGGTCCTGATGTCGCTCGGCTCGCGCGAGGTGAGGGGCCAGCCGAACGAGGGCGAGTACTTCACGCTGCTCCTCTCGAGCGGGCTCGCGATGTTCCTGATGGCCGCCGCGGGCAACCTCCTGATGGCCTACCTGTCGCTCGAGTTCGCGAGCCTCACCTCCTACGTGCTGACCGGCTTCCTCCGCCACAACCGCCGCTCGGCCGAGGCCGCGCTCAAGTACCTGATCTACGGCGGCGTCGCCTCGGGCGCGATGATCTACGGCATGAGCTGGGTGTTCGGCCTCACCGGCTCGATGGACTATGCCGGCATCGCGGCCGCCGCCGCGCAGCTCGACGACGCGAGCCGCGGCGCCTTCTTCCTGGCGCTCGTGCTGGTGCTCGCGGGCTTCGGCTACAAGGTGGCGTCGGTGCCGTTCCACATGNNTCTACACTGGTGCGCCGCTGCCGGTGACCGCCTTCCTGGCCGTCGGCTCGAAGGCGGCGGGGTTCGCGATGCTGCTCCGCTTCTTCCACTTCGGGGTCGGGGCCGCGGGTCCCGCGGCCGTGGTCACGCGCGTGCCGCTCGTCCAGCTCGGGACGCTGCTCTGCGCCGCAACCATGACACTCGGGAACCTGGCGGCGCTGCCCCAGCAGAACATGAAGCGGCTCCTCGCCTACTCCTCGATCGCGCACGCCGGGTACGCGCTCCTCGGCTTCGTCGTGTTCGCCGACGCGGGCGTGCAGGCCGTCCTCTTCTACCTGACCGTCTACTACGTGATGAACCTCGGTGCGTTCTGGGTCGTCATGCTGATAGCCAACACGACGGGGCGCGAGGACCTTCCGAGCTACCGCGGGCTGGCCTACCGCGGCGGGGCGCTTCCGGCCGTGGCGCTCGCGATCTTCCTCGCCTCGCTTGCCGGCATCCCGCCGCTCGCCGGGTTCATCGGCAAGTTCTACGTGTTCGCGGCCGGCATGGAGGCCCAGCTCTACGCGCTGGTCGTGATCGGCGGCCTCAACAGCGTGGTCTCCGTCTACTACTACTGGCGGGTCGTGCGCACGATGTTCCTCGACCAGCCTCGCGCCGAGGACGCGCCGGTGCGCTTCGCTCCGAACGACCTCGCGGCCGTCGGGCTACTCTCCGCGGCGACGCTCGTCCTCGGCATCCGGTTCGACTGGCTGCTGGCGCGGGTCGAGGTGGCCCGCCGGATCTTCACGGGGTAGTCGCGTGAGCCGTGCGGCGGTGCGACGGCGCCGGCGGGGGCGCCGCTTCGGCTCCTGGTCCTCGCTCCACGCGCGCCTTGTAGCTGAAGCGTCCCCCCGCAGCTGCGGGCGCGCGCGGGAGCTGCGGAGGTCGCCGCAGCGGCGCCCCCGCCGGCGCCTGTGTGCGGCGGCGCGCGGATCACGCGGCTAGCGTCGGATGCCCGGCGGGGTCCTCTACGTCGTCGCGACCCCGATCGGGAATCTCGAGGACGTGACGCTGCGGGCGCTGCGCGTCCTGCGCGAGGTCGACCTGATCGCAGCGGAGGACACGCGACACACGCGCGTGCTCCTTTCCCACCACGGGATCTCGCGGCCGCTCACCAGCTACTACGACGCGGTCGAGCGGGCGCGTGCGCCCGCGATCGTCGAGAAGCTGAAGGCCGGTGCACGCGTGGCGCTGGTCTCGGACGCGGGGACGCCGGGGATTGCCGACCCGGGATACCATCTCGTGCGGGGGGCGCTCGCGGCGGGTGTGCCCGTCGTGCCGGTGCCGGGGCCGTCGGCGGTGGCGGCGCTCGTCTCTGTGGCCGGGCTGCCGGCGGATCGCTTCGTGTTCGAGGGGTTCCTGCCCAGCCGGGCCGGGCCGCGCGCGGAGCGCCTGCGGGCGCTCGCGCACGAGCCCCGGGCGATCGTCTTCTTCGAGGCAGGACGGCGGCTCCTGGCCTTCCTCACGGCGGCGCGCGCCGCGCTCGGCGAGCGCGACGCGGCGATCGCGCGCGAGCTGACCAAGCGGCACGAGGAGATATTGCGGGGCTCCCTCGGACAGCTCGCGGAGCGCGTCGCCGCGATGGAGCGGGTGCGGGGCGAGGTGACGATCCTCGTCGGCGCGGGGGCGATGGTCGAGGCGCCCGCGGCTCCCGACGTCGATGAGCGTATCCGCCGGGCGCGAGCGGCCGGACGGAGTGTCGCCGACCTGGCGGCGGAGATCGCGCGTGAAACCGGCGTCTCACGCCGTGCCGTCTACCGCCGGGCGCTCCTGCTCGAGCGCGAGTGAACGACGGGCACGCCGCTCCACGCTCGGAGGATTCGCATTTGCGCCGGCGTGTCGCCTGCGCTACCGACCTCCGCTCGATGGACGGCGTCGGCACTCGGTCGCACCGATCTCTGCTCGCCGCCGCCGTCTTCGCGGTGACCGTGGCCATGGCCGGCGAGCCGCCGTGTCCCGAAGGCCGGCCGATGCTTCCGCTCGTCCCGGGCACCGCCTGGGTCTACCGCGGCAGGTTCGAGACCACGGTCTCCAAGAAGGGGAGCGGTCACCTGATCCGGCGGCAGGTGACCCACACGATGGAGCTACGTGCGGTCGAGAGCAGCGAGCGCGCGACGGTGGCCCGGGTGAAGGGGCATCCGAGGGACCTTCCCTGGTCCGAGCGGAGACCACCACGGGGAGCGTACCTCCTGATCCAGTCGAGCACCGGGGCCGTCTACCTCGTGGAGGACCAGGATGGGAGCGCGCTGCAGCACTGGCGGGAGGCACGTGAGCTCCCCGAGAAGGAGGCCATGGTCCTCGACCGCCCCCTCCGGGTCGGCCGCACGTTCGGGGGTGAGGAGCTCGCCAGCGAGCGCCCCGACAAGTGGTACCAGTGGCACGTGGAGGCGGCCCGCTGCGTGCGCATCCGGGACGTTCCGGGCGTCGATCCCCGGCGCCTCCGGCGCGAGTATCGGCTCGCCTACCGGACCGGCCCAGGGCACGAGATCGTCTACTTCGTACCCGGGCTCGGAATCACACGCTACGTCTACAGGCACCACGGGACGCCTGCCGATACCGACGTGCGGCTGGTCGAGTTCCGCCGCGGTGGCCCCGGAGTCGGCGACCTCGAAGAGGAGATCGTCGC
>VBLD01000007.1:3275-18546 GCA_005879205.1 Deltaproteobacteria bacterium
GAGCGCGTCGGGGTCCGGCAGCCGGCGCGCGAGCCCCATGCGTCCGACGTGGGCCGCCGGCCAGTAGCTGCTGTAGCCGTTCAGCAACGGCCGCCAGTGGAAGATCGACCGGTACATGGCGCGCGCCTGCGGCCCCGGTTCCTCGCGTCCGTCTCGCCCGATCGGCAGCTCGAGGAGCGGGCCGCCGGGCGACTGGAGGACCTGCACGATCGGCCCTCCGGGCGTGATCGTCGCCGCGAGCGGGTAGGCGAGCAGCCGGGGGCCTCGGGGACGGAGCGGGGTCCAGGGTCCATTCGCGTAGAGCGCGGCGGCGGCTACCGCGACGAAAGCTGCGCGCGCCAATGGCGGGAATCGCCGCAGGCACTCCGCGCAGGCGAGGCCGGCGAGCAGCGCGACGCCGATCAGCGCGGGGACTCCGAGTCGACCGGGAACGCGCAGCGCCGCGAGCTGGGGTACCCAGGCACCGAGCAGCGCGGCCGCGCGCGAGGGTGGGACCGGCTTCAGCGAGAGGAGGACGCCGCACGCCGTCCAGAAGAGGGCGTGCGTCCAGGCGGCAGGTGGCGTCGCGGCAGGACGCCGGCGGCGGAGCCCGCGCACGGCGCCGCCGACGAGGATCAGCACGAGGGCGGGAATCGGGATGGCGGTCGGCATGTCGTCGCGCAGGAGGTCCGAGGGACGCGTCACGGGCGGGCTGGCCGTGCGCCAGAACGTCTGACGGGAGAGGTCGGGATTCTCGGCGCGGACGGCGAGGTGCCCGGCATACATCGGCACGAGGACGACCGCGGCCAGTGCCGCGGCGGCGAGCAGGCGGGCGCCCGCGGCCCGCGTCGGGCGACGAACGAGCCGCACGGCGGCGAGGAGGCCGAGCGGCACGAAGACGGCCGGGGCCACGTAGAAGAGGTTCACGAGCGACTGGAGCACGACGAGTGCCACGATCGGGAGCGTGTCGGTGAAGCGCTCGGCCGGCCGGGCGGCGAGCAGCACGATGAACGGGAAGTAGTGGAGGACGGTGTAGTCGAGCGAGGTGGACGGGGGCCCCCAGAAGAGCCATCGGCTCATGAGCAGCGTCCACGCCGCGATGAGGCCGGCCGCGTGCGATCCTGTCCACCGCCGGACGACCACGTGGACGGTCCAGGCGGTCAGCACGATCCCGGCGAGAAACGTGACGTTCAGCGCGAGCGTCGGGTTGCCGCCGAGCCAGAACACCGGTGCGAAAAAGGGCAGCGCCCCGGCCGCCGTGGTGCCGTAGAGGAGTGCGTGCCGCGTCGGATGGAAGATGTTCCCCTCGACGATCCGCGCGGGCGCGGTCGCCAGCGCGTGCGCCTCCCAGGCCAGCGCCCACCCGGTGTACAGCGCGTCGAACTGGGCGGTCCACCACGTGTTCGGCAGATGCGTCCCGAGGTGCGCCGCAAGCGGCCAGCTGAGCACGACGGCGAGCCCCGCATAGAGCCCCACCGCGGCGGCGGCCTTCACGGCGCCGTCCCCTCCGCCAGCACGATCCGGCCGCGCGCGCGGTTGCCGACGCGGGCCCCCGCGCTGAGCAGCGGTGCGCCGACGACGTGAGCCGCCCCGAGCCTCCTGTAATCATCCTCCGCGGGGATCACGGCGAGACCCGGAGTACTCGGCGCTCAGGCGGCCATCGTCGCGCCGGCGATGAAGCAGTGGCCGATGTCCTTCGGGTTCCGCGCGACGACGGTGACGCGGCAAGCACTCACGTTTCGAAAATAGGTGGACATCGCGCGGCAGGCAAGGAGATTGGACTGTTGTATTCTACTGGGGCGTGCCGAGCCGCGGCAGGCGTCCCACGAGGTCGGGCTTCAGGCGCACGGCCTCGGCGTACTCCGCGGCGGCATCCGCGCCGCGCCCCTGCTTCGCGTAGATGACCCCAAGATTGGCGTGCGCCTCGGCGAGGTCGGGCTGGAGCCGCGCGGCCTCCACGAACGCGGCCATCGCGTCGGTGGTCCGCGCGGACTCCAACAGGGCGACGCCCAGGTTGTAGTGCTTGACGGCGTCGTCGGGATCGAAGCGCACGGCGTCGCTCAGATGCACGAGCCCGTCGGCCCTGAGGCCGCGCTGAAGGAGCAGGTTCCCCAGGGCATTGTGCGCGTCGGCATGGTGTGGGTTGAGGTCGAGCGTGCGTGTGAACTCGGCGATCGCCTCGTCGGGCTTCTCCTGCCTGATGAGTGCCACGCCGAGGTTGTAGTGCGCGTCGGGGTAGCCGGGCCGTAGGCGGGTCGCGGTAGTGAACTCGCGCGCCGCGCCCTCGACGTCGCCTTGCTTGGCGAGCACCATTCCGAGGTTGTGGTGTGCGAGCCAGTTGTCGGTCGTGACCACCAGCGCATGCGTGAAGAGCGCCGAGCTGTCCCGCCACGTGCCCAGCTGACGGCGGCTCGCGACCGCGAGCGCGGCCAGGATGACGAGCGCCCCTGCCGGGGCGATCCGCAGCGCCGTGGGCCAGCGTCGGAGTAGGTCGGCGACGCCCCACACCATCGCTATGGTGAGCCCGATCAAGGGCACGTACATGAAGCGGTCCGCCATCGCCTGATCTCCGGCTTGGACGATGCCGATCACCGGTAGGAGCGTGACCACGAACCAGAGCCAACCGACCGCAAGGTACGGATGGCGCCGGCCCGCGACGAGGGTCGACACGGTGATCGCGACGAGGAGCAGGGCGGCCCCGAGAACCTCCGCCACCGGCCAGGTGGACGGGATCGGATAGAAAACCGCGAGGTGCGTTGGCCACAGCGCCTTGCCGAGGTAGCGCGTATAGGCCACGAGCGCGTTCGCGAGCCGCGCTGGAAACGCGACGAGCGCGAGCGACGTCACCGCACCCGTGCGCGCCGCGACGACCAAGGTGACGACGCTCGCCGCCCCCGCCAGCAAGACGAGCGGGAATTTCTCCGCGACCAGCGCCGCGGGTCGCGTCGTCCGCACGCGACCGAGCGGCCACGCGTCGAGGAGGAGGAGCACGACCGGCAGCGTGACGACCATCGGCTTGGCGAGGAGCGCGATCGCGAACGCGATCGCGACGGGCACGAACCGCGACCTCTCCGGGTGCCGGGCGTAGCGGGCGTAAGCCCACAGCGTCACGAGCCAGCCGCACGTGCTGAGGACGTCCTTGCGCTCCGCAACCCACGCTACCGATTCGACATGCAGCGGGTGTAGTGCGAACACTCCGGTCACGAGTGCACTCCGCCACAGTGCACCGGTGAGCGCCTGGAGGGCGGCGAGAAGGAGCAGCGTGTTCGCCACATGGAGGACGACGTTCGTCACATGGTGCCAGCCGGCCTCGAGACCGAAGAGCTGGCAGTCGAGCATGTGGGAGAGCCACGTGAGCGGGTGCCACAGGCTCGCATGCCCGTTGGTGAAGGCCCACACGATCCCGTCCCCCGTGAGACCTGCCCGCACGTGCCGGTTGGCAGTCACGTAGACACCGTCGTCCAGGTTTATGAAGTCGAAGTGCGCGGCCGGCGCGTACACCGCAAGGGTCGCCACGAGAAGTCCCGCCGCCGGTAGCATCGTGCGGAGAGGTCGGGCGCCGAAACGGGGCGTCTCAGCGGGGCGCCGCGCGGGCGTGCCGCCCCCGGATCGGCGTGCGGCGCGTGACGACCCGCTCATGTCTGCCGCTACACCGCGTGTGATCGGTCGGTCAATGCGGGTGGACTTCGCCTTCCGTCAGCACGATCCAGCCGCGCGCGCGGTTGCCGACGCGGCCCTCGGCCGAGAGGAGCGTTGCGCCGACGACGTGGTCAAATGCGAGCCGCCGGTAGTCGTCCTCCTCGACGATCACCGCGAGGCCCGGGGTGATCGCGTCGGGGCGTCGGCCGAGCGTCCGCGCATGGCGCTCGAGGTACACGACGACCGAGCGCACCGGAGGTCCGTAGAAAACGATCGGCGCGGGCCCGGGATAGTGCGCGGCGACCGCGCGTGCGAACGGGCGGAGCGAATCGCGCTGCGCGAGTGTGCGCTCGACCGCCGGCGCGCCCACCACCATCCAGCCGGCGGCCCCCGCAACGATGAGCCCGATGAGCGCCGGCCATGGACGCCAGACGGCCGCCACCACGGCGACGCCGACGGCGAACCCGGCGGCTGCCGCCAGGAGGGTGCCCGCGTGGCCGCGGAGGAGCGGCAGCACGGCCTCGAACGTGCTCCGGTCGGAGCGCGAGAGGAACGCCCGTCCGTTGCCGAGGAGCCAGCGCGCCATTGCGAGCGCGGCGACGCCGAGCAGTATCCCAGTGACCGCGCGGAGCGCGAGGCCGCGACGGTCCAGGCAGCGCGGCGACGTCTCGAGCAGAGCAACCACCGTGGGCGCCGTGAGGAGCGCGAGCGGAGGCAGGCTCGGCAGCAGGTAGTGGCGCAGCTTGGTCGCCGCGGGCGTGAAGGCGATCACCGGCACGGCCGCCCAGCAGAGGAGAAACCGCGCGCGCGGATCGCGAAAGCCGCCGGCCCGCCCGAGCCGCCAGAGGGCGGCCGCCGTGAACGGCGTCCAGGGCAGCGCGCTCGCGACGAGGTGCAGCGGGTAGAAGGCGAGGTGATACGCGAGCGGGTGCGGGGCCGGGGTGTAGTCCGCCGTGCCGAAGCCGCCGACGAGGTTCCCGAGGTAGCGACCGACGAGGTGCTCGCGGACGAATGCGCCGCCCCATCCGGCGAGCGCGACGCCGTACCAGCCGAGGCCGAGTCCGAAGAGGAGAAGTCCGGCGCCCGTGAAGAGATGCGGCAGGCGGCGGAGGCTCTGCTGCCACCAGAGGAAGGCCGACACGGTCAGGGCGAAGAGCACCGGCGCGACGGGTCCCTTGGCGAGCGTTGCGAGGCCGAGGACGGCGAGCGCGCCGGTGGCGGCCGCGCGGCTCTCGTCGCGCCACCAGCGGAAGGTGAGCCCGAGGGCGACGCTGAGAAGCAACGTCATCAGCACGTCGGGGCGGGCGACGCGGCTGTGGTCGAAGAGAGCCGGCATCGTCGCGAGCATCACGGCTGCCGCGACCCCGGCGCGTGGCCCGCCGAGCGCGGCGCCGAAGCGCGCCGTCCAGCCGACCAGCGCCGCGCCCGCGAGCGCCGAGGGGAGACGCACGGCCGCCTCGGAGAAGCCGAATGCGCCGCAGGGCAGGGCGGCGAGCCAGTGATAGAGGAGCGGCTTGTCGGGCAGCGTGTCGTCGTTGAAACGCGGGAGGAGCCAGTGGCCGGCGACGATCTCCTGCACGAGGCCCGCCTCGCGCGCCTCGTCGTCGCCTACGATGTCTGCGTCGCCGAGGCCGTGGAGGGCGGCGGCGAGGAAGCAGGCGGCGAGCAGGAGCGCCAGCCGGTCAGCGGACGACAAACCGGCCCCGCTCGCCGTGCGGGTCCATCCTGTGGACCTCGACGTCGGTGACGCGCGCGGCGGGCGGGCCGCGCCGGGCCCAGGCGATCAGCGCGTCGACGGCCTCGGGGGCGCCCTCCACCTCGGCTTCGACCGAGCCGTCGGGCCGGTTGCGCACCCAGCCGGCGACGCCGAGCCGCTCGGCCTCGTTCTCCATCGAGCCGCGGTACCAGACGCCCTGCACCCGGCCGCGGATCACGAGGTGCGCACGCACCGCCATCATTCACCCACGAGCTTCAGGAACGCCTTTTCCTCGAGCGTGCGGACGCCCAGCGCCTGCGCCTTGGCGAGCTTCGAGCCGGCGTCGGCGCCGACCACCACGTAGTCGGTCTCCTTGCTGACGCTCGCCTGCACGCGCCCGCCGCGGGCTTCGATCCGGCGCTGGGCCTCGGGTCGCGTCATGCTCTCCAGGGTTCCAGTCAACACGAACTTCTTCCCCGCGAGCGGACCCTTCGGGCGGGTGATCGCCGCGGGCCGGACGCCGGCATCGAGCAGCTTCTTGATCACCTTGCGGTTCTGCTTCTCCACGAAGAAGCGCCGGATGCTCGCCGCCACCTCGGGGCCCACGTCGCGCACCTCCTGCAGCTCCTCCTCGGTGGCGTCCATCAGGCGCTCGAGCGTGCCGAAATGCTCGGCCAGCGCCTTGGCGGTGGCTTCGCCAACCTGCCGGATGCCGAGCGCGACCAGCAGGTGTGGCAGCGTCGTCTGCTTGCTGCGCTCGAGCTGCGCGCGCAGGTTGGCGGCGGACTTCTTCCCCATGCGCTCGAGTGCGACGAGCGTGTCGGCGTCGAGACGGTAGAGGTCGGCGACGTCGCGGACCAGGCCGCGGTCGACGAGCTGATCGACGAGCTTCTCGCCGAGCCCCTCGACGTCCAGGGCGCCGCGCGCGCCGAAGAAGCGGAGTTGCTGCTTCAGCTGGGCGGGGCAGGCGAGGCCGATGCAGCGGTAGGCGACCTCGCCCTCGGCGCGCACGACCTTGGCGCCGCACACCGGGCAGGCCGCCGGCATGTGGAAGCGCTTCTCACGCCCCGTCCGGCGCTCGGTCACGACCTTCACGACGTAGGGGATCACGTCGCCCGCGCGCTCGAGGAGGACCGTGTCGCCGACGCGGACGTCCTTGCGCTCCACCTCGTCCATGTTGTGGAGCGAGGCGTTGCGCACCGTGACCCCGCCCACCTGCACCGGCTCGAGCTCGGCCACGGGCGTCAGCACGCCCGTGCGTCCGACGGAGGCCAGGATGTTCACGATGCGCGTCGTCGCCTGGCGCGGCTTGAACTTCCAGGCGACCGCCCAGCGCGGCGCGCGCGAGATCTCGCCGAGCCGGCGCTGGAGCCCGAGGTCGTTCACCTTGACGACGATGCCGTCGATCTCGTAGGGCAGGGCGTCGCGCTCGCGCTCGAGCTCGGCGAAGAAGGTGCCGGCGGCGTCGAGCGAGTCGAGCACGCGGGTCTGCGGCACGGGCCGGAGCCCCCAGGCCTGGAACGCCTCGAGCGCTTCGCCGTGGCGGCCGAGCTTGACGCCGCGCACCTCGCCCACGCCGTGACAGGCGAGGGCGAGCGCCCGCGACGCGGTGATGCGCGGATCGAGCTGCTTCAGCGACCCGGCGGCGGCGTTGCGCGGGTTGGCGAAGACCGGCTGGCCGGCCTCCTCGCGCTCGCGGTTCAGGCGGCGGAAGGCGTCGAGCGGCAGATAGACCTCGCCGCGGACCTCGAGCAGCTCGGGCACCGGTTTCGGGCCGTGCTGGAGGCGGAGCGGCACGCTGCGGATCGTCCGGATGTTGGGCGTGACGTTCTCGCCGACGACGCCGTCGCCGCGCGTCGACCCGGTGACCAGGACGCCGTCCTCGTAGACGAGCTCGACGGCTACCCCGTCGACCTTCGGCTCGCCGACGTACTCGACCCGCTCGAGGTTCAGGAACTTCCGGATGCGGGCGTCGAACTCCGCCATCTCCTCCCGCGTCGTGACGTTGTTGAGCGACAGCATCGGGTGGCGGTGGCGCACCGTCTCGAACTTCTCGAGGGGCTTGGCGCCCACCCGCCGGGTCGGCGAGTCGGGGCTCGCGAGCTCCGGGTGCTCGGCCTCCAGCCGCTCGAGGCGGCGGAAGAGGTCGTCGTACTCGGCGTCCGAGACGAGCGGGTCGTCGAGCACGTAGTAGCGGTAGTTGTGGTGCTCGATCTCGCGGCGGAGCCGCTCGACCTCCTGGCGGACGTCTCGCGAGGCGCGCGCCATCGCCATGCTCCTAGCAGCTTGCCGGAGGCCGCTCCACCGCTTGACCGTCGACGGTCATCTGCTATGAGCACGGCCCGTGCGGCGCCGCCTCGCGATCCTGCTCGCCGCGCTGGCGGCGCTGCCCCGGCTCGCGCTCGCTGTCGAGCTGCCGGTGGTGGCGCGCACGCTCGGCAACGGGCTCCGCGTCATCGTGCACGAGGATCACTCCGCACCCGTCGTCTCGTCCTACGTCTTCTACCACGTCGGCTCGCGCAACGAGGTGCGCGGTGCCACCGGCATCTCGCATCTCTTCGAGCACATGATGTTCAACGGTGGCAAGAAGTTCGGGCCCGGGATGTTCGACGACCTGATCGAAGGGAACGGCGGCTCCACCAACGGCTACACGACGCGCGACTACACCGCCTACCTGAACAACTTCCCGCGCGAGGCGCTGCCCGTGGTGCTCGACCTCGAGAGCGACCGGATGGCCAACCTCGCCATCACCAAGCAGAACCTCGAGCAGGAGCGCGGCATCGTCAGCGAGGAGCGCCGGCTGCGCATCGACAACGAGGTGTGGGGCGTGATGGACGAGGCGCTCTACCTCCACGCCTTCGACCAGAGCTCGTATCGCTGGAACGTCATCGGCTTCATGTCCGACATCCAGCACATCACGCTCGAGCAGGCGCGCAGCTACTTCCAGACCTACTATGCGCCGAACAACGCCACCCTGGTGCTCGCCGGCGATGTCGACCCGGCGGCCGCCTTCCGGCTGGTCGAGCGCGACTTCGGTGCGATCCCGCGGCGCCGGCCGCCCCTCCCGGTCGACCCGAGCGAGCCGCCGCAGGACGGCGAGCGGCGGGTGGTCGTGCGGAAGAATGCGGAGCTGCCGGCGGTCCTGATCGGCTATCATGCCCCGCGCGCCCTCGACGCCGACCGCGCGCCGCTCGACGTCGCTGAGCGGCTGCTCTCGGGCGGCGAAAGCGCGCGGCTCTACCAGGACCTCGTCCGCAGCCACGAGGTGGCGACCGCCGTCGAGGCGAACAACACCTGGGGCATCGACCCCGACCTCTTCTGGATCTACGCCCAGGCCCGGCCGAAGAAGACGGCGGCCGCCCTCGAGGCGCGCATCGACGCGGTGATGGAGGGCCTGCAGAAGAAGCGCGTGCCGGACGACGAGCTCGCCAAGGCCAAGAGCCAGCTCCGCTCCGAGTACGTCTCGGGCCTGAAGACCGTGAGCGGCAAGGCGAACAAGCTCGGCTTCTTCGAGACCGTGTTCGGCGACTATCGCGGGCTCTTCCGCCTCGAGGACGCCTGGCGGGCCGTGACCGCCGACGACGTCCAGCGCGTGGCGCGGACCTATCTGGTCCCCACCCACCGGACGGTCGTCGTGCTCGTGCCGGTGCCGGCGCCCGGCCGGCCGGCGGGCGATCGGGGGCCACGTCCCGGGGGTGTGTCGTGAGGGTGCTCGCGCTGCTGCTCGTCCTCGCCGGCGTCGCCCACGGCGACGAGGAGCTCCGCCTGCCGAAGGTCACGCGCGCGATCTTCGACAATGGACTCCACGTGATCGTCGCCGAGTACCACGAGCTGCCGCTGGTCGACTTCCATCTGATCGTCGGTGCGGGGGCGGCCCAGGATCCGCCGGGCAAGGAGGGCGTGTCGGCGGTGACTGCCAACGCGCTCCGGCGCGGCGCGAGCAAGCTCGGGGCCGAGGAGCTGGCCCGCGCGATCGAGTCGCTCGGCGGCCGGATCAACACCACGCCGGGCACCGACGGCACCATCGTCACCGCCGAGTTCCTGCGCGACGACTTCGCGGCCGGCCTCGACCTCCTCCGCCAGGTGGTGCTCGATCCCAAATTCGCGCGCGACGAGGTCCGCCGGGCGCGCGAGGAGCAGGTGGCGAGCATCGTCGCGGGCCTCGAGGACGCGAGCACGGTGGCCGAGAAGTGCTACGGGATCTTCCTCTACGGGTCGCATCCCTACGGCCGGCCGGTGGAGGGCCGCCGCGCGAGCGTCTCCGACCTCGGCCGCTCCGACGTCACCGCGTTCTACGATTCTCGTGCTGGTCGGCGACGTGGCCGCCGCCGACGCGGTGGTGCGGCTGCGAGAGGCATTCGGCGGCTGGCGCGCGCGTCCCGACGCGATCCCGCTGCGTCCGCTCCCGCCCGAGCCCGCGCCGGCGCGCCGCCTGCTGCTGGTCGACAAGGCCGACGCCACCCAGGCGCAGATCCGCTTCGGCAACACGGCGATCAAGCGGAGCGACCCCGACTACCTGCCGGCGCAGGTGGCCAACACCATCCTCGGCGGCGGCTTCACGTCGAAGCTGATCGAGGAGCTGCGCGTGAAGCGGAGCCTCACCTACGCCGCCTGGAGCATGTTCGCGGCCCGCTTCGCCGGCGGCGACTTCCGCATCGGCACCTTCAGCAAGAACCCGACGACGGCCGAGACGCTCGATCTCGCGCTCACCGTCGAGGGCGATTTCCGGAACCATCCGCCCGATCGGAAGGCGCTCGACAAGGCGAAGTCCTATCTCCGGGGGCAGTTCCCGCTCCGCCTGGAGACGCCCGAAGCGCTCGCCGCCCGGCTCGCCGAGATCGACTTCTACGGGCTGCCGGTCGACGAGCTCGCCACGTTCCGCCGCCGGGTCGCGGCCGTGACGCCGGCCGACGTCCAGCGCGTCGCCCGGGACCACATGCCGCCGCCGGACCGGGTGGCGATCGTCGTGGTCGGCCAGGGGGCGCAGGTCCGGGCACCGCTCGAGGCCAAATTCGGCCCGATCGAGACAGTGGCGCCCGATGCGTGCGAAAAGCTGTCGGCCGCAGCGCGCTGACTCCGCGCGTGAAGCACGGACGGATTACCCCCCTTCGGGCGGTTCGACGATGCCGTGCTCGCCGGCGCTCCGGTAGTGGTGTGCGACGGCGTCGACGATCCGTTGGGCCGCCTCGACGGCTTTCTCCGAGGTCGCCTGTCCGTAGAAGGCGTGCGGGTAGCCGCTGGGCAGGCCATTCGGGTACCTCGAGGGGATGTAGTGGAGGGCAGTTCCGTCAGGCTCCCGACCTGCTTCCCCGCGTGCGTGATCATCTCGACGAGCGAGTGCGTCAGCAGAGCGACCCGTCGACCGCCCACGTAGTACAGAAGCGATTTCAACGCCTTCTCCCCGGCCTGCTGCGACAGGAAGCAGGCGGTGTCGTGAAATCCACCCTGGACGTTCCAGCGCGCGGCCTTGAGGTCGTACGCGGCCTGCTGAAACCACCGAGTCGCTTCAGCCTTGCGCTTCGGCGCCATAGATGAGCCGCCCCTCTTCGGCGACCATCTCCGCAAACGCGTTTCCGGCGGCGAGCATCGCCGAGAACTCCTCCGGCGAGTACACGAGCACGTCGACACCGCCGAGCTCGGCGGGAACCAGCCGTCCCACCTCCCGCATCCGCTCCAAGAACGGCACGGCCGTGTCCTTGATGATGACGAGATCGATGTCGCTCAGCTCGTCCTCCTCGCCCCGCGCGTACGACCCGACGAGATAGATCCGCTCGGCCCGGTAGCATCGAAGTGCTTCGACGAGCGCCGTGATCTTCGGAGCAGCCACTCAGGGGCGACTATAACACGATGCGCCGCCATTCCACCGGTGCGTGCAACTCGCTAGGGTCGGAGCGCAGATGGCGCTCGCGTTCGAAGCCCTGGTCACGCTCAGAGGCTCCGGCCGGCCGGTTCTCCGAGCAGCAGGCCGAGGCGCTGGCCGCCGGGTCACGGAGACACTCGCGACCAAGCAAGACCTGCGCGAGCTGGAGTACGGACTCACGCAGCGCCTCGGTGCGATGTTGACCGTCGCGGCGCGGTCGCGACGCTGGTCAAGCTCGCCTGACAAGTTCTCGCTAGAACCCGTACGCGGGGTTGCCGACGTCGAAATCCCGATCCGTCAGCCCCACGCTGAGGTGGTAGTCCGCCCAGGTGTAGGTCTCGATCACCGCTCCGCTCCCGTCGAAGGTCTTCACCCTGGTGGGCAGGCAGAGCGTCCGGTGGAGGCAGATCTCCGTCTTCGTCGCTTCCTCGTCGAACGAGAGACAGTACGACGGCTCGCCGTGGACGTCGGCCTCGATGGATGTCCGCTGTCCGATGGCGTGCTCGGAATCGCCCCTGGCTAGCTCGAAGCGTTCCCCCACGACCTTCAGCAGGTGGAAGATGCCGGCCTCCCGGATCGAGTGACGGTTGTTCCGCCGGGCGAGCATCCCCTCGGGATCGACCGAGAGCGTGCCGAACCAGCCCGCGACGCCCGAGCCCTCGTGGACCCGGATCTTGTCGCCGTAGCGCGCGGGACAGTAGATGGTCTCGCGGTTCTTGTAGGGCTCCACGACCCACTTCAGGTAGAGGCAGTCGGGCTGCTTCCGCTGCTTCAGGACGAAGGTTTCCTCCGGGAGCATCTTCCCGTCCACCTTCTCCTGCTTGGTCGACGTGCACGTGTAGTCGTCGAGCCTGCCCGCGGCCTCGATTGCCCGTCGGACCAGGCCTTCGACCGTCGGCGCGCCGCTCTCCGCCGAGGAGCGGGCCGCGCACAGGGCAACCGCGACCACCAGTCGCGGGAGAAGAGGCCGGAGCCCGCCGGCGCCATCCGCCATGGGGCCGCGACCGTATCGCCGCGGCGGCGCCGCCGTCAACGTGGCCTTCTCAGCGGGCGAGCGCGACCGGCACGTTGTACTGGTACCGCCCGCGCCCGATCGACAGGAGCGTGCTGCGGGCGCCGCGGAGCTCGATCATCTTCTTGCGAAACACGGCGAGCGACTCGACCGGCGCGCCGCCGAGGCCGAGCAACCGATCACCGCGCTGGACGCCGATGCGCGCCAGGGGGCTGCCGTCACGCACGCGCTTCACCACGAGCCCGTCGTCGCCTTCGCCGACGCCGAGACCGAGGAGACGCCACGCCAGGTCGTCGGCCTGCGCGACGGGGAAGGCCGCGGCCACCAGCTCCACGTCCCGGTCGCTTCCCTCGCGCCGCCGCGTGACGACGAGCTTGCTGTCTTCGGCGCGGTCCTCGACGCGCTGCTCGAAGTCGTCGCGCGAGCGGACGTCGCGGCCGTCGACGCGGGTGATGACGTCGCCGCGCGTGAGGTCGGCGCCCGCGGCGGGGCTGCCCGGCTCGATCTCCGCCACCACCACGCCGCGGCGCGTGCCGAAGTGCTGCGCGAGCTCGGGCGTCAGCTCCTGGACGACGATCCCGACCCAGGGCTTGTGCACCTCGCCGTAGGAGACGAGGTCGCGCATGACGCGACGCGCCCGGTCGACGGGAATGGCGAACCCGATCCCGATCGACCCGCCGCTGCGGCTGTAGATCGCCGTGTTGAGACCGATCAGCTCGCCCTTGATGTTGAGCAGGGGGCCGCCGGAGTTGCCGGGGTTGATCGAGGCGTCGGTCTGGATGAAGTCGCTGTAGGTCTTGTCCTCGCTGTGCATCGCGCGGCCGAGCGCGCTGACCACGCCGGTGGTCACCGTGTGCGAGAGGCCGAAGGGGTTGCCGATCGCGATCACGGTCTCGCCGATCATCAGGTCCGACGAGGTCCCGATCGTCACGTGCGGCAGCTCGCCGCCGGCCTGGACGCGGAGCACGGCGACGTCCGAATCGCTGTCGGCGCCGACCAGCTTGGCGTCGAACTCGCGCTCGTCGGCGAGGGTCACGTGGATGCGGCTGGCGCGCAGGATGACGTGCTCGTTGGTCAGGATCGTGCCGTCGGGGGCGACGATGACGCCCGAGCCGAGGCTGGTCGTCGTAAAGCGACGCGGGCGGGGATCGTAGTAGTCGCGGAAGAACTGGTCGAAGAAGGGATCCTCCGGCGCCGGGAAGGGCGAGGCGCGGCGCTCCACCACCTGCTCGGTCGAGATGTTCACCACCGCCGGCCCGGCCTTCTCGGCCGCCTGGACGACGAGGCTCCGCCGGACCGGGTCGCTCTCCGGGGCTGCGGCGGTCGCCGCCGTCGCGACGAGCGCGACCACCGATCCGCCGATCGCTAGGAGCGTCGTCGTCGCCTGCGCCATGGCTCCTCCACCTCCCCGTTCGCGACCACGAAGTCGATCGCGCGCCGCTCGACCGAGGCGCCGGCCACCCGGACGGTCACGGGGTCGCCGACCCGGTACGTGCGCCGCGTCCGCCGGCCGCGAAGCAGATGCTGGGCTTCCACGTGCTCGTAGAAGTCGCCGCCGAGCGTGGTCACGTGGACCAGGCCCTCGACGAACACCTCGCGCAGCTCGACGAAGAACCCGAACGGCGCCACGCCGCTCACGAAGCCGTCGTAGACGTTGCCCGCCTTGTCCTGCATGAACTGGATCTTCTTGAGCTGCACGATCTCGCGCTCGGCCTCCATCGCGACGCGCTCGCGGCGCGACGACTCCTCGGCGATCGCCACCAGGTCGGGCGGCACGCGGCCCGCGCCGCGGAGCGCGACGTCGAGGAGGCGGTGCACGATGAGGTCCGGGTAGCGCCGGATCGGCGAGGTGAAGTGGGTGTAGCAGTCGGTCGCGAGCCCGAAGTGGCCGAGCGGCTCGGCGGCGTAGCGCGCCTGCTGCATGGAGCGCAGGAGGACCGTGTTGACCAGCCGCTCCTCCGGCCGTCCCCGCACCTGCTCGAGCACCGCCTGGAAGGCGCCCGGCGTGGGCCGCCCCTCGTCGAGCCGGAGCCGGAGGCCGAACCCTTCGAGGAAGCGGGCGAGCGCCGCGACGCTGTCCGCGGCGGGCCGCTCGTGGACCCGGTGCAGGAAGGGGAGCTTCCACCGCCCGAGCTCGCGTGCCACCGCCTCGTTGGCGGCCAGCATGAACTCCTCGATCATCTGGTGTGCGATCGAGCGCTCGGCGCGGACGATGTCGGCGGGCCGGCCGCGGAGGTCGAGCACCACCTCCGCTTCCGGCAGGTCGAAGTCGATCGAGCCTCGCTCCCGCCGCCGCGCCATCAGGAGTCGGGCCAGCGCCTCGGCCCGCTCGAGCGGATCAATGAGACCGCCGAGGGCTCCGCGCACGGAGGTATCCCGGTCGACCAGCGCCTGGCGCACCTCGGTGTACGTGAGGCGCGCGGCGCTCCGGATGACGGCGTCGTCGAAATGCGCGGCCACCGGGCGGCCGCGTCGATCGAGCTCGAGGCGCACCGCCTTGACGAGGCGGTCCTCGCCAGGCTTCAGGCTGCAGATGCCGTTCGACAGCTCCTCGGGGAGCATCGGGACGACCCGATCGGGGAAGTAGACGCTCGTGCCGCGCGCCCGCGCCTCGAGGTCGAGTGGACTCCCCGCGGCCACGTAGTACGCGACGTCGGCAACCGCGACGGTCAGCCGGAAGCCTCGTCCGAGCGGCTCGACCAGGACCGCGTCGTCGAAGTCGCGCGCGTTCTCGCCGTCGATGGTGACGATCGGCAGGGCGCGGAGATCGAGACGCCCGGCGATCACCTCGGGCGGCGGGGCGGTGGGCACGCGCCGGGCGGCGCCGGCGACCTCGGGGGGAAACTCGAGCGGCAAGCCATGGGCGTGGATGACGGCTTCGGTCTCGACGCGCGGGTCGTCGGCGGGCCCGAGGACCTGCACGACGCGCGCCTCCGCCTCCGACGCGAGCCCGGGGTAGCGCACGAGCTCGGCCACCACCATGTCGCCGTCGCGCGCGCCCCCGTCGGCGTCGCGGGGGACGAGGATGGGAAGGGTCAGCCGCTGCTCCTGGGGAACGAGGACGGCAGCCGTCCGGCCGCGGCGG
>VBLD01000007.1:18615-18984 GCA_005879205.1 Deltaproteobacteria bacterium
ACGCGGTCGCCGTGCATCGCCGGTCGCACGGCCCTGGCCGGCACGTAGACGTCCGACTCTTCCGGGTCGTCGGGCACGCAGAAGGCGAAGCCGTCGCGGTGGACCGTCAGCCGCCCGCCGACGAGGTGGAGCCGGGCCGGCAGCGCGTAGCGGTCGCCCCTGGTGCGCACGAGCCTGCCCGTCGCCTCGAGAGCGCTCACCCGCTCGGCCGCCTCGTTCCGGAGCCCGCGCTCGATGCGGGCGGCGCGCAGGAGCTCGGACAGGGCCGTCGGCCTGGCGCGTCGCTCGAGCGCGGCGAGAAGTCGCGCGTCGAGCGCACGCTCCTCCGTGTGGTTCTCTGCTGGCGTACTACTCGGCGAACACCGCGGC
>VBLD01000417.1:0-2161 GCA_005879205.1 Deltaproteobacteria bacterium
CGCGGAAGGCAATCCGGCGCCGACAAAGGAGACCGGAAGATGAATGCACTGGCGCTCGATCAAGGACAACTCGACTCGGTACCGCCGCTACTGACGTTGTCGCCTGCAATGCCCCACGTCCTTCTGGGAGAGGACGACGCCGATACGCGCCGCCTGTTGGCCTGGACGCTTCGGGTGGCGGGCTATGACGTTGTCGAAGCCGTTGACGGGCTCGAAGTCCTCGATGAGATGGATTCGAGTATCCGGCAGAACTGCTCACGTCCGTTCAGCGTGATCGTCCTGGACGTCAACATGCCGTTCCTGACGGGTCTCGACCTGCTGGCGGCGCTGCGCAGCGCGCAGTGGGTCACACCCGTCATCCTGATCACCGCGTTCGGAGACGAGGCGATACGCGCCGAGGCGCGCGAGCTTGGCGCCTTTGCGATCCTGGAGAAGCCGTCCGATTTGGACGAGCTCCGGACCGCCGTGTTGAGGACCCTGTCCCTGGCATGCGCCGCGGGGCGCAAGAGGCCGAGATGACGAGGAGGAGCGATGCAGCCGACGAGTGGGCATTCATCCAGGCATGCGTCGTATCTACCGCGGGTGAATGGCGGGGCGAGCTCCAGCGCGCGGGCGAGCTCACGCCGTATGTGGCGCAGACGATTGCCGAAGATGCGCTGCGGGCGGGTCCGGGCGCCCGGCTCGAGGTGACGGTGGATGGGGATACCGACGATGCCGGACTCGGCCGCGTGCAGGATCAGTTCGCCTGGCTCCGCGCTCGAGGCATCCAGGTGGACGTCCATCGCGACGATCGGGTGGGGCCACTGCACACGCATTCCGAGCTGGCGGCCTGATCGCCAACGGTCAACGAGAGGAGGGATCAATGATCCGAAGAATCGATACCATGTTCGGCACCGCGGCTGCGCTGGAAGCCGCGTCGGCATCCATGCGTCGGGACGACGCCGATACGCGCCGTACGCTCGACCCCACGGTCCCGGTCATGGCCGCCATCGCCCTCGTCGTCCTGCTGTACCTCGCGTCGCGCGGCGGCGCCAACATTGCGGAGGAGTCCGTCAGGTGGGCTTATGCTCTGACCCAGATGCTCGGACTGTCTGGCTGATCCGGCGAACGGAGGAGCGGGGATATCGAGTGGTCCCCGCTCCTTTGCATCAGCGACGGTCTGCCAAACACGCTTGGGCGGTTCGGGCTGGGCGAGGCACGCGCCCTGACGCTCGCGGAACACGGCCTCGTGCAGCGCGCGGCGCGAGGGGCCCACGGCCTCGTCTTCTATCTCTGGAAGACCGCCGTGCCGGTCGGGCTCTCACCGCTCTGCCTCCTGGAGGCGACGCTCGACCCGTGGACACTCCGGTACGTCGTCTTCCGGAGGTCATATACGACCGCCGCACACGTGGATCCCGAGCTCGTGCGCGACCGGGGCGAGCCCGCGCTTCAGCGCCCCGAGCACGGACGTCGTGATGCCCGAGGAGTGCCAGTCCATCCCCATCACCGCCCCGAATGACTGGAACCAGAAAGGATGCGCCAGTCGCCGCAGCACCGCGTCCCGCCCGTACTGCAGCACGATGGCCTCGACGCGCGCCAGCATCGCCGGCGCGATGGAGCTACCGCCGGCTCAGCGTGCGAAGTGCGACGCGGCCGCCCTTCAATGTCGCGGGGCGGGGCGATGCGGCCGCACCGGACGCGGCGACGCCCGCTGAACCTGCCTCGCGCCTGGCGACGACCCGCTCATAGGCCGCCCGGAAGCTCTCGATGAATTCGAGATCGGCGGCGACGACCCGTGACTGCCGCGTCAGCAGCAGCGCGAGCGGATCGAGGATCGGGTTTCTCGCTCGTCGCTCGGTGGCCTCCCGCGCTCTGCGGAGGCCGTCATCGCGCATCCGTGTTGCTTCCAACCATCCGTCGAGGACGCCGCGGACCATCTGTGGCTCCGCACCGCCGAGAAACAGCGCCTTGGCGGACAGGCCATCGTCCCGCGACTCGGTGAAGCTGACCTCACGCTGGCCAAGCCAGGCATCGAAGACCTCCGATCCTCTGCGGGTGATCGCGTACAGCTTTCGGCGAGGATCCGACCCGGGAGGATTCGGAACCCCGCGGAGCAGCCCATCCTCCACGAGACGGTGTAGCCCACGATAGAAGTGCCCGGTCAGCGGCTCGACGCCTGCCC
>VBLD01000417.1:2199-2772 GCA_005879205.1 Deltaproteobacteria bacterium
AGAATGACGTCGCAACATCGGAACTCGGAGAGAGCAACCATCGTGCCGGGCGTGATGGCGTGGTCCGACGGCATGCGTCAGCAAACGTCCCGCGGACGATGTGAGGATTTCCTCACGTCGGGTTGACTGCCGGCGACGCTGCTCCCTAATGTCATCCCGTGCTGCCCCCCATGATGCCGACGGACGCCGAGGGGGACGTTTCGCCGGACCTCTCCGCGGTCGATTTGATCAGTCGCGCGCGCACGGCGGCATTGATCGGTGCCGCTGGGCTGACCACGTATCTCGGCTTCGTCGCTGCCACCCGCCATGTCTTCCTGTTTCCGCTCGCAGCAGTCGCCCCGCCGTTCGCTGTCCTGATCCTGCTGAATCTGATCCTGGCACTCACCGCCCGCTGGTGGAGCGGACGGCGGCGTGCGGTCTTCATCCAGCTGGCGTTCCAGGCGATGGGCGTCATGTTCATTCTGCACCGCCTCGGGGGCGTGATGATGGGTGCGCTCCTCGTGACCGGCGCATTTCCCGTGATCCTCGCCGAGATGTTCGGGGTCTCGGTGTTCGGGATCGCGAACGTCCTCA
>VBLD01000417.1:2912-5922 GCA_005879205.1 Deltaproteobacteria bacterium
ACCAGCTCGGACGTCTTGCCGAGAACCTCCGCCAGAAGGTGGCAGAGCGAACCCGCGAGCTGACGACGGCGAATCAGCAGCTCGCCGCCAACGCGCGGGCTCTCCAGGCGAAGCAGGAAGAGTTCCGGGACTTCGTCTATGCCGTCACCCACGACCTGAAAGGTCCGGTCAACGCGATCCTGCTCACTGCCGACCTCCTCGCCCAGCGCGACGGAGCCGGGCTCGACGCCGAGAGCCGCGAGGAGCTCGATCGCATCGTCCGGCTCGCCGGGGCGACGGAAGACATGATCCGTGACCTGCTCGACCTCTTCCGCATCACCTCGCTTTCCGAGGATCCGGAATGGGTCGAGCTGTCGAGGGTGACGGAAGCCGCCGTCGAGAGGCTTCGCCCGCAGCTTCTCGCCAAGCACGCCCGCGTCGAGGTGAACGGCCTTCCCCGGGTCTGGGGGCAGCCGAGCAAGCTCGCGCGGGTCGTCGCGAACCTGCTCGACAATGCGGTCAAGTACGTCCCGGCCGGGCGAGGGCGGATCGAGATCGCGGGCGGCCTCGAGAATGGACACGTGGTCCTCACCGTGCGCGACAACGGCATAGGGATCCCGGAGCCCTACCGCCATTCGATCTTCGACCTCTTCGTGCGCGTGCCCCCGGACGAGCAGCTGGTGGAAGGCGAAGCGGTCCCCGGCAGCGGCGTCGGGCTGAATGTGGTCAAGCGCATCGTCGAGACCCACGGCGGGACGGTGTCCGTCGACTCCGCGGCGCGCGCGGGGACGTGCTTCACCGTGCGCCTCCCGGCGGGACCGCTTCCATGACGCGGACCGCGAGCGTCCTCGTCGTGGACGACAATCCGGGGTTCAACCACGCCGCGCGCACCGTGCTCGGCGACGACGGCTTCATGGTTCACACCGCCGAGACGGGCCACGAGGCGCTCGCCTTCCTCGAGCGCCGTCCGCCCTTCCTCGACGCCCCCCGGCCTGCGTTCGTCGTCCTCGATTTTCATCTCCCCGACATGGACGCGCCCGCCGTGCTTCGTCGCCTGCAGGACGGAGGCCTGCAGGCGATCCCGGTGCTCGTCGTGAGCCAGGCCGACTGGGCCGAGGACGAGGCGGCCGCGCGCGCGGCCGGCGCCCGGGATTTTCGCGTGAAGCCGTCGCGCGCGCGCGCGCTGCGTGACGCCCTGCTCGAATTCTGGAGGGCCCATGGCGATGGCACCGACGGTCCTGCTGATCGAGGATAGCGCGGACACCGCGCACCTGATCTCGGGTACGCTGCGCGCCGGGAGCGGACGGTTCGAGGTGCCGACCGCAAGCTCGGGGCGGGCTGGCCTGGAATACCTGGCCGAGCATCCCGTCGACTGCGTGCTGCTCGACTACCGGCTTCCGGACCTGGACGGCCTCGAGTGCCTCCGCCGGGTGCGGCGCGATCATCCCGACGTGCCGGTCGTCATGATCACCGGCGCGGGCTCCGAGGAGCTCGCGGTCGAGGCGATGAAGCTCGGGGCGACCGACTATATGGTGAAGCACGGCAAGTATCTGCTGACGGTTCCCATCGTCGTCCGCGGCGCGCTCGGACGACGGGAGCTCGAGCGCACGGCGGCGCACTACCGAAGCGAGCTGCGTCGCTCGCGCCGCGAAGTCGGCCGTCTGCGGCGCGAGCTCCGCGAACGGTATCGGCTGGACGGCATCGTCGGCGAGAGCGCGGCGATCGAGCACGCGCTCTTCCTCGCCGAGCGCGCCGCGCAGACGCGCGCGAGCGTGCTGCTCGAGGGCGAGACCGGGACCGGCAAGGAGCTCTTCGCGCGCGCGATCCACTACCACGGGCCGCGGGCACGCGCTCCGTTTCTCGCCCAGAACTGCGCCGCGCTTCCGGAAACCCTGCTCGAGACCGCGCTCTTCGGCCACGTGCGCGGCGCGTTCACCGGAGCCGATCGGGCGCATCGAGGTCTCTTCGCGGAAGCGGACGGCGGTACGCTCTTTCTCGACGAGATCGGGGAAGCAACCCCGTCCATCCAGGCAAAGCTGCTTCGCGTCCTCGAGGACGGCGAGGTGAGACCGGTCGGCAGCGACACGAGCCGCACGGTCGACGTGCGGATCATCGCGGCCACGAACCGCGACCTCGATGAGGCCGTGCGCACCGGCGCCTTCCGGCAGGACCTCCTGTATCGCCTGCGCGTCTTTCCGATCCGGATCCCGTCGCTGCGCGAGCGCCGGAACGACATCCGTCTGCTTGCCGTACACCTCCTCGAACGCATGACGACGGCGGAACGGAAGCCGCTGCGCGGGTTCCATCCTCGGACATTACGGGCGCTGGAGCGCTATCCCTGGCCCGGAAACGTGCGCCAGCTCGCAAACGAGATCCACCGTCTCGTCGTCTGCGCCGAGCCCGGCGAGTGGATCATGCCGGACCTGCTTCCCTCGTGGATCGTCGAGGACGCCACGCCGCCGCTCGACGTCGCGCGCCCCCTCAAGGAGATCGTTCGCGAGGTGGAGCTCGCCACCATCCTCGCCCGCCTCCGCGAGCACGGCTACCGTCGGAGCGCGACGGCGCGCAGCCTGTCTGCTCGGGTTCGTCCCGCCACGCAGGCCCGGCCCGGACGACGCCGAGTAGCGTCAATACGGTGCGGGGCCTTCCACCGCCCGCGGACGGACCGGACGGCGCGAGCCACAGGGCCACGCTCGGAAGAAGGACAGCCGCCGGGCCCGGAAGCCCGATCACGTCGACCGAAGGGGCTACGCCGTATTCACCTAATCGTCATCATCGTCGATCACTTTCACGAATGCGAACATTCCATTCCGAAAGTGAGACGTCACGTTGCAAATGACCAGGTACCTACCCGGTCGATCAAAGAATACCGATTCCACACGATTCTGGGTGTTGGCGAAACCCTGGGGAGGCGCCCCCGCCGGGCTCATCCCCTGGTAGTAGATATTCGTCAGGTCATTGATGAACGTGCCTGAGGCGGGTACGAGGATGTCTTGGGGTGTGGTCCCTGGGTTGTAGACGAAGACCTGAT
>VBLD01000422.1 GCA_005879205.1 Deltaproteobacteria bacterium
CATCGCCCCCGGTCCCACCATGACCGAGGCCACCAAGCAGCTCGTGCCGGAGGGCATCCTCGACCTGATCGTCAACATGATGATGGCGATCCACAAGCCGCTCGAGCCGGATGACCTGACCGGCACCGCGGTGTGGCTCGCGTCGGACGACGCCAAGATGGTGACCGGCCAGTGCATCCTGGTCGACGGCGGGATGATCATGCTCGGGTGAACGGCGCTTGACATCGGTAGCTTCCGGAAGCTACCTCAGGCGATATGCGCGCCGTCGGGTTCGTCGGGCTCGGACCTCAGCAGCTAGATCACGGCGCCCTGCGCCGCCGTGCGGTCATTGGAGCTTGGCCACCTCGCGCTGGCGGAAGCAGCCCACGACATGGTCGTTCACCATCCCGACGGCCTGCATGTGCGCGTAGACGATGGTCGAGCCGACGAAGCCGAAGCCACGGCGTTTCAAGTCCTTGCTGAAGGCATCGGAGTCGTCCGTCTTGGCCGGGATGTCCCTGAGCGCGCGCGGACGATTCTGTCGCGGCCTTCCGTCGACGAAGCGCCACTGATAGGCGGCGAAGCTCCCGAATTCTTCGCGCACGCGCAGGAAGGCCCGGGCGTTCTTGACCGCGGATTCGACCTTGAGCCGATTGCGAACCACGCCCGGGTCGCGGAGGATCCGCTCCACCTTCCGGGCATCGAAGCGGGCGACGCGCTCGGCGTCGAAGCCCGCAAATACTTCGCGGTACGCGTCCCGCTTGCGCAGGATCGTGATCCAGCTGAGGCCTGCCTGCGCACCTTCGAGGATCAGGAACTCGAACAGCGTGCGGTCGTCGTGAACCGGGACACCCCACTCCTCGTCGTGGTAGCCGACGTAGAGCGGGTCCGTCCCGCACCATCCGCAGCGAGTGACCGGGCGCCCGCCGCGATCGGCCGCCGAATTCAGATGACGCCTCCCTCGCGCAGGCGGGCGATCTCCTCCCACGTGTAGCCCAGGCGATCGATCAGGATCTCCTCGGTGTGCTGGCCGAGCTCCGGCGCCGGCAGGCGAATCTCGCCCGGCGTCGCGCTCATGCGCACGGGGATGCCCATCACGGGCGTCGGGCCGAACGTCGGGTGGTCGAACGAGGTGACGTAGTCGTTCGCCACCATCTGGGGGTCGTCGGGCAGGTCGTCCACCGAGTTGATGATCGAGAAGATGAAGTCGCCGCCCTCGGCGAGGCGGCGGAGCCACTCGGCTCGCGGCCGGCGCGCGAAGACCTCGTCGAGGAGCGCGATGCAGTCGGTGCAGTTCATCATTCGGTCGAGCATCGTACGGAAGCGCGGGTCGACGGCCGCCTCGGGAATCTCCAGGACCGTGCAGAACTGGGCCCAGTAGCGATCGGGTTGCAGCATGCTGAGCGCGATCCACCGGTCATCCCCGCAGCGGTAGTGGTTCCAGAGCGGGTTCACGGCGGACCGCCGGGGCTGGCGGGGCAGGGCGCGGCCCAGCATCAGGCGAGCGGAGAGGCCGAGCCCCTGGAGCCACGCCATCGAGCCGAGGTGCGAGGCGTCCACCTCCTGACCGGCGCCGCTCCGCTCGCGTGCGAAGAGCGCCACCATGACCGCGTAGGCGAGCATGACGGCGCCCATCTGGTCGGCGATACCCCCGGCAATCGCCAGCGGCGGATCGTCGGGCTCGCCGCAGGAGTACATGATGCCGGAGCGGGCGAGCCCCAGGTAGTCGAACGAGGGCGCGCCGCTCTCCTCGCCCTCGGGCCCGTACCCCGACGCGCTCGCGTAGACGAGGCGTGGGTTGCGCGCGCGCAGCGTCGCGCCGTCGAGGCCGAGCCGTGCCGCCACGCCCTGGCGGAAGTTCTGCACGAAGACGTCGGCGTGGTCGGCGAGCCGCCGGACGATCTCGGCCCCCTCGGGCTGCTTCAGATCGATCGCCAGGCTCTTCTTGTTCCGGTTGTTGGCCTCGAAGTAGAAGTTCGGCCGGCCCGTGAGATCGAGGCCCTGCGCGCGCAGGATGCCGCGCCCGGGATCGCCCTCGCGCGCTTCGATCTTGATCACCTCGGCGCCGAGGTCGCCGAGCATCACCGAGGCGACCGGTCCCTGCTGCCAGATCGTCCAATCGATCACGCGAATGCCGTCGAGCGGGAGGGCCATCCGCGGGCTATCCCACAGCCTCGCACCGCGCAGCAAGCCGCACGCAGCAGGGCGCACGCAGCAGGGCGCGCGCAGCAGGGAGTTAGATCCGGCCGAGCGTCCAGCGCCGGAAGAGCACGAGCCCGACCACGAGGTAGAACGTGCCGTGGGCGGCGAGCACGGCGGTCGGTTCGAGGGCCGCCGCGAGATGCTCGCGGCGGATCATCAGGTCGTTGTAGGCGTGCATCGCCCACGTGGTGGGGAGTGCGAGCGCCGCCTCGCGCATCCAGGCCGGCTCGAGCTCGAGGGGCCACCAGCAGCCGCCCACGGCGGCCATAGTGACGATGACGCTCGAGCCGACGGGCAGGACAGCGTCGCGGCTCCGCGCCAGGCCGGCCACCACCAGCCCGAACGCGGTGGCGGCGAACACGATGCCGAGCAGCGCCCAGGGCTCGGGGCCGAGGGAGACGTCGAAGACGAGTCGACCGATGGCGAACAGCGCGATCATCTGCCCGAGGCCCACGACGAAGCGGGCCACCAGCTTCGCGACGAGCGTCGCGGCGAACGGCGCCGGCATCGCGCGCAGGCGCTCGAGCGTCCCCCAGTCGCGCTCGTCGAGGAGGCCGAGCGAGACGCCGAGCAGCATGCCGAGGAGGAGGAACGTCACGCTGAAGCCCGGCACGTTCTGGTCGAAGGCGTTGAGCCGCCGCGGTGCTCCCGTGACGCTCGCCTGCTCGAGCTCGAGCGATCCGGGCAGGTCGGCGGCCGGCGGTACCGGGAAATCCGGCAGATCGAGCGCCGGGAGAGGGGGCGGAATCGACAGCTCGAGGCGCGGGAGCGGGACGTCGAGCGACGCCTCGTCGACCGGAACCAGCCGATCGGCGAACGCCTTCGGGTCCTCGTGGGCGAGGGTCGCGATCGCCGCCGGAATGGACGGCGGCTCCGGCGGGGGTGGCAGGCGGTCGGCGAACCGCCCGGCGCGCGCCTTCGCCTCGGCGAGCCAATCCGCGAACGCCCGCTGCCGGGCCGTGAGCTCGTCGACGAACTGGCGCAGGGGGGCAAGCTCGGCCGCCAGCCGCAGGCGCAGCGCGGCGACACGGCGGCCGGCCGCGACGCGGAGCGCCGCCTCGGTGTCGGCGCGCGCACCCGCAAGCCGTCGCTCGCTCTCGGTGCGAGCCGTCGCGAGCTTCCCCGCGAGCCCGTCCATCGCTCGCCGCAGCGCCCCGGCCGAGCGCACGAAGCGGAGCCGCGCCGCGCGCGCCCGGTGCCGCGTCACGGCGAGCCGGTGAGCCGCGTGCGCGCGCGCGGACGCCTCGATCCGGTGCCGCGCTTCCTGCACGATCGCGCCGACGTTGGCCACCTCGAGGTACTTGACCGGATCGGTGTAGAGGAGGAGCGACGTCGGCCGACCGTCCAAGAAGGCCGCCGACGCTCCCGGCGGAATGACCAGTGCCACGCCCGCAGTCCCGCCGCGGACGAGCGCCCGCGCAGCCTCCTCGTCCGCCACACGACGCATCTCGAGCGCCGGCGCGTCGGCGAGCCCGGCCCGCAGCGCCCGGCCGAGGCGACCACCATCCTCGTCGGCGACGGGCAGGAGGTAGGCGCGCGAGCCGCCCGGTGGCGCGCCGAACAGGCCGGCCAGCGAGAAGCCCGCCACGGTGATGACGACGACCGGAGCCAGCGCGAGGAAGACGAGGCCGGCGCGGTCGCGGGCGAGGAGGCGCAGGTCCTTGGCGATCGCCGCGCCGAGGGCGGCGAGCATCAGCCCGCCGCCGCGGCCGGGCTCTCGTCGTCGCGGAGGGCGTGGCCGGTGAGGGTGAAGAAGACGTCGGCGAGGCTCGGCCGCTGGAGGACGAGCTCGCGCACGTCGGCCCCCGCTGCCGCCGCGGCGCGGAGCACGGCGGGGACGACCGTCGTGTCCGCGACCTCGACCACCGCGTCGGTGCCCGCGCCGTCGAGCGCCCGCACCCCGACCACGTCGGCGAGCCAGCGCTCGGGGAGCGCCCGGGCGGTCCGCAAGCGCAGCCGCGGCGTCAGGCGCGCGCTGGCGACGAGCTCGGCCGCCGTGCCGGCCGCCGCGATGCGGCCGCGATCGAGCAGAACGATCCGGCGCGCGAGGCGCTCCGCCTCCTCCATGTCGTGGGTGCTGTAGAGGATCGCCGTCCCGCTGCGCGCCAGGCCGTCGACCGCCGCGAAGATGCGCTCGCGCGACTGCGGATCGACGCCGACCGTCGGCTCGTCGAGCAGGAGGACACGCGGCTCGTGGAGGATGCCGCAGGCGAGGTTCAACCGCCGGCGCATCCCGCCCGAGAACCGCTTCACGGGCTCGCCGGCGCGTCCCTCGAGGCCGATGAGGGTGAGCGCGCGCTCCACCGCCGCCGCGACCGCCGTCCCGCCGAGGCCCTGCATGCGCGCAAAGAAGCGCAAATTCTCGACGGCGGTGAGCGCCGGATAGACTGCCGTCTGCTGCGGCACGAGGCCGAGCACGCGGCGGACGGCATGCGACGCTGCCGGGAGCCGGTGGCCGGCGACGGTGGCCGTGCCGGCGTCGGCCACGAGCAGCGTGGCGAGGATCGACAGGAGCGTCGACTTGCCGGCGCCGTTCGGCCCGAGAAGGCCGACGATCTCGCCCGCGTGGACGTCGAACGTTACGCCGGCCAGCGCGACCCGCGATCCGTAGCGCTTGGCGACGCCCTCGACCGCGATC
>VBLD01000423.1 GCA_005879205.1 Deltaproteobacteria bacterium
CGCCTTCAAGTCGTCGAGCACGGTCTGTCGCAACTCGGCGGGCGAATGCGACCCGGCGGAGCACTGCACCGGGACGGGCGCCAACTGCCCGGCAGACGCGAAGACCTCGGCGGGGACCGCGTGCACCGACGACGGCAACCCGTGCAGCCGCGACGAGTGCGACGGCAGCAGCAACGACTGCCAGCACCCGGCGGGGAACGCCGGGGCGGTGTGCCGCGCGGCGGCCGGGGTGTGCGACGTGGACGAGACCTGCAGTGGGACGAGCACGTCCTGCCCGGCGGACGCCTTCATGCCGCCCTTCGTCCAGTGTCGCACCTCGGGAGGCGAGTGCGACCCGGCGGAGAATTGCCCGGGGAACGGACCCGACTGCCCGGCGGACGCGAAGACCTCGGCGGGGACGGCGTGCACGGACGACGGCAACCCGTGCAGCCGCGACGAGTGCGATGGCAGCAGCAACGACTGCCAGCACCCGGCGGGGAACGCCGCGGCGGTGTGCCGGGCCGCTGCCGGCGACTGCGACGTGGACGAGACCTGCACCGGATCGAGCACCGTCTGTCCGGCCGACGCCTTCAAGCCGTCGAGCACGGTCTGCCGCAGCTCGGCGGGCGAGTGTGACCCGGCGGAGAGCTGCCCGGGGAACGGCCCCAACTGCCCGGCGGACGCGAAGAGCTCGGCCGGGACGGCATGCACGGACGACGGCAACCCGTGCAGCCGCGATGAGTGCGACGGCAGCAGCAACGACTGCCAGCACCCGGCGGGGAACGGCGGAACGGTGTGCCGCGCGGCGGCCGGGGTCTGCGACGTGGACGAGACCTGCACCGGCTCGAACACGGCCTGCCCGCCGAACGCCTTCATGTCGGCCTTCGTCGAATGCCGCGCCTCGGCGGGCACGTGCGACGCGGCGGAGAACTGCACCGGGTCGACTGCGGCGTGTCCCGCAGACGCCTTCAAGCCGTCGAGCACGGTTTGTCGCACGTCGGCGGGGGTGTGCGACGTGGCGGAGCACTGCACGGGGTCGGGTGCGGCGTGCCCGTCGGACGCCTTCCAGCCCTCCACCACCGTGTGCCGGCCGAAGAACGGTGACTGCGACGTCGCGGAGAGCTGCACCGGCAGCGGCGCCAACTGTCCCAGCGACGCCTTCGCCTCCCAGACCACGATCTGCCGGCCCATCATGAGCGACTGCGACACGGCGGAGACCTGCACCGGTACGAGTGCGGCCTGCCCCGCCGATACCGGTGATCAGTGCGACTTCCGGGATACTCCGCAGATCGCCCCGACGGGCACGACGTGTCAGCAGTTCAGGGATGGCAGCTCGCTGACCCTGTCGGCGGAGCTGTACTCGAAGAAGGGGAATAGCATCAACTCCATCAGTCCGGGGGTGTTCTTCGTCTACGACGGGGTCAATTTGAGCGCCGCCGGTGGCATCACGGTCACGCAGTCGAATACCAATCTCTGGTCGCAAGCGATCGGCATGCAAAAGGACCAGGCCATCATCTACAGGCTGGACTGCGTGAGGGTGCAGGGCGTGACGGTCGCGAGCTCGAACGGCACCGTGACGATCTCGAATGTCCCGGCCGGCAGCTACATCCTGTCGGTCAAGTACGACCCGGGCACGCTGGTCGGCTTCACGCCGCCGACGGCATCGACCACGTACCAGTTCGCGGTCAACGCCAACAGCGTCCCCTCCGGGAGCGCCGGCGTGCTCGTCAAGAAGAAGTAGCTCAGGCCACGCGCGGAGGCCTCCCGCCCGCGGAGGCCTCCGGCCCGGCTGCGGAAACGCGCGGCGCGAGGCGGGAAGATAGGCGCCCGCTCTGGGCGGAGCCGACGGAACGCACGCCGCGGGCTCGCGGACTGAGGCCCGGTAGAATTCCGTCCGGCAGGACGCCGCGCGCGGTCGCCGGCGGCCTGGCCGCACCAGCGCGTGCCGGACGTTCGCCGCCTCGTATGCGCCGTCATGCTTGTCACGCGCCCAGCCGCTGTCGTCCATCTTTGTTCCGGCGAGGAGGATCGGCTCGGATATTCACGTGCAAAGCGCGTGGGAACGCCCCTTGCACCGGTTGCCGCTCCGCGGTGGCCCCCGGGTGTCCCGCGAGGAGGATGCCACGGATGACATCACATCGCTTCGGTGTTCTGAGCTTCGTCATCGCCCTCGGCCTCGCCTCCGCTTCGCAGGCGCGTCGCGTCGAGATCAACGGTCCGGTGGAAGTGATCCAGGTCGACGAC
>VBLD01000424.1 GCA_005879205.1 Deltaproteobacteria bacterium
CAGGCCGTGCAGCACGCCCGCGGGCACGATGAGCGCTTCGGGACGCTGCGCGTCGAGCCCGACGAGCCACGTGCGGCCGAAGGCGGGGGACGCCCGCCGCAGGTCCTTGAGGCCGACAGTGGCGGCGCCGGAGGCGAGCACGAAGTAATCGGTGTGGCGGCCGTGGACGTGGCTGCCGCGCAGCACGCCCGGAGCGCTCGAACTGACGTTCACCTGCGCGCCGGCGACGTCGGGTTCCCATTCGGCGCGGAACGCCTCGAAGAGCCAGCCCCGGCGGTCCTCGTGCGCTGTCAGGCTTCGCTGCCGTGTGCCGGGCGGGAGGTTCACGGGACGGTGGCTCCGATGTGGCTGTAGGCGGCATCGGCGCGTACCTGCGCGCGCTGCGCCTCGTCGGGCAGGTGGCACCTTTGTAACTTGCCGGTGCCGAGCGCGCGCAGCACGGCGCTGCGGTGGCTGAATTCCACCTCGACGTCAAACGCGGCGCGCGCTTTGGCTTCCTTCATGGAAGCGCCGCCGGCGTGAAAGAAAGCGCAGGAGCGCCGCAGCGCCACGCGCCGCCGCAGGTCCAGGTTGATGCGCCAGTGCATGTCGCGGGGTCGTCCCTCTCCGGAGCCTCATATACGAGACGGACAAAGCCGCAGTCAAGAAAATTCTCTGGCCCGGGGCATCCCGAGAGACAGCCCCTATAATAGGAACGAGCCGTACGCGAAGTACCACGCGGTCGCGCGCGGCATCACGGCAGCTGCGCCGTCGCCTCTGTCAGGCAGCGCTCGGTCGTCGTCCAGTCGATGCAGGCGTCGGTGATCGACACGCCGTAGGCGAGCCCGGCACGTCCGGCGTCGAGCGGCTGGCTCCCGGCACTGAGGTTGCTCTCGATCATGAACCCCATGATCGAGCGGTTGCCCGCTCGGAGCTGCTGGACCACGTTCGCCAGCACCTCGGGCTGACGGGTGTAGTCCTTGCCCGTCTGGGCGTGGCTGCAGTCGACCATGATCCGGGCCGGCAGCTTGGCGTGGCGCAGCAGGTCCTCGCAGGCGTGGATGCTCGCCGCGTCGTAGTTGGGTGTACGGCCGCCCCGCAGGATGATGTGACCGTCGGGGTTGCCGCCGGTGTGAACGACCGCCGTCCTGCCGTCCTGGTCGATGCCGAGGAAGGAGTGCGGGTGCCGCGCCGACTGCATCGCGTTGATCGCCGCCATCTGGTTGCCGTCGGTGGTGTTCTTGAAGCCCACGGGCATGGAGAGGCCGCTCGCCATCTCGCGGTGGGTCTGGCTCTCGATCGTACGCGCGCCGATGGCGACCCACGAGACGAGATCGGCGAGGTACTGCGGCGTGATCGGGTCGAGCATCTCGGTGCCCGCCGGCAGCCCGAGGCGGTCAGCTCGACCAGGAGCTTGCGGGCGAGGCGCAGCCCCGTCTGCACGTCGTGTGTCCCGTCGAGGTGAGGATCGTTGAGGAAGCCCTTCCACCCGATCGTCGTGCGTGGCTTCTCGAAGTATACCCGCATGACGACGAGCAGCTTCGCCGCCAGCCGTCCGCTCAGGGCGCGGAGCCGGCGTGCGTAGTCGAGGGCGGCCTCCGGGTCGTGGATGGAGCAGGGTCCGACGACGGCGAGCAGGCGCCGGTCCGTCCCCGCCAGGATGTCCCGGACGGCGGCACGCGCCCGCACGACGACCTCGTAGAGCGCGTCCGAGCCGGGAAACTCCCGCTTCACGTCGGCAGGCGGTACGAGCGCCTCGGTCCGCAGTACGTGCAGATCCTGGGTTCGCACCATCGGGACGCACTGTAGGCGGCCGGCGGGATCGGAGGCAACACCGCGCGGACGGAGTTTGGCAGGACGCACCTGCCCGCGAAAGCGTGTCAATGAATTGACCACGCGACGTCCGGTTTGAGCTCGCGAACCTCGACCCGTATCGTGAGCGCGACGCATTTCTTCATCATCCGCCGGCAGCGTACGCGTCCGCCCGCAACGCGCATGCTCCTCCCCGACGCACGCACGGGGCTGCTCAGCGAGCAGACGCGATCCGCGTAAGACGGACTCATTCGCGAAATCGCCGGTCGTTATGCCGTCGAGTATGAGTTGGTGAAGGCGGTGATCAAGGCAGAGTCGGACTTCAATCGACTGGCCGTCTCGCCAAAGGGCGCGCGCGGATTGATGCAGCTCATGCCGGAGACGGCCGCGCTTCACATGGTGCGCGACGTCTTCGTCCCTCGAGACAACATCGAGGGAGGCTGGCGCCACCTACGCATGCTGCTCGACCGCTACCACGGGAGCGTGCCGCTCGCCGTCGCCGCCTACAACGCCGGGACCAGACGGGTCGAGGAAGCCGGTGGCATTCCCCCCATCCCCGAGACCCGAGA
>VBLD01000425.1:0-200 GCA_005879205.1 Deltaproteobacteria bacterium
TCTTCTTTGGCAATCTTTCGCCAAAGGGGGGACCGACATGACTCAGAGCTCGTGCGCCGTGCGCGCGGCTGTCGTGGCCGTGGTGGGCACCCTCATGCTGCCGAACGGGGCCGGAGCGAAGAAGAAGCGCGACACGCTTCCCAGCCATTCGACGACCATCGCGCTGTTCGCCCGGGATCAGAACCTGCTCGTGGTCAATC
>VBLD01000425.1:353-2886 GCA_005879205.1 Deltaproteobacteria bacterium
GCGCTCGTCGGCAAGCGCGCCAACTCGGTGATCGCGCAGATCCCGGTCGGCACGGAGCCGCGGGCGTGCGCCATCACGCCGAACAAGAAGCTCCTGTTCGTCGCCAACTACACCACCGGGACCGTGGCCGTCGTCGATACCTCCGCGCGGCGGGTCGTCGACACCGTGGCGGTCGGCCCGAATCCCGCCGCCATCGCCGTCACGAACGACGGCGACAAGGACGACGCGGACGAGACGGTCTTCGTCACCCGCTTCCTCGCCGAGCCGATCCCCGGCGGCCCCGGCGAGGGATTCGACACCGGAAAGCGCGGCATCGTGTGGTCGTTCCCGTCGGCATCGCCCCGGACCGTGAGCACGCTGACGCTCTCGCCGATCGCCAACAGCGGGTTCACCGCCGACCGCACCGCCTTCTGCCCGGCCGTTGCGCCGGCGCCTCCGGCGAGCGACGTCTTCTGTCCCGACGTCGCCATCACCGACCCGAACAGCAACGTGATCAAGGCCGATCCTCAAGGCGCCTACCCGAACCAGCTCGGATCGATCCTGATCCGCGGCGGCCGGGTCTACGTCCCGAACATCGGCGCGGCGCCCGAGCCGCCCATCAAGTTCAACGTCAACGTCCAGGCCCTCGTGCACGTCGTCGACGCGACGGCGCGCCAGGAGGCGGCGAGCCTCCACGTCAACCTGAACGAGCAGATCAAGGCGGAGACGCAGCCGGCGGCGGCGGACGCGACCAAGACCCTCACCCGCGTCTTCGGCAACGACGTCGTGGCGATCGACGCCACCCGGAGCGGCAGCGCCTTCTTCATCGTCAGCCGCGGCGGCAACTACGTGATGCGGGCGGCCCTCGACGCGAACCAGAAGCTCACGCTGAACGCCCTGAACGTGATCCGGTTCCGGACCGGCAACATCCCGAACGGCATCGTCGTCAGTGCCGACGGTCGTCGGGCGTACGTGAACAACGAGGTCAACCTCTCCGTGTCCGTCCTGAACCTCGAGACCAACGACGTGATCACCCGCGACCTGGCGTCGGCCGAGCCGCCGGCCCCCGGCACGTTCGCGCATGCGGTGCTGCTCGGGAAGCTCGCCTTCTTCACGGCGCTCGGCGTCCCCGACAACGGCATCTTCGGTACCCCCGTGCGCGACGTCGTGCCGCTCGAGCACCGCGGCAAGGCCTCCGACAACGGCTGGAGTGACTGCGCCTCGTGTCATCCCGACGGCCTGGCCGACGGCGTCACGTGGATCTTCGCGACGGGCCCGCGGCAGACCATTCCCCTCGACGCCTTCTTCGCCAAGGACAACCCGGGCGATCAACGCATCTCAAACTACAGCGCGGTCATGGGGAGCATCACCGACTTCAACAACAATGCGCGCGGCGTGCAGGGCGGAACGGGCTTCGCCGGCACTCCGCCCAACCCGAACATTCATCCGCACGGTCTCACGCAGGGCGCAAGCGACTCGCTCGACGCCATGACGCTCTGGGTGCAGACGGTGCGCACCCCGCTCGTGCCGGCTGTCAACTTTCGCCTCGCCGGCTTCATCTTCTCCGGGCGCGAGGTCTTCGCCGCGCAGTGCGCTACCTGCCACGGCGGTGCCAAGTGGTCGAAGAGCCAAGTGGTGTATCGTGATAACCCAGCGTTCACCAAGGACCCGGCGGCGGGCGGCGTGCCGACGGACCCCGGGGTCAACGTGGGCATCGTCGGCGCCGGCCCCCAGATCGCTTCCTACACGCTCGGCACCAACACGATCCGCTTCCTCGAACCGCTCGGCACGTTCAATCCGGCCAACAAGCTCGAGATCCGCGCCACCGGCGCCGCCCCTCTCGGCGCCCTCGGCTTCAACGTGCCCTCGCTGCTCGGGATCGGGCAGAGCGCGCCGTACTTCCACGACGGCTCGGCGCAGACGCTCGACGCCGTCTTCGCGGCGCACGACCTGGGCGGCGGGAAGATCGCCACCGTACTGACCTCGACCCAGCAACTCGATCTGCAGATGTTCCTGAACTCGATCGACGCGCGCACGGAGCCGTTCCCGTCGGCAACCGATGCGTTCCTGGATGCGGTCGACGTCAACTAGCAATCGCGCGACTGCTCACGGGTGAGCCCCGCCCGGCGGCGGAGCATCACGCGATCGGGATCGTTGAGCCATGATTCACACCAACCGCCTGCCGTCGCGGACATCGTGATAGCGTACAGAGCCTGCTCTTCGCACGCAGGCGCGCGGCCGCTCGTCGAGGTGGAGGAGACCGTGGCGACGCCAACCGACGGCGGCGAGCCAGGTGCGCGCACGGACCACGGGCGCCGGTTGCGGCGCCGTCCCGACTGGCTCACGCCATCCGTCAAAGTACAGGGCCGACGAGCAAGGATCTAACCCGCGGTCGTCCCCGCCGTGCTTCCGGCGGTTCATCAAAACGTAAAGTGCAGCCTCACTAACTGCCGTGAACTTGTTGGGTGAGAGTCCCGACGAGGGGAAATTTCCCGTTCGCCCCTCTAGCCTGACCCCCAGCGCCGTCCGGCGACGGGCGACGCCAAAAGCGGGG
>VBLD01000008.1:0-453 GCA_005879205.1 Deltaproteobacteria bacterium
CTGCACGGCTGTCTCGGCGAGGAAGGCGATGCTGCCGGCCCCGCCCTCCCCCGCCGCCTCGGCGAGGGCCAGCACCTCGTCGAACCCGGCGTGCCGCGACGGCACCGGCCGGCCGAGCTGGTCGGTGTGCGTCGGCGCCTGCGACGACGAGAAGCCGGCGGCGCCGGCCCGCATCGCCTCGCGCACGAGCTGGCGCATCTGCTCGAGCTCCTCGGCGGTTGCGGCGCGCTCCGAGGCGGCGTCGCGCATCACGAATCGGCGGAGCGCCGAGTGACCGACATAGACCGCGGCGTTGACCCCGAGGCGGCGGTCGAGGACGTCGAGGAAGGAGGGGAAGCTGTCCCAGTCCCAGGGCAGCCCGCTGCGCAGCACGGACGGCGTCATCCCCTCGACCTTGGCGAACAGCGCCGTCACCCAGTCGCGGTCGTCCGGGCGGCACGGGGCGATCGAGTA
>VBLD01000008.1:458-12366 GCA_005879205.1 Deltaproteobacteria bacterium
TAGCCGCAGTTCCCGGCCACCACGGAGGTGACGCCGTGAAAGCACGACGAGGTGGCGAAGGGCTCGAAGGAGAGCTGCGGGTCGTAGTGCGTGTGGACGTCGACGATGCCGGGCATGACGACGAGGCCGTCGGCGTCGATCGTGCGACGCGCGCCCGAGAGGCGGCCGATGTCGGTCACGAGGCCGTCACGGATGCCGACGTCGGCGCGCCGCATGGGCAGGCCGGAGCCGTCCACGACGGTACCGCCCTTGATGATGGTGTCGAACGTCATGTTGTCCACCCGATGTACTTGAGCTCGCTGTAGGCCCCGAGCGCCCAGCGGCCGCCGACGCGGCCGACGCCCGAGAGCTTGTAGCCGCCGAACGGCGCGTCGGGGTTCGGCGCGCTGCCGTTGATCTGCATCGTCCCGGTGCGCACGGCGCGCGCGACGCGGAGCCCGCGCTCGGCGTCGCCGGTCCAGACGTAGCCGTAGAGCCCGTAGTCCGAGTCGTTGGCGAGCGCGATCGCCTCGGCCTCATCCCGGAAGCGGATGGCGGTGATCACGGGGCCGAAGATCTCCTCGCGCGCGATCGCCATGTCGTTGCGGGCGTCGGTGAAGAGCGTCGGCTCGACGTAGTAGCCGCGGGGGAGGTGCGGCGGCCGCCGGCCGCCGCAGGCGAGCGTGGCACCCTCCTCCCGGCCGCGGGCGATGTAGCGCTCGACGCGCTCGCGCTGGGCCGCCGAGACGAGCGGCCCGACGACGACGCCGGGCTCGTGCGGATCGCCGATCCGGAGCGTCGGACCCGCCTCGGCCAGGCGGCGCGTGACGGTCTCGTAGATCGGCTCCTCGACGAGCACCCGCGTCCCGGCAATGCAGATCTGTCCCGAGTGGAACGTCCAGACGCTCATCGCGCTCGCCAGCGCCCGCTCGACGTCGCAATCGGCGAAGATGATGTTGGGCGACTTGCCGCCGAGCTCGAGGACGGTCCGTTTCATGCGCGCCGCCGCGGCCTCTTCAATCCGGCGACCCACCGCCGTACTGCCGGTGAACGACACCATGTCGACGTCGGGCGAGCGGACGAGCGCCTGGCCGATCTCCGCCCCGTCGCCGTTCACGAAGTTCAGCACTCCGGGCGGCAGGACGGCGTCGACGATCCGGCAGAGCTCGGCAACCCCCAGCGGGTCGATCGGGGAGGGCTTCACGACCACCGCGTTGCCGCAGGCGAGCGCCGGACCGATCTTCCCCGCGCAGTTGGTCATCGGGAAGTTGAAGGGCGTGATGCATGCGACCACGCCGACCGGCTCCCGGACCGCCACGCCGGCGGGGGCTACCGGTTCCTCGGCGGCGGCCAGCGCGAGGTCGGCGGCGCGGCGGAGACGCGCGGCCACGGCGCGCACCTGCTGAGCCTGGGCGACGGCACGCACCGCGCCCGTCTCGGCGATCGTCAGCTCGACGAGGCCGTCCATCTCGGCCTGGAACCGCTCGGCTGCCGTGCCGAGGAGCACCGACCGCTCGGCGCCGCTCATGGTCCGCCACGGGCCGCGCTCGAACGCCTCGCGTGCGGCCCGCGCCGCGGCCTCGGCCTGGGCGACGGAGCACGCGGGCGCGTGGCCGGCCGGCTCCTCGGTGGCCGGGTTCACGACCGGATAGGTCCCGCCGTCGGCCGGCACCCACCGGCCGCCGATCAGGACCTGGTCGAAGACCGGCACCGCCATCGAACCTCAGGCGGCCTGCGCCTTGAGTGCGGCCTCGCGCTGCCGCGTCGTCGAGTGCACGGGATCCTGGTCGAACTTCGGGAGGACGTGCTTGCCGAAGGTCTCGATCGACTCGAGCACGTACTTCTGGTCGAGCGTCAGCGTCAAGGGGGCGTAGATCAGCTGGTCGACGCCGAGCTCCTCGTACATGCGGATGACCTCGACGATCTCCTCGGGCGCGCCGATCTGCCGCCCGCCCACACTGAGGCCTTCCTTCAGCGCCTCCGGCGTCGGGGCGGTGAGGTTCGCGATCCGGCCCTCCTTCGGCATGCCCTTCGGGCGCGGGATCGAGTCGAGCGCATTGAAGAAGTACTCGGTGAACGACTCGACCCGCGCGCGCGAGTAGAGCCAGCGCGCCTTGTCGCCATCGGGTAGGCAGAGCATGTTGGTCGTGACCGCGATGTTGTCGTTGACGTAGCCGGCCACGGGCGTCTTGCAGCGCTTGATCGCCTCCTTGTAGCCGCGCACGTTCTCGGCGATCTCGGCCGGCGTCCCGAAGGTGAAGCAGAGCGAGCCGAGACCCAGCTCGCCCGCCTCGACGAAGGTCGGCGGGCTCGAGCACGCCAGCCACATCGGCGGGTGCGGCTTCGAGTACGGCTTGGGCAGCACGTCGCGCGCCGGCATCCGGAAGTACCGGCCGTCGTACGTATACGGCTCGTCGCGCCACATGCGCGGGATCTGCTCGAGCGCCTCGCGCCACATCGGCTTGGTCTCGGCCGCCGCGGCCGGTGCCGAACTCGACGCGCCCTTCGGAGAGGTGGTCCATGGTCGCGATCCGCTCGGCGACCCGAGCGGGATGGTTCACGGGAGGCGTGATGTTCACGATCGCGAAGCCGACGTGGATGCGCTTGGTGCGCGCCGCGACCCAGGAGAGGAAGACCTCGGGCGCCGGCTGGTGCGAGTAGTGTGTCAGGAAGTGATGCTCCGGCGACCAGTTGTACTTGAAGCCCGCCGCGTCGACGGCGAGCGACGCCTCGAGCTCACGGAGATAGCGGGAATGCTCGTCGTCCCACGGCGGCACGTGCATGTGCGAGAAGATCCCGAACTCCATCGGCTTCCTCCCTTCGTCTGAACCGCTGGTTCGTGGCTCCGAATTACCATTCGGAAATTCGACTTGTCAACCGTTTTTTCGAGTGATATGAGCACGCCGTGCGACGGACGCCACGCGACGAAGCCCGACAGGCGCGCACGGGCGTCTACCGTCAGCACATCCTCGAGGCGGCGGAGGGGGTCTTTGCCGACCGCGGGTTCGACGCGAAAGTGCAGGAGATATCACAGCTTGCCGGCCTCTCGATGGGCACCATCTACGCCATCTTCCCGAGCAAGCAGGAGCTGCATCGTGCCATCCTCGAGGCGCGCGGGCAGGAGCTGCTCGGGCTGGCGCGCGAGGTAGCCGGGCGCCGCCTGCCGCCGCGCGACGCCCTGCGGGCGCTGATCGAGGTCTACGTCGACTACTTCCTCGCCCACCCCGCGTTTCTCCGGATGCATCTCCGCTCGGGCACGTCCTGGGCGATGAGCCCGTCGCCGGGGACCGACGAGCAGATCGAGAAGTGGCAGGAGATTCACGAGCTCCAGTCCGACGTCTTCCGGCGCGGCATCGCCGAGGGGGTGTTCGTCAAGGAGGAGCCGGGCTACCTCGCCCGGCTCTTCACCGTCATGGACCAGGTGCTGCTGTCGGATTGGGTAGCCGGAGAAATGAAGGCGGGACGCGAGGAGCTGGTGCGGCGGCTCTGGCAGCTGGTGGAGCGCGCGTTCTGCCGCCAGCCGGCGGAGCGGTCACGCCGCCGAGCGGCCGGCGGGCGGCCCCATCCGGATTGACCGCCGACTGACTGCCCGCTAGCTCTCGGATAGCCGCGTCCCTTTCTTCGTGCGATCTCGCCGCCAGCCTCGCTTCCGCCTCGCCGCTCTTCTGGTCCTTGCCGCCGGCGCGGCGCCACGTGCGGCGCCCGCCTTCGATCGCGACGTCCTCGCGGGACCGGTCGTCGAGGAATACCTGCGGGCAGTCGAGGCCGAGAAGCGCGCGCTCACGGGCCCGGAGCGAAAGATCGACCACGAACTGCGATGGATGCTCTCCGGGCCGGGACCGCGGGCGCCGTCGCCGGACACGGAGCTTCGCGTGAGCATCCACCTTCGCTCGGCCGAAGCGGACGACGTGCGCGACCTCGGACGGTGCGGGCTGGCGCTCGAACGGCTCGACCGCGATACGATGCGGGCGGAGGGGCGCGCGCGGCTCGCGGACATCGAGCGGCTGGCCGAGCTTCCCTGCGTGACCGCGCTGCGACCGGTGCATCCCGGCTGGCTCCGCGTCGGCGCGGCAACGACCGAGGGCGATGTCGCCTCGCGCGCGCCACTGGTGCGGGCGCAGGGCTACGACGGGTCGGGAATCGCGGTCGGCGTCATCTCGGACGGCGTGGACCATGCCGCGCAGGCTCGCTCCACGGGCGATCTGCCATCCATCACGATCCCCGCCGATCCCCGCTGCCAGCGAGGCAGCGGCGACGAGGGCACCGCGCTCCTCGAGATCGTCCACGACCTGGCGCCAGGCGCGCGGCTGCTCTTCTCGAGCGGCAGCGCCAGCGAGATGACGTTCATCGACTCCGTCCGATGCCTGGCGGCCGCCGGCGCGAACGTGATCGTCGACGACCTCGGCTTCTTCGAGCAGCCGTTCTTCGAGGACGGCTCGATCGCCAGCGCGGTCAAGACGGTCATTCGCGGCGGCGTGTCGTACCATTCGGCGGCGGGGAACGAAGCGGGGGTCCATCTGGAGCAGATGTACCGCGCGTCGCCCGACCTGGGTTTTCACGACTTCCTCGGCGAACCCGGCAAGGTAGACGAGACCAACGACGTGAGCGTGGGGACACTGGGCACCCTCACCTGCATCCTGCAGTGGAACGACCCATTCGGTGCGGCAGCGGACGACTACGATCTCTTCGTCTTCGACGCCAATCTGAAGCTCCTCGCCGCCAGCACCAACAGCCAGACCGGCACCGAAGATCCGCTCGAGGAGGTCAGCGTTCGTGCGCCGGTTTCGCAGACGTTCAAGGTGGCGATCCGCAAGGCGGCGGGCGAGAGTCGGCTGCTGAGCCTCTTCTGTCTTTCGGGCGCGGGTCAGCAGTACGTGACACCGACGGGAAGCATCATCGGTCACCCGGCGCTCGGGGAAGCAGTCGCGGTCGGGGCGATCAACGTCTCGGACAGCGGGCTCGACACCGTCGAGAGCTACAGCTCGGAAGGACCGGCCGGCATCTTCTTCCCGGCGCCCGAGACGCGCGCCAAGCCGGACATCGCGGCCTTCGACGGGGTCTCCATCTCGAACGCGGGCGGTTTTCCCCGTTGTCCACCCTTCTGTCGGTTCTTCGGCACCTCGGCCGCGGCGCCCCATTCCGCCGCCGTGGCCGCTCTTCTGCTCTCCAAGAACCCGTTCCTGACGCCGCCCGACATCCAGGATGCCCTCCGCGCGACGGCCGTGGACATTGGCAGCGCCGGGCCGGATGACGATTCCGGCGCCGGTCGGCTGGACGCGCTGGCCGCAGCGGACGCCATACAGCCACCCGAGTGCGCGCACGACGGGGACTGCTCGGACGGCAACGTCTGCACGACGGACGCGTGCGAGCGCGGGGCATGCCAGCACGCGAGAGTCCCCGACGGCACGACCTGCAACGACGGCAACACCTGCACGCGGACCGACACGTGTCAGATGGGTGTGTGCACGGGCACGAATGCGGTCCTCTGCCAGCCACCTGATCAGTGCCACAACGCCGCCTGCGACCCGGCGACCGGCACCTGCTCAAGCCCCTCCAAGCCCGACGGCAGCCCCTGCAACGACGGCCAGGCGTGCACGCGGCCCGACACCTGCCAGAGCGGCGTGTGTAGGGGAAACGCCGTCGTCTGCCTCGCGTCCGACCAGTGCCACGAGGTCGGCATCTGCGACCCGGCGACGGGCGCCTGCTCGAACCCCGCGAAACCCGACGGCAGCGCCTGCGACGACGGCAACGCGTGTACGCGGCCCGACACCTGTCGGAGCGGCGCGTGCACCGGCGGCGACCCCGTCGTGTGCGACGACGATCATGAGCCGTGCACGGACGATGCGTGCGACCCGCAACGAGGTTGCCTCCATCCGCCACTCACCGGTGTGAGGAGCGTCACATGCTGGCTCGACGGAATCGAGGAGGCACTCGGAGCCGCATCGGCCAGCGACATCCGCGCGCCCGTCCGACGGGGCATCGGCACGGCTGTCATGGACCTCACCTCGCGTATCCAGCTCACCGCCGAGGCCGCCCGCGCCGGCGACTCGAAGCGGGAATCCAGGATGCTTCACTCGGCACGACGGTCCTTCAAGCGTCTCGAGCGGGTGACGACCGGGGCGCGACATAAGCACCGGATGACGCGATCTCTCGCACACCTCATCCGCGATCGCCTTCGTCGAGCAATGGCGGAATTGATCCTCCTCCAGAAAGACGACGCGCTCGGAGCGCCTCCCGGGAGCTGACCGCGGGCGGAAGCCCCCTTGCGCCTCGGCGCGCGCCTCTGGTAGCCGGCGCCCATGGAGCAGGCCCCGATCGTCGACGCCGACGGCCACGTGCTCGAGCCACCCAGCGGTATGGCCGAGCGCGCCCCTACGAAGTTCCGCGACCGCATCTGGCAGATCGTGACGCGTGCCGACGGCAGCGAGTGGCTCCGCTACAACGGTGGGGAGCGGCCGGCGAACGGACTCGCGCTCGCCGGCGCCGGCGGCATGTCGGCCGCGGATCGCGAGCGCGCCCTGCGCGGCGAGATGAAATACACCGAGGTCCGCGCGGGTGCCTTCCGGCCGCTGCCCCGTCTGGTGGACATGGATGCCGACGGCATCGAGCAGGCCGTCCTCTACCCGACCCTGCTCCTCGGCCTGCCCTCCCTCGAGGACGCCGAGTTCGCCGAGGTCCAGGCGAACGCCTACAACGAGTGGCTCACCGAGTACTGCGCCGCGGCGCCGGAGCGCCTGTTCGGCGTCGGCGTGGTGCCGCACCAGGACGTGGCGCGTGCTGTCCGCGTCATCCGTCGCGCCAGGGAGCTCGGCCTGGTCGGCGTGTTCCTCCGTCCCAATCCTTCCGTCGACGGCAAGAAGTTCCACGATCCCGTCTACGACCCGATCTGGCGGACGTGCGAGGAGCTCGACCTCCCAGTCGGCCTTCATCCCTTCCTCGCGCCCGACATGCCGGGCGCCTGCCGGGCGCTCGGCTTCTACGAGCTCAAGGCCGAGGGGGTGGAGCTGGCGCGCACCGACGCCGCCAGCCCCATCCGCCACATGGCGAACATCTTCTTCAGCCAGGCGATCTCGAACCCCTTCGACATGATGGAGGTGCTCACCGTCATGATCTGCGGCGGTGTGCTCGAGCGCTTCCCGCGCCTGAAGCTCATCTTCCTCGAAGCGAACGGGGGCTGGATCGTCCCGTGGCTCGAACGGCTCGACCATCACTACGAGGTGTTCGGCTGGGACGTCCCCTGGCTGCGCATGAAGCCCTCGGAGTACTTCCGGCGCCAGTGCTGGATCTCGTTCGACCCCGACGAGAGCGCGCTCGCCTTCACCGCCCGGAGCCCGCTCGTCGGCCCCGAGCGCATCATCTGGGCGAGCGACTACCCGCATCCCGACGCCAAGGTCCCCGGGGTGGTCGACGAGCTGCGCGAAGCGACGGCGAGCCTCGACGCGGCCGAGCAGGCCCGCATCCTCGGCCAGAACGCCGCCGGGCTCTACGGCCTGCCGCCGCTCACTTCCCGGCGCGGTTCGGCGCGCGCGGCAGCTCGGCCTCCGCGGTCGCCGTCGCCGTCACCTCGTCGCGCTGGTTGACGCACTCGAGAGCGCAGCGGACGTAGGCCTTGCCGTCGCGCTCGAGCTTCTCGGTCACCTTGCCGCGGCACCACGTCACGTCGCCCATGAAGTTGAAGCGACGGTAGCGGACGTCGATCGACGTCAGGAGTCCATCGTCGCCGATCCAGTCGGTCATGAGATGGCAGAGCCAGGCGCAGCGCTCGGGACCGAGGTCGTAGGCCCCTGGGAGCCCGAGCAGGCGCTGCGTGAAGGCATTGTCCCAGTGCACGCGTTGCGGCGGCTCGGGGACGCCCTGCTCGTTCGGGATCATGAGGGCCGGGTGCTTGTCGTAGAGATTGGCCGCCACCTTGTTGCCGACGAGGTAGATGCCGAAGTAGGACTCGAAGGCGATCTCGGCGGTGGGCGTGAGGGGGCCCTTCAAAAGAGGGCCGAGCCCGTCGCCGACCTGCACGTCATCCCACACGCGGCGGAGGGTCCGCTCCTGGCTCCGGTACTGGTCCTGGAAACGGCGGACGTCGTCCGGCGTCCATTGCGCCAGCCCGATGTCGCCGTACTTCTTTCGCTCCCGCGTGGCCGCGCGCTCGATGCGGATCCAGGTGTCGTTGCGGAGCCCCACCCGCTGGCCGTCGTGATCGTAGTAGACGGCCTCGTAGGTCTGGTAGAGGGAGCGGCCGCCGCCGAAGGTGCTCTCCTTCTCGACCAGCTCCTTCAGATAGCAGTCGGCGCGGATGCGATCGCCGAGCTTGACCGGTCGCGTCCACTCGTAGCGCGACCCGGTCCAGATCGAGTGGACGCCGGGCAGGCCCTCGGGCAGGCCGCTCGAGCCCACGGCGCGGAGCGTGTCCATGCTCTGCACGATGATCGGCGGCGCGATCAGCGACCCCCAGCGGGTTCGCCGCGCGTAGTCCTCGTCGAGGTAGAGCGGGCTCAGATCCCCGACGGCGAGCGCCAGGTGATAGATCGCGTCGCGCGTCGCCTCGGTCCGCCACGGCCGGCGGCCGGGAAAGCCCTTGCCGATGCGCGCCCGCAGCTTGGCAATGCCGTCGTCGGTGATCTTTCCCGCTTCGCTCATGCGCGCACTCTCCCCCGGCGGCCCGCGCTGCGCGGCCGCGGGCCGAGCAGACGGTACACGGCTTTTTCCAGGAACCGGCGCTGGACCGCCAGCGCGCGGGCGGAAAAAGGATCTTCCTTCGATCCCGCGAGCGCGCGCACGGCCGGCGCATTGGTGAAGTAGGCGAAGATGATCCCGAACAGGCCGAGCGCCAGATGCGGCACCTCGGCGGCTTCCCAGCCGGCGTCGACCGCGCCGGCGCGCAGCACCGCGACCCCCTGTCCGTAGAGGGTGCTGGCCCACCGGCCGATCGCGGCCTGCAGCTTGCCGTCCTCGAGGAGCGCCCGCTGGAGCAGACGCGCGAGGTGTGGGTGCGTCGCGAGATGCCGGGTCAGCGGCTCGATCGTCGCGTTCAGCTGCGCCGGCCCGAGCACCCCCGGAGACGCAGCCACCAGATCGACGATCGGCCGGAGCCCGCGCTCGAGCACGGCTTCGTAGAGCGCCTGCTTGCCGGGAAAGTGGTTGTAGAGGCTCGAAGGCGTGAGACCCATCTCGCGTGCGAGATCGCGGACCGCCACCCCATCGACGCCGCGGGCCGAGAACAGGCGCTCGGCTGCGTCGAGGATGGCCTCGCGCGTCGGCAGCGGCGGCGACGCCTCGGGTCGCGACGGAACCTTGGCTCGCACCGCCCGGGGATATCCGAATGAACGTTCGTTCGTCAACGCCCCGGCCGGGCCGGCGCCCGGCCGGGGCGACGCGGGCGTTTCAGCGCGGGCAGACCCCGTCGGGCACCGGGCAGACCCCGTCGGTCGAGTGGTGGAGCTCGGGATGGATCTGGATGTTGCCGCCGATCAGGGTGCCCGTGTCGTCGACGTCGGGCGTCGAGACCTGGAGCGAGGTCACCGTGCAGCACGTCGCGGGGATGAGCTGGCTCAGCGTCTGCGTGGCGGTGGGGATCCAGATGCGGAGGCGATACGTGTCGGACCTCCCCGGCTCGCCGTGGTCCTCCACCTCGGTCCGGTAGGCGACCTTCATGGTCTTCGGCCCGTTGGTCGGCGCCCAGTCGCCGACCCCGGAGAAGCAGGCCTTGTTGGCGGGCGCGGGCGGCGGCGCCGGGCCCGCGCCGTCGACGAAGCTGCAGGTGAGGCTGTTGAAGGTCGACGCCTTCAGCCTGCCCTTGCCCGTCTTGCGGTCGTGCGTCCAGTTGCCCTGGACGTGTCCGGACTGGTCGAAGCAGCCGATGCAGCCGCACGGCGCACCCACCTGCCCGCCGAAGTGGGCGCGCACGATCTCGGCCATGATGGTCGGGTCGGTGATACCGTTGATGAATCCGCCGCCCGTGATCCGGCAGCCCAGATCGATGTGACAGGCGGTGCAGCCGTCGCCGGCGACGCTGTTCCCGTCATCGCACTGCTCGCCGTCCTCGGGCTGGACGACGCCGTCGCCACACCGCGTGCAGTCGTTGCGGCACCCGTCGGTGTCGACGGAATTGCCGTCGTCACAGGTCTCGCCCGCCTGGCGGATGCCGTCACCACAGAAGGTGCACTGCGCGGGTGTGCCCGACGCCCGGCACGTCCGGCCCGCGGCCACCGAGCTCCCGTCGCAGGTCTCGCCATCGGCCGCCTGCATCCGGTCGTCACCGCACCGCGTGCAGTCGTTGCGGCAGCCGTCGGTGTCGACGGAGTTGCCGTCGTCGCACGTCTCGCCTTGCTGGTTCACCATCCCGTCGCCGCACACCGGGCTGCAGCGGCAGTCGGCGCCGCAGGTGGACGTCGCGACGCAGCCGGTGGGGACCGCCGCCGGGTCGCACGCCTCGGCGGCCACGCAGGTCTGCCCCGAGGGACAGGTCGCGTCCGTCAGACACGGACTGCTCGAGCCGCTGCATCGCCGCACGGCGCTCACCGTCCCGTCGCCGCAGAACAGGAGTCTCGCGTTGAGCGGGACGCTGCCCCTCACCGCGCCGTGGACCGGACCGACGTGCGTGAAGCCTCCCGTATAGGTGGCCGTCGCCTTGAGGAGCCCCCCCGTCAGGTTGGTCTGGCTGGTGACGTACGGCACGGCCGTCGCGGGGGTGGTGAAATCGGACGCGCAGGCGCTGCCGCCGATGCACGGGATCGCCGGGAAGTCGTGCGGCTGACCGTCCGGCGTCGTGATGCGCAGCGTGCCTCCCTCGAACGCGCAATCGGAGGCGCTCAGCTTCGCGAGGGTCGCCGTGTAGTAGATCGTCTCGTGCTCGAGCGGCGGCACGGCGCTGCTGAGGACCTGCGTCTCGGGCACGCCGTCGCCGTTGGCGTCGCGGAGCGCGAACAGGGAGACGGAAACGACGGAGTTGGCGCTGCAGCCCGGCGGGTCCTTGTGCGCCCAGGCGTCCGGCGCCCGATGTGCGATCAGCGCCAGGAGCAGTACGGCAGACACCCGTCTGCACCGTTCGAGGGTCGAGAGCGTTCGGGACATGGCGTGCGCCTCCGTGTACGTCGTCGGATCCGGGCAGACTCTTCCGCGTTCGGGTCGCATGGCGTTCCCCTAGGGCGCACAGGCCGAGCCCGGCGGCATGTTGCTGCCGAGGTTGCCGGTGCCGGAGATGAGCCGGACCAGGTTCGTGAGCATGTCGGCGTTGCCGTTGATCGTGTTGCAGTTGAACACGTCCTGGCTCGAGGAGACCTCGATCCCGTTCCCCATCGGCGTCGGAGCGCCTCCGTCGGTGAAGCCGTTCCCGGTGATGAGGTTGTGCTCCACCCGGTTGGGGGCGGTGCTGGACCCGTTGGTGCTGCGCATGTCGATGCCGTCGTCCCGGTTGCGCACGATGGTGTTGTGCGAGATGACGTTCCCGACCCCGGCGAGCTTGAACCGGATGCCGTCGCCTTCGTGCGTCGTGGAGGTCGGCGGACGGCGGTTCTCCGCGACGACGTTGCCGTCGACGAGCGCGTTCTTGGTCCCGCCGTCGGCCTTCACGCCGTCCTCGTTGTGCGTGATGAGGTTCTGGACGACGCGCGTCTGACCGCTCAAATTGTCGAGCTCCATGCCGTCCTCGTTCCGCTCGAGGCAGTTGCAGAGGAGCTGCGTGTCTTTCGAGTGCTCCGCCGTGATGCCGTCGTTGACGGTGCCGTCGACGAGGTTGAGGAACTGGACGGTGACGTTCGTGGAGTCGAGGATCTTGACGACCTCGCCGTGGATCAGCGTCGTCATGGGCGGGTTCGGGATGCCCCTTACCGTCGACGTCAGGTCGCTCGGTCCCGGTGGACATGTCGCGGGCTGGACGCCCTGGATGGTGAGATTCGCCTTCTGGTACACGAGCACGGCGCCCGGGCAGCTCCCG
>VBLD01000421.1:0-508 GCA_005879205.1 Deltaproteobacteria bacterium
GATACTTCGCGTAGTAGTCCTGCAAGGTCATGGCATCGAGCCCGTCCGCGCGCGGGTCGTCGCCGTAGATCGTGTCGCCGATGAAGAGCCAGGCGTCGACCGCGGGGATCCGGATCTCATCGAGAACCGTGTACGGCCGGAAGAAGGCGTTGGAGTCGCCGCTCCAGCCGAGGCGGACCGGCGCCGGCGAGCTCGGCGTGGGCGGCGTCACGAGGCGCCCGATGCGGCTCGTCTTGATGCCCTGGCGGAAGCGGTAGCTGTAGACGGTGCCCGGAGTGAGACCGGTCACCGAGCGCTTCACCGTACCGTCCTCGCCGGGATTTGAGCTCACCGCGACCGGAGTGCCGCCGACCAGCGGGCCCGTGAAATCCGCACCGAGCACGACGTCGAGGAAGGCCCCCGCCGTGGAGTCCGGCAGCCGCGTCCAGAAGATCGCGCCGTCGGGCGATCCGTCACCGGCGGCGACGCCGTCCGTGAACTCCGAGGTCTCGGGATCGACGTAGGGGAT
>VBLD01000421.1:546-3074 GCA_005879205.1 Deltaproteobacteria bacterium
ACCGGGATCGTGTTCTCGTTCATCGGTCCGCGCTTGTAGGTCACGAGCTTGTAGGACTCGCACGGGAGGCCGAACTTGAGCTCCGGGCTGGTGCTCGCCAGCTGCGCCTCCGAGCAGAATCGCCGGATGCCGGTGTCCATCTTGGTCCGGGCAGTTGCCATGGACGCCTCGGCGGTGGCATCGGGGCAAGGACCGGGGGTGAGCGCCCGGACTCGCTTGTCCTCGCACTTCTTGATCGCCTTCATGCGCCGCCCGAGGTAGTTGCGGGCCTGGCGGCTGATCGCCGCCTGGCACTTGCGGAGCCCGACGTCGGCGATCGGCGCGTCCGAGTCGTAGATGGTGCGCGTCAGGGTGTCGATGTTGATCGGCTCCACGTCCGCATCCTGCAGTGGCGCCGTGATGCAGCCCGCCAGGGTCGACGCGTTGGTGGCGCTGTCGTCGCAGGCGGGGCCGATCGGAGGGAGGCTCCCCGGACAGGCGCGGACGATGGCGTTGGTGAACCTGGACTGGATGCTGCTCAGCCGAGCGCTGGTGGGCGGGTCCGTCACCGGCTGGCAGGTGCCGCCGCCCGGGCAGTCGGCATCGGTCCGGCACGGGGCCTGGGGGGTCGAGCCGCCGCTGCACTGCGGGCGACAGATCGTCGCGGCGGGCAGGGTGCCCTTGGAGCGCTTGTCCTCGCAGGCGGAGATGGCCTTCATCCTGGCCTTCGAGTAGCCGAGCACGCTGGCGCCGATCCTGTTCTGGCACGGGTTCGAGACCGCGGCGGCAGAGCGAGGTCCAGCGAGGGCGAGCGCGGCGAGCGCGACCACGGCGAAACGTCGAGACATGCGACTCCTCCTCCGGATGAGGGGACGGGGCCCCGTGGGAAACGGGCCCTTTCACCATAGGTGACCGCCGGATCGCAAGTAAAAATTTGCAGGCCGGCGCTTTCGACGCCCGCACGGCGCTCCCTTAATAAACCATTGACAATCGGCCTTCGTTCAGGCTACTTGTTCCGTAAATGACCTTCTCGACCTTATGAGATTCGGCACACACGCAGACCCTGAGCTCGACGACACAGACCTTCGCATCCTGGGGCATCTCCAGGACGACTGCCGGACGCCGCTCGCGCGCATCGGAGAGGCGGTTGGCCTCTCGCCGCCCGCCGTCCTCGAGCGCATCAAGAAGCTCGAGGCGGCCGGCATCATTCTCGGCTACCGCGCCCTGCTCGACGGGCGCCGCCTCGGGCTCGACATCACGGCCTTCATCGGGGTGATCATCACCCACCCCGACCGCATCGCCGACTTCGAGCGCAAGGTCGCCGCCCTCGACGACGTGCTCGACTGCCACCACGTGACCGGCGGCTACACGCTGCTCCTCAAGGTCAAGACCGCCAACACCTCGTCGCTCGAGCACCTGATCAGCGAGATCCGCTGTCTTCCGGGGGTGGCGCGGACCGAGACGATGGTCGTCCTCTCGACGCACACCGAGCGCGTGCAGCTCGCCCTCAACCCGGGCGAGGCCGAGCCGGCGCCGGCCGGCAAGCGCGCGCGACGGAACGGGGAACGGGCCCCACACCTGCGGAGGGCGTGAGCATGGAACGCCGCACCCGGTGGCTCCACGACCCGAGAGCCGAGCGCGACGCGTGCGGGGTGGGGTTCGTGGTCAACGTCAAGGGTGAACGTTCGCACGACATCATCGAGAAGGGCCTCACGGTGCTGCGCAACCTGGCGCACCGGGGGGCCTGTGGCTGCGACCCGCTCACGGGCGACGGGGCCGGCATCCTCGTGCAGGTCCCCGACGAGTTCTTCCGCCTCGAATGCCGCGGGCTCGACATCGCGCTGCCGGCGCCGGGGACGTACGGCGTCGGCATGGTCTTCCTGCCGCGCGAGACGCGCCAGAAGAACGAGTGCGAGCGCATCGTCGAGAAGGTCATCCGCGAGGAGGGACAGCAGCTCCTCGGCTGGCGTCGCGTCATCGTCGACGAGAACGCGCCCGGACCGCTCGCGCGCAGCGTGCTGCCGCAGATCCGACAGGTCTTCGTGGGCGCCGGCCGGGACGCCGACGACCGGGACGCGCTCGAGCGGAAGCTCTACGTCATCCGCAAGCGCGTCGAGCAGCTGGTGCGCGCCTCGGGCATGCCCGACTCCGAGCGCTTCTACATCCCGAGCCTCTCGTCGCGGACGATCGTCTACAAAGGGCTGCTACAGCCGCAGCAGATCCCCGCCTTCTACGCCGACCTCACCGACTCGCTCTTCACGTCGGCGCTGGCGCTCGTGCATCAGCGCTTCTCGACCAACACCTTCCCCTCGTGGGATCGCGCGCATCCGTACCGCTTCATCGCCCACAACGGCGAGATCAACACGCTGCGCGGCAACATCAACTGGATGTACGCGCGCCAGGCGATGTTCGCCTCGCCGCGCTTCGAGGACGTCCGCAAGCTCTTCCCGATCATCGACCCGGCGACGAGCGATTCCGGCATGTTCGACAACGCCCTCGAGCTGCTGCAGCGGACAGGCCGGTCACTGCCTCATGCGATCATGATGATG
>VBLD01000414.1 GCA_005879205.1 Deltaproteobacteria bacterium
ATCCCGGGTACGCAGATTCGTGTGCTCGATCACCAGGCCTCCAGCGGGCATGTCGAGTTTGAGGTGAATGGCGTGGCTGGCGCTCATCCGTGGAATTGGCTCCGCCATTTCATCGAGGTGACGAACGATAACGCGCACCTGCTGCAGCCATGAACGGAATGCGAGGCGCTTCAAAGCCGAGCAGTGTGGCCTGTAGCATCTTGCTCGCTTCCGTCCTCGGGTCTCAGTGTATCGTTGCGACTGTCTCGGCAGTCTCTCATCAAATTCCATCCTCTGAATACTTGACGCAGGCTCGTCGCTGCGTCGAGCTCAATGACTGTCCGTCGCGTGGTGGTCTCTCGGGCTTCCGGTCGCTATTTCATGGCGCCGCCTGGATACGCCTCCTTGCCTACTCGTTGCGCGCCGGCACGGATCAGACACCGATTCAGTCCTTCGTCCTCGGGACGATGCTCTTGTCCATTCCCATCACCTTCGGCCTCTTCTTGCGCTACCTCGGCATACGGGCAGCACCCTCGCTCTCGGACTCTACTTTCAGGCATTTCTCGTTCCGAGCGATATAAAACGGTCTTCACGTACGCGAACCTGGTCCCCTTGCCGATGGCGCTCTACTATGCCGCGCTCTGCCTGTTCGTAGAGTTCCGCAGGACGGTCCTCGCGGCGATCGGATCGGCTTGTTTGGCCGTTGCCGTCAGTCTCGAGCTGGCTTCGATCATCATGCTGCCGTTCCACGTGGTGGTTGTGGCCCTGTTGGCACCGGGGCGGGCTTTCGCCGTCGCGGTTACTATCGTGTCTTTTGGGATCGCCTACGCGGCGGAATCGGCAGATGCTGCTTTGGCAATCGCCGGTCAGATTCCGACTATTCGGTTCGCGATCGGAGTAGCGGTCAGCGCTGTCGTCGCGGCCCTTGTTACCCGAATCGGACGCGATTTTCTTTCGGCGTCAAATTCACTACGGGACCGCGTGCGAGCAGTAATGATCGCGGCGCTACTCTACACGGCCGGCTCGATCTGGCTTGCCTCGCTTACGATCATGGTCGGGAACCCCAGCGCCAGGTATTTCCTACCGGCGTTCTTCCCGTTTTTGTACGTGGTCGCGGAGGCGCTGGGAACTCTGGGCACCCGCGCAACGGTTCTTCTGGTGGCGCTGGAGAGCCTGACCTTGCTGCTGCTGTCCGTGGCTCCCTATTGGCTGTGGGTCTACCAAGAGTCGGTGGTGGTGGTGGTGACGCTGTACGCGCTGGCGGCCGCGTTGCGCCGACGCTCATGGACGGACGGTAGTCATATGGCGGCACCCGCTTTGTGGTCCGGCGTCGCTCTGTGTGTTGGGGCAATCGTAGTGGCGACCGGCGAGATCATCGTGCTGGCGGAACGGGGCACCGCCCAGGCGTTCACGCTTGGTGAAGCTGAACAACTGGTGCGCAAAATCTATGCGGCCGGTTACACCTATCCGCAGATACTGGCGTCCTTGCAGGGACCTGCCGCGGACGATTTGTTGTCATTACTCACCGAACGCGATCCGAAGGCGTTCATAGAACCGCCGGCCCGGTTACCCAACGCAGATTCTTCTCTGCTTGTGGTCAAGGTTCCGACTGCGATGATTGGTGCGACACAAGGCGTCATCGGCGCCGTACCCACCGATGGTTCACGGTCGGCAATAATAGTGCGCGGTGAGGCCACCTACGTCGACTGGCGAGATCTACGGCGCTGCAGCTGGTCGGGCCAGTCGACCACCTACCGCTGCGTCGCACCACAAACAGATCAACCGATCCCGCACAATTGGCCGTTTGTGGAATTCGGCGAGGCGACGCCATGGCCCGATGATCAGCGCATCCCTCGAGCGTCGGATGCGAAATTGCATTTCGAGGTACCGGTGCATACCCCCGGGCGTGGCAGTCCACACATCATGCGCGCGACAGACGAATGGCCGCTGACGTGGAGGATCGCACGAATCACCGGAGTGGACTTCGAGGGCACGGTGCCGGGATCTGAAATCCGGCTCCTCGATCGACGCGAAGCGGCGGGACGGATCGAACTCGAGTTCGCACCAGGCGAGCCATCGTGGTTTTGGGTACCGCACGTGCTGGAAGTCGCGGCAGACAACGAGCACCTGCTAGAGCCCTTCCGTGGCGGCCGTGAAAACTGACGATCGACACGAGAGGGCGGTTGGGGCTCGGGCAACTTGTATCACGACCGCCCGTGCGTCACATGATGCTCGCCCGC
>VBLD01000415.1 GCA_005879205.1 Deltaproteobacteria bacterium
GCGGGACTGTCCACAACAACAGCGTCAGCATGCCGGGCATCGTCGGCACGATCTTCCGACCAATCGTCCTTCGCAACGCGACCATACCCCTGACCGACAACATCACCTTCCCCGGTGTCGCCGCGGCAGTGCAATGTCCGCCAGCGATGTGAGCGGATGAATGACTCCATGTGGGTTTCGGACGGATAAAAACACTAGGTAGGGTCAGGCGGCGGGGGAGGCGGTGAACGAGGACGCGGGCGCCGGGCAGCCGAGCGCCGGCTACGTCCCCGGTCTCAGCGCAGCGCTGCACCGGGCACCTCGGTCGCACCCCGGGGTGGTGGTGCCTGCGACGCGCGCGTTTTCGGCGGGCGGAGGTCCCGCGATCTGGGTGGACCCTGCGGGCGCGAGCGCGAACAGACCGTCGGCCGCCATCTTCCGGGCGAGCCGGCGCGCGCCGTCCGCGTTCAGGTGCAGACGATCGGCGAACAGCGACGGGTCGGCGATCACGTCCGAGTAGTCCCACACCTTTCGCGGCGCGACCACCTGCTCGACGGAGCGGACGAATTCCGGCCAGTTCTGCATCTTCGCCAGGTGATCCGGCAGGTAGGGCGTCAGCACGACGCGGACCGTGATGTCCTTCGCCTCGGCGGCGCGCACCAGCCGCCCGAGCGCTTCCAGGTTGTCGGGTCTCGCCTCGAGCCGGAACGGCGCCTCGCGCCGGGCCGCTTCCAGGACCGCCGGCGAGATGCGATAGCGATTCACCCAGTCCTGGTCGTCCCGACCGGCGTAGAAGAGCGACCGCAGCGCCAGCTCGTTGTCGTATCCATACAGATTGAGGATCCGGGTGGCCCGCCGCTCGCGCGGGATGAGCGCGGCCGCGAGCGCGTCGAGCCGCGCCGAGTCGCGCCAGTGCAGACGGAGGCTTTCGAGCATCTCGTCGGGCGAGCGGACGTTCGACGCCTCGACGAGCAGCAGGCGTGGGGCACGGTTGCGCTCGAGATAGTCGAGGACGAGCGCCTCGCAGAGGTGCGTCGAGAGCCCGTTGTAGGCGAGGTTGAACGCGGAGAGCCCCGTCGCGTCCCGGATGGCGGGCCCGTAGAGCCCGTTGACGCCGCGCGAGTCACCGGCGACGAGCACGTCGGCGTCGACGCCGCCGCGGTAGACGCGCGCGAAGCGGGTGCCGGCGCGTGACACCGCCCGGGCGAGCATCCAGGCGAGCGCCCGGTCGCCCGCGAGCACCACCACGAGGAGGAGAGCGAGGCGCTTCGCCACGGTGGGGAATCGGATCCGCATGGCGGCCTAGAACTGGAAGTAGATGAAGTTGCTGCCCGAGAACGCCCCGAACAGCGCGAGCGACCACACGATGCCCGCGGCGGTCGCGTAGCGGAGCGCCGGAGAGGCGCCAAAGCGCTCGCCGAATGCGGGGCGGAAGCTCAGCGACTCGGCCGCCATCAACACCACGCAGAGCACCGCGCCCTTCGCGATCAGGAACTTCGACTGCACCTGCGCGAGCGAGAGCGTCGTCCGGGTCGCGATCCCCGCGATCACCGCCCACGCCGTGCCGAAGCTCGGCGCGCGGAAGAAGATCCAGGCGAAGGCCGTCAGGTGAAAGACGAGCACGACGGCGAGGAACGAGCGCACCGCAGGCGGCAGCCGGAGTGCGGCCGCCAGGCGCCCGACCGGCCGCTCGACGAGTCGTTCCACCACGAGGTACGCGCCGTGCAGGCCGCCCCAGGCGACGAACGTCCAGTTCGCCCCGTGCCACAGCCCGCCGAGGAGCATCGTGAGGGCGAGGTTGCGGTAGGTCTCGACGGCGCCGCCGCGGTTACCGCCGAGCGGGATGTAGAGGTAGTCGCGCAGCCACGACGACAGCGAGATGTGCCAGCGCGTCCAGAACTCGGAGAACGTCTTCGAGAAGTACGGCCGGTCGAAGTTCACTCCCAGGTCGTAGCCCAGGAGCCGCGCGCATCCGAGCGCAATGTCCGTGTAGCCCGAGAAGTCACAGTAGATCTGGAACGCATAGAAGTA
>VBLD01000009.1 GCA_005879205.1 Deltaproteobacteria bacterium
GTTACGTTCGGCGTCATGGCTTCCACCACCCCAAGCTCGCGGTCAGCGGCACGACGCATCGGATCTGTCCGGTCGGTGGACAGACTTGGCCGGGCTCTGGCCATCCGACCCCGGTTCTTCCGCAATCTCGGGTGGCACATCCCGTGCTGCCCAGGACGGAGAGCGGGGGAGAACCGATGGGAGCCCAGGACTACTACTTCTCCAGCAAGTCGATGCCTACGCTGGGGCGCATGTGGATCCTCAAGATGCTGCAGGACGCGAGCGGCAGCGGCGGGGGGATCAGCATGCTCGGGTCGGTGGTACAGGAAGCGACTGAACGCGGCGGCTTCCTCGGTCTCGGCGTGAGCCACTATCCCATCCCGATGCTGATGTCCCAGCCGCGAATCGTCACCCGGGCGCTCGAGGGCATGCGGCCTGCGCTGGGCCTCAAGCCGGACGACCCGATCGTCCTCGCTCAGGGCCTCACGATCGCCAACCAGAGCATCATGGTGAACCGCAAGGACGCCTTCATCACGGGGGTCGGCCCGCTTCCATCCCTTCCGGCGACGTTCGGTCTGGACGTCGACTACGGGAAGATGGCGAGCGCCACGATCAACTTCGGCACGACCGCGGAGCTCAGGTACATCCCGCTCGGCTACCTCGGCGCTCTCTACAGGCACGTCAACGGCACCGCCACTGCCGTGGATGCGACGGGCGTGCTCGAGCAGAACTACGTGGTCGACTCGGTCCTGCTCACCACCGACGTCGAGGTGAGCTTCACGTCGGCGGAGCAGTTCACGGATGACTTCGATGCCAAGCTGGCCGCGCTCGGAAGCATCGGCGCAGCCAATCTGAAGGTGACCTACCGGCGGATGGACGAGCGGACGGTCGTCGCGAAGGTGTCGGGCGAAAGACTCTGGCTCGCCGCGTTCAGCGTGAGCGAGTGGCACGATCTCAACATGACGTGAGCGGGCGTCGAAGGAGGCTCCGGGAATCCCGAGAGTCGTTGTATCGCGCACGGAGACGCGCCTATATTCCGCGGGGGTCCCCGGTGCTCGATTTCGTCGTCGAACGTGCCAACCTGCGCCATTGCGGGTGGGCAGGTGGGTATCCGCGCCCGAGCCCGACCTGCATTCCGGGCAGGTCCTCCTGAAGGTCGCGACGTTTGCCTTCACCGCCAACAACGTCACGTACGCCGTCGTGCTCTCGCTATGGGAATGAGCGGATACGTCGATCCCACCGAGCAGCTCGTGACCGAGATCCTGGTGCGAGACATCCGGCGCTCGGTCGATTTCTACACTCGTCTCGGCTTCGAGCTCCTGCGGGACGGCGGCGATTTCGTCGAGCTCACCTGGGAAGATCACCGCCTCTTCCTCGCCGAGCCCTCGGCCTTCCACGAGGTCGGCGATGCCGACGTGGCGGCGCCGCCGCGGTTTCCGCTCGCCAACGTGCGGGTGATGGTCCCGAACGTGGACGATTGCTGGCGGCGGGTGAACGAGATCGGCGCCCGGATCGTCGTTCCGATCGCCGATCGATACTACGGTCTCCGCGACTTCACCGTCGCCGACCCGGACGGCTTCGGCGTCCGGTTCGCGAGCACGCTGGACGCCCGCTAAGCGGGGGGCTCAGCCGCGCGCCATCCGCATCTCGCGCTCGAGCCGCGCGAAGACGCCGGGCCCCTCCTCGACGAGGGCCGAGCGGACCTGGACGGCCCTCGCACCCTTGGCGAGCGCGCGACGCACGTCGTAGCCCGAGTGGATGCCACCGACCGCGATCACGTCGAAGCCCGCGCCGGCCTCGAGGACGAACTTCTCGAGGCCCGCGAAATCGTTCCGCACGACCACCACCCGCAGGCCCGCATCCCGCAGCAGGGCACCGACACGCGCGTACGGGAGCGCGGTGCGCTCGGGCAACCTCGCCGCGACCGGCACCGGAGCGGCGCTCGCGGTCCGCCTGGCCAGGTCGCGCAGCGCCGCGGCGTCCTCGAACGGCGCGACCGTCGCCGCCACCCACGGATCGGCCAGGTTCGCCTCGATCCACGCTGCGCCGGCCTCCGCGAAGGTGCGCGCCAGGAAGACGTACTCCTCGACGCTGGAGCCCGCGATGCTGGCGACGACCGGCGGGCCCCCGGTGGCGACGAGCTCGCGCACGAGCGGCACGAGCTTGTCGTGACCCGGGTTGTGGAGGGAGCGGAACTCCGGGTGCAGAAAGGGGTGGACCGTGGCGGTCCTCAGCACGATGGCGCCGGTGCGCGACGTGACCAGCGGCCGGAGCTCGTGGGCCGAGGCGGCCGCCTCCGCGGCGTTCATGGCGCAGAAGGCCAGGCGCACGCCAGCGACGGTGGTGGCAACGTCGACCCGACGCGCCGTCATGGCACGATCTCCAGCGCTACCTCGACGAAGTCGCGCGCGGAATCGTCCCAGCGGAAGGCGCGCGCCTCGCCCGGCGTGCGGACATCCGACACGACCACGTACGTAACGTCGGGATAGGCGGGCTCGTCGTCGAAGAGGGCCCGGGCGCGGTCCTCGCCCGAGAAGTAGGCGCCGCCACGGGGGTGGGAGTGGTAGAAGACGGCGAGACGCGCGCCCGGCTGCTCGGCCGCGCGCAGGACCGCGAGCAGCTCCTTCGGCTCGGGCGTGTACGCCGTGCGGGCGTCGCGCGGGTAGGCCTGCGCGTCGGCGGCATGGAGCCGGCCCTGGATGTTCGTGAAGCGGTGCACGACGTCGCGTCCCGCCGCCGCCACGACCGCTCCGCAGCACTCCTCGGGATGGGTGGCGCGCGCGTGGGCGAGGATCGCGTCGAGCGCGCCTCGCTCGAGCCTCACGGCTTCCACGGCACCCCCGTCGAGCGCCAGCCGTCCAGCCTCACGGCTTCCACGGCACCCCCGTCGAGCGCCGGCCGTCCACCGGTGAGTGCGCGCCGCGCTCCGCGACCCGGGCTCGCGCCCGGATCAGGCGGGTGAGCGTGACGTTCGTCGGCGTGGCCACGCCGAGCGCCGCGCCGCGGGCCGCCACGTAGCCGTTGATCGCGTCGATCTCGGTCGGCCGGCCACGCGCGAGATCCTGCAGCATCGAGGAGCGGTGGCGGGCGGTTGCCGGCACCAGCCGGCCGTAGAACTCGGCACGATAGGCGTCGGCATCGGGCCAGCGGAGCGCGATGGCCGCCGCCCGCGCCACGCTGAACGCCTCGCCGATCACGAGATCCATCACCGCCCGCGCCTCCGGGTCCTCGGCGAGCCCGCCGTACGACAGATCGAGGAGCGCCCCGAGAGGATTCAGCGCCGCGTTGTAGAAGACCTTCGCCCAGAGCTCGGCGACGATCGCGTCCGTCGGCTCGGCGGGCACGCCGGCTTCGGCGAGCGCACGCGCCCAGGCGGCGGCTCGTCGCTGCTCGTCATCGGCGGGCGGCTGCGCGCCGATCAGCACCGGATCGGCACACACCGTCACCATCGCCCGTCCCGGCTCCGGAAGCTCCGCGCCGAAGATCACGCGCGCGCCGAGCACGCGCGCCCGGCCGGCCGCCACTGCCGCCGGCTCGAGCGTTCCGAGACCGTTCTGCATGCAGACGAGCACGCCGTCGCCGTCGAGCAGCGGGACCACCGCATCGACCATCCCGGCCGCATCGTACGCCTTGACGGTCAGGAAGATCGCGCCGAAGGGACCGCGCAGGTCTTCCGCCGCGGTGGCGCACTCGAGACCCCGCACGCGGTGCGTGCCGAAGAGGCCGTCGATCGCGAGCCCACGCGCCCGCACCGCGTCCATGTGGGCGCGGCGCCCGAGCAGCGTCACGGTGGAGCCCGCGGCGGCGAGCAGCCCGCCGACGACGGAGCCCACCGCTCCCGCACCCGCGATCAACACCGGCCCGCGCATGGGTCGCACGATACGTCCGGGCCGCAGCGCGGACAAGATCGTGTTTGACCCTCGGAGGACCTTCCAGTACGGTCCCGCACGCTGAGGCTCCGTGATCCAGCCCGCTCGCCTGCAGGCGCTCTTCCTGGAGCTCGTCCAGATCGACAGCCTCTCGCGCCGCGAGGGCCGCATCGCGGCGCGGCTCGCGCGCGAGCTCGGCGAGCTCGGTGCCGAGGTGAGCTTCGACGACGCGGGCGCCGCGATCGGCGGCGAGACGGGCAACCTGATCGCGCACGTCCCCGGCACCGTCGACGCGCCCGCGCTCCTCCTCTGCGCGCACATGGACACGGTCGAGCCGGGCATCGGCGTCAAGCCGATCGTCGAGGACGACGTGATCCGCAGCGACGGCACGACGGTGCTCGGCGGCGACGACAAGTCGGGGGTGGCGATCGTCTGCGAGAGCGTGCGCGCCTGCCGGGAGCGCGGGCTCCGCCATCCGCCGCTCGACGTCGTGTTCACCATCTGCGAGGAAGTGGGGCTCCTCGGCGCCCGCCACCTCGACTTCGGGCGCCTCCGCGCCCGGAGCGGACTCGTGTTCGACAGCGACGCCGTGGGCTTCGTCTTCACGCGCGCGCCCGGCGCCAATCTCATCGAGGCGATCGTTCGCGGCCGCGCCGCGCACGCCGGCATGGCGCCGGAGCGCGGCGTGAGCGCCATTCGGGTCGCCGCCGAGGCGATCGCCGCGATGCGGCTCGGCCGCATCGACCCCGAGACCACCGCCAACGTCGGCATCATCACGGGTGGGCGCGCGGTCAACATCGTCCCGGACGAGGTGCGGCTGCGCGGCGAGGCGCGCAGCCACGACCCGGCCCGTCTCGCCGCCCAGACCGAGCACGTGCGAGCCTGCCTGGTGGAAGCGGCGGCGCGCCATCCCGGCGCGACGGTTGAGGTCACGGTCACCCGTCAGTACGAGCCGATGGCGGTACCCGACGACGCCCCGATCATGCAGCTCGTGGCCGCCGCGGCGGCGCGCCTCGGGCGCACGATCACGTCCGCGGGCATGGGCGGCGGTTGCGACGCCAACATCCTCAACCGGCGGGGGCTCGAGGTGGTGAACCTCGGCACCGGGATGCGCGACATCCACACCACCGGCGAGTGGCTCCGCGTGAGCGACATGGTCGCGGCCGCCGAGGTCACACTCGCGGTGATCGAGCTGGCAGCGGCGCGGCCGGGCTGACCTCAGGCGGCCACGCCGGCCTCGTTCGAGGCGGGCGCGCGGAGCGCCGGCAGCGTCGCGCCGGAGGCGAGGAAGACGAGGCCGCCCAGGAGGCCGCAGAAGAGGGTCACCCCGAAGGCGAGGAGGCTCAGCGTGACGGCGATCGAGTCGTCGACGTCGAGACGGGTCAGGAAGTAGAGATACCCGCCCTCGCGCACGCCGAGGCCGTTCACGCTGACCGGCAGCGCCGTCATCACGGCGATCGCCGGGTGGAAGATGAGGCAATACGAGAACGGGAGCGTGGCGCCCGCGGCCCGCGCGAGCACGTACTGCGCCCCCACCTGGGCCAGGTGAAACACGACGGAGACCAGCGCGACGGTGCCGAGCAGACGGCGGTCGCGCCAGAGCGGCGACAAATCGACCTCGACTTCACGACGGAGCTCGCGCGTCCGTCGGGTGGCGGGCAGGAGCCGCACGAGCCGGGGCGCCGCCCACCAGCCGACGACCAGCGCACCGCCCACCGCCACGGCGCCGAGGATCAGTGACGGCGGAAATCGGTAGCGGGGGAAGAGCAGGAAGCCGAGCGCGCCGAGCGCCACCAGCACCACGAGCCCGCTCGCCCGGTCGAAGACCACGGAGCTGATCGCGAGGCGGCGCCGGTACCCCGCCCCCAGGTAGAGCGCGCGCACCAGGTCGCCGCCGAGCGTGCTCGGGCCGAAGAGATTGAAGAACATGCCGATGAAGTAGAAGCGGGCGTAGTCGACGAGCGACGCCTCGAAGCCGAGCGCGCGCCCGATCCACGACCATTTGTAGGCGCTTAGCACCTGGCTCACGAGGAAGAGGCCCGACCCGACGAGCAGGGGCACGAGCCGGACGTGCGCCAGGGCATGGGCGACGTCCCCGAGGTCGACGTCGGCCACGACGTAACCGACGATCGCGGCGCTCACCAGAACGCGCACGAGCCAGCGCGCCGCTCGCCGCACGCGGACCATCCCCGATTGATGTACATTCGACCGTCATTTGCAATCGTGCTAAGCGCCTCGCGCAATGTCTGCAGACCCACGACAGGAGCCGGCCGGTCTGATCGTCGTCGGCGGGAGCGTCGGCGGACTCGCCGCGGCCGTGATCGCGGCCGATCGCGGCTGCCGCACGATCGTGATCGAGCGCGGCAAGGAGCTCGGCGGCGGCGCCTTGCACGACGCCGAGGCGATCGCGGCCCCGGGCACGCGCTTCCAGCGGGACGCCGGGCTCGAGGACGCCCCCGAGCGCCTGGCGGCCGACATCCTCGCCGGCAGCCGGCACCACGTCGAGCGGGAGCTCGCGATGGCGGTCGCCGAGCAGGGAGCCCCCCTCGTCGAGTGGCTGGCAGACCGCTGCGGGCTCGGGGTGGAGCTGATGGCGGCGTTCACGGGCAGCGGACACTCGGTGCCTCGGCTCCACGCGCCGGGCGACCAGGGAGGCGCCAGCCTGGTCGCGGCGCTCGCGCGCGCGGCGAGCCGCCACACGCGCGTCAGCGTGCGCACGGGGCTCGTGGCCGAGCACCTGGTCCGCGATGCGGCCGGCGCGGTGAGCGGGCTCACCGTCCGGCCGGAACGGCGCGGGGCGGGACAGACCCTCGCCGGGCCGGTACTGCTCGCGTGCGGCGGCTTCGCCGCCTCCGACGCCCTGGTTGCGGACCACTGCCCGGCGGCAGCCGCCCTCCCGTACTTCGGATGGCCCGGTTCGGTCGGCGAGGCGCTGCGTCTCGGTGTGGAGGTGGGCGCCCAGACGCGTCACCTGGACGCCTGCCTGGTGACGCCGCTCCTCGCCATGCCGGGCGCGCTGGCGGTCACCGCGCCGCTCGTCGAGCTGGGCGCGATCCTGATCAATCAGGCAGGTCGGCGCTTCGCCGACGAGACCGCGGAGCGCCTGGTCCTCGCCACGGCCGTGCGGGGCCAGCCCGGCCACGTCGCCTACCTGCTCTTCGACGAGCGCATGGCGGCGGCCGCACGCGCGGCCGACCCGTTCTTCGGCCGCATCGTCCTGCCGCGCACCGGCCGGCGCGCGATGACGCTCGAGGCCCTCTCGAAGCAGTTCGAGATCGACGCCGAGGCGCTCGCGCTGACCGTGGACACCTTCAACGGCAACGTCGAGCTCGGCGGAGACCCTCTCGGGCGCGAGCGCTTCGGAGGGCCGCTCGAAGCGCCGTTCCACGCGATCCGCGTGACGGGCGCTCGCTGGCGGACGTTCGGCGGCCTGGCGATCGATCGGACGGCGCACGTCCTCGACGCCGCCGGCCAACCGATCCCGGGCCTCTATGCCGCGGGCGGAGCCGCGGAGGGCCTCGGCGGGGACGGCACCGAGGGCTGGCTCCCGGGGACCGACGCGCTCGCTGCGCTCGCCCTCGGCCGTCTCGCAGCGCTCGACGTGGTGGCGAACGCCGCCGCCGAACCTGCCTCCTAGCTCGGGGGAGAGGCGGCGCCGAGCGAGAACACGCGCTCGGCGTTCTCGTGGAGGAACAGCGCTCGCGCCTCGGGGTCGAGGTCGAGCGTGTCGAGGTCCGCGAGGCAGTCGGTGGCGGGCCAGGCGGGGTGGTTCGAACCGAAGAGCACCTTCCTTCGTCCGTGGCCGCGGAGGTAGTCCACGAGCTCGCGGGGGTAGCGGTGCGCCTTGTAGGCCGAGGTGTCGATGTAGACGTTCGGGTACTTGGTGGCGAGCGAGATCATCTCGGCGCACCAGGGGAACCCGATGTGGCCGCCCACGACCTTGAGCTCGGGAAACTCGAGCGCGACGTGGTCGAGGTACGGAATCGGCCGCCCCGGCTCCGACGGGCAGAGCGGCCCCGTGTGTCCGACCTGCAGGCAGAAGGGAATGCCGAGCTCGATGCACTCGGCATAGAGCGGATAGTAGCGACGATCGTCCGGCGGGAGGTTCCAGAGCCACGGCACGATGCGGAGCGCCCGGAATCCGAGCTGACGCACGCATCGACGGAGCTCGCGGACAGCTTCCATCGGGCGATGGAGGTCGACGGAGGCCACTCCCACCAGCCGGTCCGGATGGCGGCGAACGAAGGCGGCCACCTCGTCGTTGGAGATCAGCGGCCCCTGCGGCCCCCACCAGGCGCAGATGAGCCCGAGACGCACCCCCGCCGCGTCCATCGCACCGATCGTCGCCTCGAGCGGGATCTCCGCGTCCGCCAGGCCGCCGTGCGACCAGCGGCGCAACGAGTCGAACATCGGGTGGGCGAGAAACGCCTTCGAGGGGTGCTGCATCCACGCGTCGACGACACGCTTTTCCATGATGCGCGAGATTCTCGCGCATCGTGGTCCTGACGCAACGGCTCGCGCACCCGCAGCGCGCCGGGGCTCGCTAGCAGCCGACCCGGCCGCCGGTCGTCTTCAGGTTGACGAGCGCGAAGAAGAGCTCGTCGAGCGAGGCGTAGACGAAGGGCGAGCCGTCGGCGAGCTTCTCGACGTCCCCGGCATGCGGGCTCCAGCCGCGGACCTCGTCACCGTAGATGCGGAACAGCTCGTCACCCACCCGGAGGTAGGTTTCCCCTCCGCTCTCGATCATCCAAAGAAGATCGACTGCCGGCGGCGCCTGAGGCGGTTGACCATCGCCTGCACCTTGCGGCGCACCTGCGCGGCCTCGGCCCGCATCCGCGACCGCCCGTCACCCTCGGCCGGCGAGAAGCGCAGCGGCTTTCCGAAGCGGATGAACCACTTCGTCGGCAGCGGAATGGTGCCGAGCAGGCCGAGCAAGGGGAAGAAGGGGGTCAGCGGGACGTACGGCACGCCGAGGAGCCGCCCGACGCTCTCGGCGCGGCCAACCACCGGGTAGATCTCCTCCGCGCCAACCACGGCCACGGGCACGACGGGGACGTCGGCCGCGAGCGCCAGCCGGACGAAGCCCGAGCTGAACTGCCGCAGCCGGTAACGGTCGGCGAAGGTCTTCGCCACCCCCGGAACTCCCTCCGGGAACAGCAGCACGAGCTCCCCGGCCTGGAGCAGCGCCAGGGCGTTTTCGCGCGACGCCACCGCGCCGCCTACCTTGCGATAGAAGGCGGCGACGGGGCCCATGTTCTCGACGAAGCGGTCGTAGAGGAAGCGCAGCGTCCGTGCGCGTTGCAGCTCGACGGCCGTGACGATCATGGCGCCGTCGAAGGGGATGGCGCCGGAGTGGTTGGCGAGCAGCAGCGCCGGCCCGCTGGCCGGCAGATGATGTGCGCCGCTCACCTCGACACGCCAGTACCGGTCGTGGAGGAAGCGAACCGCCGGCAGCACCAGCTGCCGCATGGCGGGCTCGATCCCGAATGGATCCTCGCCCGGCTCGATGTCCAGCGTGACGGCCGGAGCCGTACCCCCGCCCTTCCCGCCTCCGCGCACGCGCTTCCCCTCCTTCCGCGGCGGGCTATATCCCAGATCCGAAGGAGAAGACAAGTCGAATTTCGAAGCCACGCGTCACCCGAGCGCGAGCGTCGCCGTCCCGAGCACCCATCGTTCTCCCTCGTCGCTCTCGAGCCAGACGTCCAGCTCGATCGAACGCGTCGTCTCCTCCTTCTGGGTGACCGCCGCACAGAGCCGGATGGTCCGGTCCGGGAGCACGAGCCCGCGAAACGTCGTCCCGAGGCGGCGGAGCGTCCCCGGCCCCGCCCAGGCCTCGAGAAAGCTCGCGAGGAGCCCCATGCTCATGTTGCCGGGCGTGATCATCCCGGGGAGCCCTTCGCGGCGCGCGCCCTCGTCGTCGGTGAAGCGGGGAGACCACTGGCCACCGGCGCGGGCATAGGCGCGAACCTGGTCCTTCGAGAGGAAGAGCGAACGCACGGCCAGCTCGTCGCCTTCCTGCACGTCGTCGAAGCGGAGCGGGGCAGCCATGCGCTAGCGGTGCATGAAGCGATTGTCGACCACCGCGACGACGTCGCCGCGCTGGTTGACGAGGGTGAACCGGATCACCACGAAGTACATGCTTCCCGTCCGCCCCGTCTTCTCGTAGACCTCGTGGAGCGTCGAGCGGACCTCGATCGTGTCGCCGGGCCGGATCGGCTCCCCGAGGGCGATGTCCTTGCCCGCGTCGAAGCCGCGGCGGACGTCGATCAGCTTGTAGAGGCTCTCGGGATAGAACCGTCCGCCCCGGAAGCGGACGCAGTAGGTTGGATGGGCGACGAGCGCCGGGCCCGCCTCGGTGTACTCCGGGCGGGTCTCGCCGAGCGCGCGCGCAAAGGCGACCAGCTCCTCGGCCGTGACCGGGCCCTCGACCGTGCGGTCGAACTCCTGGCCGATGATCGCCGGGTCGAGGTCGAGCGGCACCGGCGGAAGCTAGGACATCGGTCCGGGCGTCGCAACCCGCCCGCGCGCGCTGGTGGTGTCCTAATTTGACGCCGGGCCGCCGCCGGCTCGGACGTAGAGTCCGCCGGTGATGGCGCCGAATGCGACGCAGAGCGTCTTGAGCACGGCCGC
>VBLD01000010.1:0-1014 GCA_005879205.1 Deltaproteobacteria bacterium
TGGCGCTCGTGCTCGAGCTCGATCACCAGGTGGCCGTGCTCGAGGCGGGTGTGCCGGGCTGCGGGGCGGTGGTCGCGGCCGTGGAAAGCGTCGGCCCGCGGCTCGCGGCGGCCGAGCGCGGCCGGCGCTGGGGCGAGGTCGCCGAGCTGCTGTCCCGCGAGCTCGTGCCGGTGCTCCGCGGCGGCGCACCGTCGTCATAGTCAAAGTTCTGGCCAGTCGTGTCAGGACGCTTGCGGCGCGGCTGCAGCAAGTGCCCGCGCGGCAACATTTGCCCCGTGGCATATCGCTTGCTCCTCCGCACCGCGTGCGACGGGCGTACGTTGTTGGGTGGTGCTGGCTGATGGTTGTGGTGGCGGCGTTGGTGGGAACGGCCAGGGGGGAGGGCCCGTCGCTGAACGACGCGAGGGGGGGGCGAGGTGATCCCTCGTCCCCCCTCGTCGTCTCCGAGCTGACACACGTGAACGGCGCGCCGTTCGTATGGCCGGCGCTCGATGCGGCGCCGTACGTCGACGCGGGGCCGTTTCGCGAGGCGGTGAAGGCCTGGCGCGAGCAGGGCGCCCGGCCGGCCCGCTCGCTCCCGTCGGCGCGCACGCCGGCGGCACTCTACCTCGCGGCCGACTTCGCCTACCTCGAGGCGGCGGCGGGCTCGGGCAACTACCTCGCCGCGGTCACGGGCTACGAGCGCGCGCTCCGCGAGGTGCCCGATTTCGAGGACGCCTCACGCGGGCGCTTCATGCTGGGCCAGGCGAACCTGCTGCTCGGCTTCGGGCCCGAGGCGGGCGCCGCATTCGCGGATCTCCTCCGGATGGACCCGAAGAGCCGATTCGCCGGCGACGCCCGCATCGGTCAGGCCGCGGCGCTCCGCGTGCGGCACCGTCCCGCGGAGGCGCGGCGCCTGCTCGACGCGGTGCTCGCGCAGGCGAGCGGGCCGCTCCTCTGCCGCGCGCGCGGCGAGGAGGTGGCCGAGGCGCGCGCCACCGGCGCACCGGGCGACGCGGTGGCCGTCTACCGCCG
>VBLD01000010.1:1112-14061 GCA_005879205.1 Deltaproteobacteria bacterium
CTCGACCTGCTCGCCGGCAGCCTCGCCGCCGACGCAGGCGACGTCGAGAGCGCGCGCGCGGCGTACGAGCGCGTGCTCGGCAGGCGCGCCTCCGATGCCGTCGTGACCGAGGCGAAGATGCGGCTCGCGCTGTTCGACGCCGCCGGTGATCCGGCCCGCGCCACCCGAGCCCTGCTCGCGCTGGCGGCCGATGCCCAGACGCAGGCGCTGCGCGCCGCGATCCTGGGCGCCGCAGCCGACACCGCGGCGCGCGCCGGCCACTTCGAGGAGGCACTCGGGCTGCTCGAGCGCGCCGCCAGGCAGGGGCCCGAGGGGGCTGCGCAGGCGGACGGGCGTCGTGCCGAGATCCTCGGTCGCTGGGTCGCGGCGCTCGGCGCCGCCGACGATGCGGCGGGGATCGCGGCCGTCTATGCGGCCTACGCCACCGACATCCACGAGTCCGCCGCGCCGGAGGATGCCCTCGCGATCGCGCGCGCGCTCGGGCGACTCGGACTCCACCCGAGCGCCGTGCGCCTGCTCGGACTCGTCGCCGAGCGCGGCACCTCGCGACCCGAGGTCGAGGTGGCGCGTGCCGAGGAGACCCTCGCGGCGGGGGACGCGGCGGCCGCTCGCAGGCTCGCGAGCCGGTTGCTCGCGGGCCAGCTTCCCGCGGAGATGTTGCCCCGGGCGCGCGCGGTCGCGTCCCGCGCGGCGCTCGCGACGGCGGACCTCGCCGCCGCGGCGGAGCTGGCCTCCGGCACGATGGACGCGCACCTCGACGCCGAGGTGGGGCGGGCGCTGCTGACGGAAGGAAATCCGGCGGCCGCGTGCGCCCTGGTCTCGCCGGCCGTGTTCGACGCCGGGGCGCCCGCGAGCGTGCTGCTCGTGGCGGGCGCGGCCGCCGCCGCCGAGGGCGCCTTGGATGCCGCGGCCGAGGCCTACGGCCGCGCGCTGCGCGCCGGGGCCGGAGCGGAGCGCGTCGAGGCCGCTGCCGGGCTGGCGCGCCTGGCGCTCGCGCGCGGCGACCGGGCGGCAGCCCGCAGCGCCCTCGCCAATGCCGCGGATCTCAAGGACGTGCTCGTCCGGCGCGTGGCGAGCGCCGCCGACCGGAGCCTCGCCGTACCATGAGTGCCATGTTCGCCGTCCCCACCGCGCCCGAGGAGATCCACGGCCTGGCGCGTGCCTTCGACGGCTTCACCGCCGCCACGGCGCGTCTCGAGCGCGAGTACGCCACGCTGCGCGCCCGGCTCGCGCGCCTGACCGCCGAGCTCGAGGAGAAGAACCGCCTCCTCGCCGAGAGCGTCGAGCGCGAGCGACGGCTCGAGGCCGAGGCGCTGCGCCAGAGCCGGCTCGCCGCGATGGGCGAGATGGCCGCCATGCTGGCGCACGAGATCCGCAACCCGCTCGGGGCGATGGAGCTGTTCACGGGTCTGCTGCTGGAAGACCTGCGCGATCGGCCCGAGACCGTCCGCCTCGCGCGGCAGGTGGCGAGCGGCATCACCGACTTGAATCACCTGGTGACGAACCTGCTCGAGTTCACCCGCACGCACGTGCCGCGCCGGCAGCGCGTCGACTGCTGTGCGCTCGTCGAGGAGACCCTGCGCTACCTCGTCGACCTCGCCACCGCGCACGCGGTCGTGGTCGAGCGGCGGTACGCGGAACCGGTCGTCCACGCGACTGCGGACCCGTACCTCCTGCGCCCCGTGCTGCTGAACCTCATGCGCAACGCGGCGCAGGCGATGCCCACCGGCGGGACGCTGACCGTCGGCGTCGAGTGCGGCGTGGACGGGACGCGGGTGACCGTCGCCGACACGGGGCCCGGCATCCCCGTGGGCGCCGAGGCCGACATCTTCCGCCCGTTCTTCACCACCCGGGCGAAGGGAACTGGCCTCGGTCTCGCCGTCGTCCAGGAGCTGGTGGGAGCGATGAGCGGCACGCTCGCGGTGGCGAGTGAGCCCGGTCGCGGCGCGACCTTCACGGTGGTCCTGCCCGCGGCCGAGAAGGAGGGGAGTGGAGCATGAGATCGGTCCTCATCGTCGACGACGAGCCCGGCATGCGCGCGGGCATCTCGGAGGTGCTCGGCCGCGGCGGCTTCGCCGTCGAGCAGGCGTCGAGTGCCGAGGAAGCGCTCGCCCGGCTCGGTGAACGCGGCGGTCAGGGTGGAATGGATCTCCTCGTCACCGACCTCCGCCTGCCCGGCATGACCGGCCTCGAGCTGATCCGCGCCGCGCGCCAGGCCGGCAGCCAGATGCCGGCGATCGTCATCACCGCGCACGGCACCGTCGAGGACGCGGTGGCGGCGATGAAGCTCGGCGCCTTCGACTTCCTGACCAAGCCCTTCTCGCCCGCCGACCTCCTCCATCTGGCGGTGCGCGCCGCCGGCGAGCGGGTGGCGCCGGAGGCCGGGAGCGGACGTGCAAAGGGCGGGGAGGGCGCCGCACCACGGCGCCGTCCGATCATCACGCGCGACCCGGCGCTGCAGCGTGTATTGCACGTCGCCGAGAGCGTGGCCTCGAGCCGCGCCCCGGTGCTCGTCCAGGGCGAGAGCGGCACCGGCAAGGAGCTGCTCGCACGGTACGTGCACGAGAGCGGATGCCGGCGCGGCAAGCCCTTCGTCGCCGTCAACTGCGCGGCGCTCCCGCGCGACCTCCTCGAGAGCGAGCTCTTCGGGCACGAGCGCGGCGCCTTCACCGGCGCCATCACGCGCAAGACCGGCAAGTTCGAGCTCGCGAGCGGCGGCACGATCCTGCTCGACGAGATCAGCGAGATGGAGGCCGGCCTCCAGGCGAAGCTCCTGCGCGTGCTGCAGGAGTACGAGGTGGACCGGGTGGGCGGCAGCACGCCGGTGCCGGTGGACGTCCGCGTCGTCGCGACGACGAACCGCCGCCTCGCCGAGATGGTCGACCGCGGCCGCTTCCGCGAGGACCTCTACTACCGCCTCACGGTGATCCCGCTGGTCCTGCCGCCGCTGCGCGAGCGTCCGGCGGACATCGACCTGCTCGCCGATCATTTCCTCGACCGCTTTTCGGCCGGCCGCACGCTGCGGCTCGCTCCCGAGGCGCGCGAGGCGCTCAAGGCCCGGCCCTGGCCGGGCAACGTGCGCGAGCTCGAGAACACGCTCGAGCGGGCGGCGCTCCTCGCCCGCTCCGAGGTGGTGACCGCCGGGGACCTCGACGACCGCGATGCCGGCGTGCCCCGGCTCGCGCTCGGCGACCTCGCCGGCCTCACCGTTCGCGAGATGGAGCGGCGGCTCATCTTCGACACGCTAAAGCGGACCCAGAACAACCGGACCCAGGCGGCGCGGCTGCTCGGCATCAGCATCCGCACGCTGCGCAACAAGCTGGCCGAGTATCGCCAGCGGGGTGAACTGCCGGCCGGGATGCCGGCCGAAAGCTGAGGAGATCATGCCGAACATCCTCTTCGACCCGACGATCGAGGGCCTGGCGCGCACGCTGACGCTGCACCAGCAGCGCCACGCGGTGCTGGCCTCGAACCTCGCCAACGTCGAGACCCCGGGCTACCGCGCCCGCGAGCTCGACTTCCAGGACGCGCTCAGGCAGGCGTTCGAAAGCGCAGAAGGCGGGACGCCTCGCGAGGGGCGCGGCACGATTCAGCTCGAGTCGACGGGACACGAGGCGATGGTCGTCGAGGACAAGACCGCCCCGCGCCGCGCCGACGGCAACACCGTCGACCTGGACATGCAGATGGCCAAGCTCAACGCCAACGGTACGAGCTACCTTGCCCTGGCACGCATCCTCGGGCGCCGCGTCGCGCTCCTGCGCCAGGCCATCGACGGGACACGCTGATGGATTTCACCGGCACGCTGGCCATCTCGGGGAGCGCGCTCAGCGCGGAGCGGCTCCGGCTCGACGTCATCGCCTCCAACCTGGCGAACGCGTCCACCACGCGGACCCCCGAAGGGGGACCCTACCGGCGGCGCAACGTCGTCTTCGAGGCAGAGCCACTCGAGACCGAATTCGGCGCGACGCTCGCGTCGGCCACCGAGCAGGCCACACGCGAGGGCGTGGCGGTCACCGACGTGGTCGAGGACCACGCCCCGCCGCGCATGGTCTTCGATCCGAGCCACCCCGACGCCAATGCCGACGGCTACGTCGCCTATCCGAACGTCGACGCGATGTCCGAGACGATCGACCTCATGGCGGCGACCCGCGCGTACGAGGCCAACGTCCAGGTGGTGAACGCGACGCGGCAGATGGCGCAGGCGGCGCTCGGGATCGGCGGCTGAGGGAGAGGGAAGAGATGGACGTCACACGCATCGGAATTCCGGCGGCACCCACCCCCGACGCAGCGGCCGGCAGCGCGGGCGCCGCGCCCGGCCAGGCCTCGTTCGGTCAGGTCCTGAAGGACTCGCTCGCCCAGGTGAACCACCTCCAGCACGAGGCCGACGGCGCCATCCGCGAGCTGGCGAGCGGCGGCACGGCGACGCTCCACGACACCATGCTGACCATCGAGAAGGCCGAGCTCTCCTTCCGGCTGATGATGCAGGTCCGGAACAAGATCGTCGAGGCGTACCAGGAAGTCCTCCGGATGCAGGTGTAAGGGATGGGTGCACGGTTCGAGAGACTCTGGAGCCAGCTGGCGGCGTTCTTCCTGGCGCAGCCGCCGGCGCGGCGGGTGGCGATCGGCGCCGTCGGCCTGGTGTCGATGGCCGCGGTGCTGGGGCTCGCCTGGTGGGCGCAGCGGCCGCTCTACCGGCCGCTGTTCACGAATCTCTCGGAACGCGACGCCTCGTCGATCGTCGAGGCCTTGAAGGGCGAGAAGGTGGCCTTCCAGCTCGAGGACGGCGGCCGGGCCGTGCTGGTGCCGGCCGAGCGCCAGTACGAGCTGCGGCTCACGCTCGCGAGCCGCGGCCTGCCCCAGGGGGGCGGCGTGGGCTTCGAGATCTTCGACAAGCAGAGCCTCGGCCAGACCGACTTCCTCCAGCGGCTCAACTACCAGCGCGCGCTCCAGGGCGAGCTCGGCCGCACGATCGGCCAGCTCGGCGGCGTCGAGTCGGCACGCGTGCACCTGGCGCTGCCCGAGCGCTCGCTGTTCGTCGCCGAGGATCGCCGCCCCTCGGCGTCGGTGGTCGTGAAGCTGGTGCAGGGACGGACGCTGTCGGCGGCGCAGATCGACGGCATCGTGCACCTCGTGGCGGCGAGCGTCGAGGGGCTGCAGCCCGAGGCCGTGACCGTCGTCGACGAGGGGGGGCGCATCCTCACCTCCGACCGGCGCGGCGCCGAGGCCGCCGGCACCTCGAACGCCCCGCTCGAGATCCAGCAGACCGTCGAGCGCGGCGCGGAGGAGCGGATCGAGAGCATGCTCGGCGCCGTGGTCGGCCGCGACAAGGTGGTGGCGCGCGTCGCGGCGAGCCTCGACTTCTCGCGCGTCGAGCGGACCGAGGAGACCTACGACCCGGACCGGACCGCGATCCGCACGCAGCGCACGACGCGCGAGGAGACGGTCGGCGCGAAGACGCCGGGCGGCGCGCCCGGCGTGCAGGCGAACCTCACCAACGACCCGACGGCGGCCGCGGGCCCCGACGGCCCCAAGTCCGAGCGGCGGGACGAGACTCAGAGCTACGAGATCTCGAAGGTCGTGTCGCGTACCGTGGCGCCGGTCGGCGCCGTGAAGCAGCTGTCGGTCGCGGTGCTGATCGACGGCACCTACACCGAGGGCGAGGGGGGGAAGCGTACCTTCAGCGCGCGCCCGCCCGAGGAGATGGACCGGCTGCGCGAGCTCGTGAAGAGCGCCGTCGGCTTCTCTGAGAGCCGGGGCGACAAGATCGAGATCACGAGCGTGCCGTTTCAGAGCGAGCCGCTGCCCGCGGGCGAAGGCGCACTCGGCTCGCTCGGCCGCTGGGCACCGGCGATCGCGGCGCGCGTCCTCGCGGTCCTGTTCGCGGCCGGCATGCTCCTCTACGTCGTGCGCCCCGTCGTGCTCGGCCTCGCCGCACGCGTCCCGGGGCAGGTGGTCGGCCCGGGTGCGCTCGTCGGCATGGACGCGGCCGTCGCCCAGCTCACGCAGGAGAACCTGGCGCTCACGCAGCAAAACCCCGAGCGCGCCGCGCAGCTCGTCCGCCAGTGGCTCCGCGAGGGCGGTCCCGAGGTCTAGCCGGTGGCCGAACCCGCGATGCTGCCGGCGCCGCGCCTCGCTGCCCCGCACGACGGGGTGGAGAAGGCGGCGATCCTCCTCCTGACCCTCGGCGTCGAGGCGGCGGGCCGCGTCTTCCGGCACCTGAACGAGCAGGAGGTGCGGCAGCTGTCGGCCGCCATCTCGCGGCTGCGCTCCATCCCGCGCGATCAGGCGGCCCGGGTCCACGAGGAAGCGTGGCGATGGCTCACGAGCCGCGAGGGTTTCCTGGTCGACGGTGAGCGCTTCGCGCGCGACCTCGCCTCGGGCGGCAAGCCAACGCCGGCGCTCGGGCGCGACGAGGGCTCCGGACTGCCCGCCGCGCTTGCCCACAGCCTGGGGGACGTGGCGCCGGCCGCGCTGGCGCAGCTCATCGCCCACGAGCACCCGCAGGTGATCGCCTTCGTCGTCGCAAACCTCGAGCCGCGCCAGGCGGCCGCGGTCCTGGCCGTGCTCCCCGAGGCGCTCGCCCCGGACATCATCCAGCGCATCGCCGACCTCCAGAGCGTCTCGGACGACATGCTGGGTGAGGTGCGCGAGGTGCTCCAGGGCCAGGTCGAGGGCCTCGGCCGCGTCGGCAAGGCGACGGAGCTCAAAGGCCCCAAGCTCGCCGCCGAGATCCTGAATGCGGCCGGCAAGGAGCTCGAGCAGCGCATCTTCTCGCAGCTCGATACCGACGTCCCCGAGGTGGCCGAGAACATCCGCACCCTCATGTTCACCTTCGAGGACCTCATCCGGCTCGACAATCGCGGCATGCAGGTGGTGCTGAAGGAGATCCCGCGCGAAGACCTGATGCTGGCGCTCAAGACGGCGAGCCCGGCCATGCGCGACAAGATCTTCGGCAACATCTCGCAGCGCGCCGCCGAGATCCTGAAGGAGGACATGGGCAGCATGGGGCCCGTGCGCCTGAAGGACGTCGAGAAGGCGCAGGCGAACATCATCGTCGTCGTCCGCCGGCTGCAGGAGGAGCAGAAGATCACGCTTGGAGGGAGCGGGGAGGATTCTCTTGTCTGAGCCCGAGTTCGCACCCCTCGGCGGCCCGCTGGTCGCCGCGGGCTTCCGGCCGCTGATCGGACTCGAGGCGATCCCCGACCCCGAGCCCGTCGCGCCCCCGACGGCCGCCGAGCCGAACGACGAGCTTCGCCGCGCCTTCGAGGCGGGCTACGACCTCGGCCGCGAGGAGGCGACCGGCCAGCTCGCGACGGTGGCCGAGTCGCTGGTCAAGTCGCTCGAGGAGCTGTCGGTCTTTCGCGGCCAGGTGCGCGAGCGCTACGAGCGCGAACTCCTGGAGCTGGCCCTGGGTGTGGCGCGCAAGGTCGTCCAGCAGGAGCTGGCCGAACGGCCCGAGATCTGGCTCGGTCTCATCCGCGGCGCCGTGCGGCGCGTGGTCGACCGCGAGCGGATCACGGTTCGCGTGCCGCCCCGGCTGCTCGCCTTCCTGCGCGACGCGCTGCCGGAGCTGCGGGCGTCGCTCGACTCCGTCAAGGAGCTCGAGCTGGTGGAGGATCCGAGCCTGCCCACGGGGGGGTGCATCATCGAGAGCCGCTTCGGCGAGGTGAACCTCGGCGTCGAGGCGCAGCTCGAGACGATCGAACGCACGTTGAGGGAGCCATGAGCGGTCGCCCAACCGATACCGACCTCGATTTCTCGCGCGCCCGCCGCCGGCTCCGCGACCTCGACTCCGTGCTCGTGAGCGGACGGGTGACCGACGTGATCGGCCTCGTCGTCGAGGCGACCGGGCCCGGCGCGCCGCTCGGCTCGCTCTGCCGCATCTCGACGCGCGACAAGGGCGGCATCTTCGCCGAGGTGGTCGGCTTCCGGACCGGCCACGTGCTCCTCATGCCGCTCGGCGACCTCGCCGGCGTGGCGCCGGGGAGCCAGGTGCTGCTGGTGCGCGAGCGGCCACTGGTCGCCGTCGGGGACGCGTTCCGCGGCCGCATCGTCGACGGTCTCGGGCAGCCGCTCGACGGGCGCGGCCCGATCGAGCGTGATGGAAACTACTCGCTCTACGGCGAGCGGATGAACCCGCTCGACCGCCGCCCGATCCGCGAGCCGCTCGACCTCGGCATCCGGGCGATCAACGCCCTCTTCACCTGCGGCCGCGGCCAGCGGCTCGGCATCTTCGCGGGCTCGGGCGTCGGCAAGAGCGCGTTGCTCGGCATGATGGCGCGCTACACCCGCGCCGACGTGAACGTCATCGCGCTGGTGGGCGAGCGCGGACGAGAAGTCCGGGAGTTCGTCGAGCGGGATCTGGGCGCGGGCCTCGAGCGCTCCGTCGTGGTGGCCGCCACCTCCGATCAGCCGCCGCTGGTCCGGCTGCACGGGGCGTTTCTCGCCGTCGCCCTCGCCGAGTACTTCCGCGACCAGGGTCGCGACGTGCTCCTCATGATGGACTCGCTCACGCGGGTCGCGATGGCGCAGCGCGAGGTCGGTCTCTCGGTGGGCGAGCCGCCGTCGACGCGCGGCTACACGCCGTCGGTGTTCGCGCTCCTGCCCCGCCTCCTCGAGCGCGCCGGCCAGGGACCGGACGGCAGCATCACCGGCCTCTACACGGTGCTCGTCGAGGGCGACGACCTGAACGAGCCGGTGGCCGACGCGGCGCGCTCGCTGCTCGACGGGCACGTCGTCCTCTCCCGCCGTCTGGCGAGCGAAGGGCACTATCCCGCGATCGACGTGCTGCCGAGCCTGTCGCGCACCATGATCGACGTCGTCGGGTCCGATCAGCAGGCGCAGGCCGCCCGCGTGCGCGCCTGCCTTGCGACGCACCGCGACGCCGAGGACCTGATCCAGATCGGGGCCTATGCGCGGGGCTCGAGCGCCGCCATCGACGAGGCGATCGCCTGGCTGCCGCTGATCACCGCCTTCCTGCGCCAGCCCCTCGACCAGCGCGCGTCGTTCGAGGAGAGCGTGGCGGCCCTGGCGGGCCTCGCGGGTGAATGATGGCGGCTCCCTTTCGTCTCGCCCGCGTCCTCGGCCTGCGCACCCGTCTCCGCGAGCGGGCGCAGGAGGAGACCCGCGCGGCCGCGGCGACGGTGGCCGCCGCACGCGCGCGCGTCGACGCCGCACGGGCGGCGCAGGTGAGCGTGCGCGGCGCGGAGCAGGCGGCGGCCGCATCGGGCCTCACCGGCGCAGATCTCGCGCGCTTCCGGGCCTACGAGCGGGGCATGATCATCGCCGAGGCCGCGCTCGTCGAGGACGGCGCCCGGTGCGCCGAGGACCTCGACCGCTGTCGGGCGGCGCTCGTCGACCGCCGACGCGAGGAGCGGCAGCTCGAGCGGTTGCGCGTGCGGGCGGAGGAGCGGCATCGGGCGGTCGAGGAGCGGGCGGCGGCGGTGCTGCTGGACGATCTGGCACGGAGGTAGCCATGCGCGTGATCAAGGGACTCGTGCTCGTCGGGCTCGGCTTCAAGGTGATGGTGCTGGGCCTCTGGTGGTGGGACAGCGTGGCGCACGCGGAGCGCCCGACGAAGGCGCCGGAGGCGCTGGACAGCGGAGAGGCGATCGTGCCCGGCGACCTGCTGGCGCGTAGCCGCGGCTTTCGCGATCTGCTCGACGCCGTCCGCCAGCGCGGCCAGGAGCTCGACGAGCGCGAGCAGGCGATCAAGGCCCGCGCCGCCGCGCTCGCCGCGCTCGAGAAGACGGTGACCGAGGAGGTCACGCGCCTCGAAGGCCTGCTCGGCGCCAAGGCCCCGGCGCCGACGGCCGCCGAGGCCGCCGCTCCCGTCCCCGCGCGCGACGGCGGCCTCGCGGTCGGCGTCACCAAGATCTACGAGTCGATGAAGGCGGAGGAGGCGGCCCCCATCCTCGATCGCCTCGACGACGCCACCGCCAGGTCCATCCTCGCCCGCATGAAGGAGAAGCAGATCGGCGCCATCCTGGCCGCGATGAACCGCGACCGCGCAGTCGCGCTCACCAAGGCCCTCGCCGCCGGGTCGTAGAGCGCCGGCCGGCGAAGCCCGGCCATTTGTGCCGCGGCCGGTCGAACCTTGCCGGCCGGCCGCGACGACGTCCCCGTGGCACGGGACCGGTGCCGTGGCACCGCGCTTGCTCCCGGGCTCTCGACGATGGACGTCTCGGCCATTCTGCAGGCGCTCCTCGGAGCCGGTGCTCCGACGGCGGGTCCGGGTACGAGCAGCGCCGCCGCGCTCGAAGCGAGCTTCGCCGCGCTGTTCGCGGCCGCGGCCGGCACCGGGCCGAAGGCCGCGGGTGCGGGAGACGCTGCCGAAGCGCCGCCTGCAGCCTCCGATCAGCCGCCGGATGATCGCCCGCCGGCCGCGACCGATGCGCAGGCGACTTCGGTCGCTGCGGTGGCAGCCGCGGCGGCGTTCCTCGCGCCCCCGGCCGTGCCGACCAGCGTGCCCGTCGCGGCGGCCACCGCGACCGCCGCAGCTCCGCCGACAACTCCGTCTGTGGGAGGCGAGGGGCCGGCTCCCGTCGCCCGGGTCGAGACCGGAGCCGGCACGCCCGTCGACGCCCGCGCATCCGGCCCCATTCCGCCGGACGGACAGGTTCCGGCGGGTGCCTCACCCACCGCGGCGCTCGATTCCGCGGCGCCGGTGGACGCCTGCACGGCAGACCCGGCTGCGGCGACCGCGGCGGCCACGCCGGCCGAGAAGCCGCCGGCCGCCGCCGCGGGTGTCCAGGAAAAGGACGCGGCGGTCCCGGCGACGGCGAGCGGACGAGCGCTCCCTCGCACGACCGCGCCGGAACGCGTGCGCGTGTCGCAGGCCACGGCGACCGCCGCTGAAGAGCCGGCTGCCTCGCGCCCGGAGACGAAGGTCGCCACGACGGAGAACGCGGGCGCGCCCGCGACGGCGCGCGACCAGGACGGCGACGCCGGCGCGGACACGGTCGAGCCCGCCGTCGACGGTCGGCATCGCGGCGCCGACCGTCCGGCGGCCGCCGGCGGAACCGTGCATGCGGCGGCGCCGGTGCACGACGCCGCTCCCGGATCGGACACGGACACGGGGGGAAGAGAGCCCGGGCACAGAGGGGCGGATGGGGCGGTGGTGGTGGCTGGCGCTCGTCGCCTCGGCGAGGTCTCGGAGCCGAAGCGAAGCGGCAGCGGAGCCGATCCCTCTGGCCCGAGCTCTCTTCCTCCGCCCGCTCCCGCGCGAGAGTCCGCGCGCGCGGAGGCCACCGGGCCCGAGCCACCGGCCGCCCGCACCGGCGCCGAGGGCGACGTCGAGCGGCTGATGCGGCTCGATCAGATGCGTCCCGTACGGGTGCGCGACGGCGGCGACATGCGCCTGGAGGTAGCCCCGGAAGGGCTCGGCCGCGTCGAGGTGCGAGTCGCCGTCCGTGCCGACGCGGTGCATGCCGCGCTCTACGCCCAGGGGGATCACGCGCGTGACGCCCTCATGGCCCACCGCCCGGCGCTCGAGGCGGCGCTCGGCCGCTCGCAGCTTCGCCTGGAGACGTTCTCGGTCGGGCTCGGGCAGCACGAGCTCGGCGACCCCGGCCGCCAGGGTGCGCAGGCCGAGCCGATGCCCGACGAAACCCCGGCCCGGAGCGGCCCTCGCTCCGCGCCCGTTCCGGCCGCCGCCCCCGCCACGGCCCTGGAGCCCGCGGCGAGCCGCGGCCTCAGCCTGCGCGCATGAGCGTCGGCGGCGTCAGCAGCACGCTCCTCCAGAACGTGACGGCCACCGCCACGCCCGGCGGACTGCCGAAGAGCCAGACCGTCGACCAGAAACAGTTTCTCCAGCTCTTCATCGCGCAGCTCCAGCACCAGGACCCGCTCTCGCCGCTCGAGCCCGACCAGCTGACCGCGCAGCTCGCGCAGTTCTCCCAGCTCGAGCAGTTGACCGGCGTGAACGACCGGCTCGACAAGCTCGCGGGCCAGTCGAAGGACGCGGGCGGCGCCGCGCTCCTGAACCTGCTCGGCAAGAAAGTCAGCTTCGACGGCAGCACGCTCGTGGTCCAGAGCGGAAAGGCGCCGACGGTGCGCTACACCGTCCCCGAGGCCGCCGACAAGGTGACCGCGACGGTGCGCGCCTCCGACGGGACCCCGGTCCGCGTCGTCGAGCTCGGCGCCCAGGGCGCCGGCCAGCACACCTTCGCGTTCGACGGGAAGGGGGATCTCGGCACGGTGCTGCCCGACGGCAGCTACCACCTCGAGATCGCGGCCTCGAAGTCGGGCGCGACCACCCCGACCTCGCTCAGCCTGCTGACCGAGGCGACGGTGGACGGCGTCGACCTGTCGTCCAATCCGCCCGCGCTGCTGGTGGGCGGCAACACGATCTCGTTCGATCAAGTCCGACAAGTACACGAGCCGGGCACCGGCTCCTGAGGAGGAAACGGGTATGGCAATCTTCGGTGCGCTGTCGACCGGTCGGAGCGGCCTCATCAACAACGGCGCCGCGCTGTCGGTCATCGGCAACAACATCGCCAACGTCGGCACCACGGGCTTCAAGGCCGCCCGCGTCGAGTTCTCCGACCTGATCTCCGCCGAGGCAGGTGGCGAGGTGGGCAAGATCGGCCTCGGCTCGCGCGTGGGCGCGGTCCGCACGCTGTTCACGCAGGGCTCGATCGAGAACACGGGCCGCAGCCTGGACCTCAGCATCGAGGGGCAGGGCTTCTTCGTGCTGCGCGAGGGGCAGGGGCGCGTCTACACGCGAGCCGGCAACTTCTCGCTCCAGCCGGACGGCGCCGTGACCAACGGCATCGGAAACCCGCTCCAGGGCACGGCACTCAACGCCGACGGCACCACCGCCGGCGGCGTGCAGGACATCTCCGTGGCGGGACTCTCCGCGCAGGCGCACGCGACCTCGACGGCGACGCTCAAGGGCAACCTCCAGTCCGATGCCGCTCTCGTCCCGGGCGGCTTCGACCCGACCTCG
>VBLD01000010.1:14076-17127 GCA_005879205.1 Deltaproteobacteria bacterium
GCCTTCGCCACCAGCAACTTCTCGACCTCGGTGCGCGTCTTCGACTCGCTCGGCAAGGCGCACGACGTGTCGGTCTTCTTCACCCGCTCCGGAACCAACGCCTGGAACGTCAACTACGGCGTCGACGCCGGCGACACGGGCGGCACCGCCGGGGCGCTCCAGATCGTCGGCACCGGGACGCTCGGGTTCAACACGGACGGCACGGTGGCCTCGACGAGCGGCAACAGCGTGAACGTCACGTTCTCCGGCGCCACCGCGCAGACGGTCGCCGTCAACCTCGGCACCGCCGGCAACCTGGACGGCATGGGCCAGTTCGCCAGCCCCTCGGGCATCAACTTCGTCTCGCAGGACGGCTTCGGCGCGGGCGGCCTGGTCAGCCTGAACGTCGACTCGCGCGGCGTCCTGAGCGGCACCTTCGACAACGGCCAGACGCGCCCGCTCTTCCAGGTCGCGATCGCCCACTTCGCCGCGCCCGAGGGCCTCACCCCGGGCGGCAACCAGCTCTACCGGGCGTCGATCGACTCGGGCCCGGAGGCGATCGCCACCGCCGGCTCGCAGGGCAACGGGACGATCGTGTCCTCGGCACTCGAGCAGTCGAACGTACAGATCGCGCAGGAGTTCATCGACCTGATCAGCACGCAGCGGTCGTTCCAGGCGAACGCCCGGGTGATCACCGCCAGCGACTCCCTCCTCGGCGACCTCATCAACATCATCAGATAGTACGGGGCGCCGGCCGTTGGGGGCATCCCACGGCCGGTGCGTCCCGGAAGTACGAGCAGCGGCGGAAGGTAGCCCGCGCGGCCGGCCCAATCAGCCGGCCGCGGGTTCAGCGTGCCAGTCGCCGCGACAGCGGAAAGCGACTCAAGCGGGCGCCGCACCCTTGGGCCGCTCGTCCGAGGCAATCAGCCCGTGTCGCCGCCATCCGGTGCGCGCAAGCCAGCTCCGCGCGGCCGCGACGGGCGGTGGACCGATCCCATCCGCCGCACGCAACGCGCGCCAGCCGGCGAACCATGGAGCAGACGAGCAAGGATCGATTCCTGTCACGGATTTCAGATGCTTCCGGAAATTCATCAAAACGTACACGAGGGCATGGTGCACCGCCCGCGGTGTGGTGAGGGCTCGTGCGTGGTACCGGCCGTCCCATACTTGTCCGCGGCGGCCGAGCTCGCGGTTCACGGCCCGGGCGAGGCGGATGGCGAGCCCGCGGACTCCACCGGAAAGCGCGCGCCCGCTCGGCCTCCACGATCAGATGGAGGTGATCGTCCTGGACCGAAAATTCGACGATCCGGAACTGGGCGCGAGAGGACGCGGCAAGGGCGCGGCGCACGGCGGGGAAGAGCCGGCTGGAGCGAAGGCAGCGGATCTTATCCACGGCCCGAAGCGTCACGTGAACGGGATGGGCGGCGACGTGCCGGGGCCGCGCCCGATGAGGGACGCCAGGCCGTCGTCCTGGAGTGGGCTTGCGACCGGCGCCGGGTCGGCGCCCACCCCAGGTACGCGGCGTGGGCAAGGAGAGTTGAAGGGGTCGACGCGGCGTCATTTGATTAGGCTAATTTAGCATTCTAGGTGCCCGATGTCAAGTAGCCGGCGACGTCAGGGCATCCGATACGCTGGGCTTCCGGCGTTGAGACTCCGCTGGGCGTCTTGGGCTGGCCGGTGTCCTGAGTTCGATGTCGTGTCCCCACGTCGAGCCATGGCTCGGGGCGCTGCGCGGTCCGGGGCGCAGGATTGCCGCTGTGAGTACGGCGGTGAGGCAAGGAGAAGAGCGGGGAGGGTCCCGCCCCGCGGCGGCGCGCTCAGCGCGCGCGGCGCAGGGCCTCGATGCTGCTGCCCTTGAGCGTGATCCGCCAGTCGCGGCTGCGCATGCGACGGCATTTGAGGATCACGCCGCGCACACCGGCCAGGCGGCCGGTCCAGCGGTAGGCGCCGTCGCGGGTCGTGGAGCGCACCCAGCCGGCGTCGCCCGCCGGGATCATGATCTCGAGCGGGGACGTGCCGTCGTCGACGGTCATGCTGAAGTCCGTCGCGCGCGGGTCGAGGCGGTCGTAGGTGCCGGACGGGTTCAGCAGCAGGGCCCGGGCCAGGAACGGATGGCCGAGGCGCAGCTTCAGGGGCACGAGGCCGCCTTCGGTGCACGGCAGCCCGCAGGCGCAGGCGGCGTTGCACTCGCCGGGGCAGGCGCCGTCGTCGCTGCCGTCGCACTGCTCCCCGGTCTCGCGGACGCTGTTGCCGCACGCCGGCGGATCGCCGCCGAAGACGGTCGCGGTGAGCTGATAAGGACCGGAGCCCGACACGCGCTGCACGAGCAGGTGCCAGGTGGCCGGCGCCGGGAAGAGGAACTGGCAATATCCATACTGGCCCGCGCCCGCGACCCGGCAGTCGTAGTCGTCGGGGGTCGCAGGCCGTCCGGCCTTCACGTAGAGGTCGAAGTTGGCCTGGCCGTCGTCGATGCCGTTGAAGCCCACGCGGAGCTCGTTCATCCCGGGTGGGACCTCGACGGTGTGCGCCCCGGCGGGAACCGCCTCGTCGAGCGTCGCGTCCGCGGCGAGGATGGTGGTCCGCGGGTCGCCGGCCTGGGGGACGCCGCCGCAGGTCGCGTGCTGGAGGTCTGGACCCCCCTCGGCCTCGATCCAGTCCCGGTAGGCGGCGACGCTCGCGTCGAAGGCGAAGTCGCCGGCGAGGCAGCTCTCGTTGCGCCCGCCCGAGGCGATGCCCGCGACCGCGGTGCCGAAGCCGGAGTCGACGAAGAGCGGGCCGCCGGAGTCGCCGTTGCACGAGTTCGCGCCGGCGCCGGTGAAGTTCCAGCAGACCGCCGTGTCGTTGGAGATGCCGTCGGTGCAGGGCGCGGTCGTGATCGACCCCGAGCGCTTGAGCCCGAGGTCGTTTGCGCCGCCCCCGGTGCGCCCGAAGCCGACGATGGTGCCCGGCGCGCCCGGCGTCGGGGCGGCGAGCGCGAGCGGGGCAGGCGCGATGCCGGTGACCGGCGTGCCGAGCTTGATGACCGCGAGGTCGGCCCGGGGAAACTGGTAGTCCGGGTGCACGCGGATGCTG
>VBLD01000010.1:17137-25242 GCA_005879205.1 Deltaproteobacteria bacterium
AAGAAGCCCGCGTGCTGCAGGTAGACGAGCCGGCCAACGGGGTTCGGCGCGCGCGCGCCCGCGCAGCCGGCGCCGTTGGTGTCGCAGACGCAGTGCGCGGCGGTGAGGAACGTCTGACAGCCGATCAGCACGCCCGAGCACAGCGTGACGGCGGTGGCCGGGTCGTCACCGACCAGCAGGGCGCCGGCCGCCGGGAATCCGGAGGTGGGCCATCCGTTCACGATGCTCGTGTGGAATTCCGCGGGGCTCGCACTCTTGCCGGGAGGGCCGAGGAGCACCGTCACGGTGAAGAGCGCGGCCGCCGCGAGAGGAAGCTGGAGGCGCGTGCGGGCGGGCATGGGCGTGGGTCACGCGTCGGCGTGGACCCGCAGCCTCCTGCACGTTCCGCGCCGCACGCCACACCAAGGGGCAATGGCGGCCGGCGGCAAGTCGAGGCACGGGTCGCGCGGCGCTGTGTCATCCGTGACACCCGCATTTCGATGACGGGCATGGTCATTACTGTCGCCCGTGCCTGGTCGCCCGGCATGGCGCGAGGGGCAAGTTCTGCCCACCGCCGGCCGTTCATACGCGGTTTTTTCGGGGCTCGCGCGCGGCGCGGACGGGCTGCTCGTGCTGGCACGCGTTGCGCATGGGAGCGCGCTCTGCCGCCGGCTTTTCCCGGCGGCGTTGGAGTGCAGGTCAAGCCACAAGGAGGAAGAGAATGCTGACTCGAAGGCTGAGGGGTGGTCGGCTTCTGGCCGTAGCCGCCACGCTGCTGCTGGGAGCCGGGCTTGCCTGCCCGACGCCGGCCGCCGCGAAGGGGAAGGGGAAGTGGTCGCAGCGCCAGGCGCACTTGGCGAGCTGCCCGCACAACAAGTCGGTGCTTCGCATCGACTCGAGGGTCTGTCCTGCGACCAGGCACCGGCCCGCGATCACGATGCGCCGGGCGTGCTGTGTGGCCCTGAACGGGCACGTCGGGTGTAAAGCGTTCGGTGGCTGCCCGCCCCGTTCCCCGTCGTAAGAATCGGTCGTGCTGGCGCTCGAAGACACGAAGCACGGCGGCCGCCTGGCCGCCGTGCTGCTCTCGTTCGTCCTCGCATGTGCGGTAGGCTGCAGCGTCCGCCGCGGCGCCGACGTTTCGCCGCCTTCCCCGCCGCGCGCCGGACTCGGCGACCTCACCAGCGCGGCCGACCGGGCGCGCCTCGAGGTGATCGCGGCGGCGCGCGCGAGCGCGGCCGACGACGGCGGCTACCGCATCGGGCCGGACGACCTGCTCGACATCCGCATTCCCGATCTGCTCGAGGCGCAGGCCCAGGCCGCGTCGCCGCACGGTGCGCAAGGCGGCGCCGAGGTGCCGGCGGTCAGCGCGGCACCCGCCTTCCAGCAGGGCGTGCGGGTCACGGGCAGTGGCGAGGTGAACCTCCCGCTGCTCGGCATGGTGGCCGCGAACGGCCTCACGCCGAGCGAGCTGGAGCGCGACATCGCGAGACGGCTGGTGGCGGCGGACATCCTTCGTTCGCCGCACGTGAGCATCCTGGTCGCCGAGTACCGCAGCCGCGTGGTCGCGGTGACGGGCAGCGTCGAGCGGCCGGGCCTCTACCCGATCACGCGGCCCGGCACCACCCTCGGCGACCTCCTCTGGGCCGCCGGCGGTCCGAACCGCGAGGCTGGACGCGTCGTCGAGTTCGTCCCGGCGGCGGACGGCGGCGCGGGCGACCGCTCACCGCTCAGGCTCGACCTCGAGCTGTTGCTCGGACTCGCGGGCCGCGACGGGCATCTGCCGAACCCGCTGGTCCGGCCGGGCGACGTGGTCAGCGTCGCGCCCGCGGGCAGCGTCCTCGTCGACGGGTGGGTGGAGAAGCCGGGCTCCTATCAGATCACGCGCGGGCTCACGGTGAGCGGCGCGCTGGCCGCCGCCGGCGGACAGGTGTTCGCGGCGGACCGCCGCCGCGCCACGGTCAAGCGCGTGCTCGGTCCCGGAGAGGACTACTCCTTCACGGTCGACCTCGAGGCGGTGGCGCACGGGACCGCCGCGGACCCGCCGGTCGTCGACGGAGACGTCGTGCGGCTGCCCGTCTCGCGGAGCCGTGTCGTGCCGTGGGGCATGTGGACCGTCGCCCGCGAGATGATCCACGTCGGCGGGAACGTGCTGCTCTTCTAGGGAGGACGACGCTGGCATGACGGAGCAAGCCCTCACATCCAGGCCGGCCGACACCCGCCTGAGCGCCCCGGGCGGATACGCCGCCGCGGGCGTGATCGACGCGGAGTTCAGCGAGGTCCCCGCGCGCCACCTCCGCGACTACCTCCGGCTCCTCTACAAGTACCGCTGGCTGGCTGCCACCTGCCTCGCGCTGACGCTCGGCCTGGCGCTGCTCGTCACCCTGCTGACGACGCGCCTCTACACCGCCTCGACGCGGCTGCAGATGGCGCGGCAGTCGCCGATCCAGCTCCAGCTGCAGGAGAACGTCCTGCACCTCGACGAGAGCGACCGCAGCGTCAACGGTACCTCGAGCTTCCTCGCCACGCAGGTCGCGGCCTTGAAGAGCCGTGACATCGCCGAGCGCGTCATTCGCAGAGAGGGCCTCGCGACCGACGAGGCGTTCCTCCACCCGGGGTCCGGCCGCAAGGGGCTGCTCAACCTGACCGGGAACCTCGTGAACCTGCTCCGGCCCCGCGGCTGGGACGGCGCGCCCGCCGCGGGCAGCGGCGCCGAGCGTGCGGTGGCGAGCGAGGTCGACCCCATGCTCCTCGACCGGTACATGCGCTACCTCTCGGTCCAGGACGTGCGCGGCACGGACCTCGTGGAGGTGAGCTTCACGACGCCGAGCCCCACGCTCTCGGCCTTCCTCGCCGCGGCGCACACCCAGGCCTACATCGAGTCCAACGAGGAGGCGCGGCGCGCGACCGACGTGACCGCCAAGGACTTCCTCGGCCGCCAGCTCCTGGAATCGCGCCAGCAGCTCGAGAAGGCGCAGGACACGCTCGGACGCTTTGCAGCCGATCACCCGAACGTCGCCATCAACCAGGAGCAGAAGACCGTCGCGCAGCGGATCGGCGAGGTGTCGAGCCTGCTCACCAAGGTCGAAGGCACCCGCCTGAACCTCGAGAGCCGCTACCAGTTCCTCACCACGCCGGGGAGTGACCCGCTCGCCTTCTTCCTCGACCGGCCCGGCGTGCAGAAGCTCCACCTGGCGCTCCTCGACCTGCGCGCGCAGCGCGCCGGACTCGGCCAGCGCCTCGGGCAGAGCCACCCCCAGATGCTGGAGCTCGCGCGCAACGAGGCGGAGCTCGAGCGCCAGCTCGACGCCGAGGTGGCCGCGGAGACGGCGTCGGTGCGCGCCCGCTACGACGCCGCGCAGCTGCGCGAGGAGGCCCTGCGCCACAAGACGGCGCACCTCGAGGAGGTCGCCATCGACCTGCACGCGCTCGGCGCGCGCTACGATCTCCTGAAGAACGACGTCGACACCGCGCACGCGCTGCACGACTCGCTCTTGAAGCAGCAGATGGAGACCTCGGTGAACTCCGAGCTGGTGGCCTCCAACGTGCGCGTGATCGAGCGGCCCGAGGTCCCGCAGGGCCCGAGCAAGCCGCGCGTGGGAGTCAACCTGGTGCTCGGTCTCCTCGCCGGGCTGTTCGCGGCGGTCGGCGCCGTGTTCTTCTGCGACTACTTCGACAACAGCGTGAAGAGCAGCGAGGAGGTCGAGGGCTTCCTGCAGCTGCCGACGCTCGCCACCGTGCCGAACTTCGCCCTCGCCCGCCGCTCTCTGCCGCGGCCGGCCAACGGCGCGAAGGGTGCGGCCGCGACGCCGGCGGCAGCCGCGCCCAACGGGAACGGCGGCGCCTTCGGTCCGGACCTCGTCATGATCAACGATCCCAGGTCGCCGGCCGCCGAGGCCTTCCGCAGCCTGCGCACCCAGGTGCTCTTCTCGGCGGCGGGCGCCCCGCCCAAGGTGATCCTGCTCACCAGCGCGGGCGCGAGCGAGGGCAAGACGGTCACCTCGGTGAACCTGGCGACGAGCCTCGCCGAGTCCGGCTCGCGCGTCATCCTGCTCGACGTCGACCTCAGGCGCCCGAACTGCCACCGCACGCTCGGCGTGGTGAACGACCGCGGGCTCTCGAGCTTCCTCTCGGGCCAGGCGGACTTCGAGAGCGTCGTCCGACCGCTCGAAGGGGCGCGGCTCTTCTTCGTGCCGGCGGGCCCGACGCCGCCCAACCCGGCCGAGCTCGTGGGCTCGGCGCGCATGCGCGACACGCTCGAGGAGCTGCGCGAGGCATACGACTTCGTGATCCTCGATTCCCCTCCCGTGCTGCCCGTGACCGACGCCGTGGTGCTCGGCCGCGAGGCCGACGGGGCCGTACTGGTCGTCAAGGGACACGACACGCCGCGCGAGCTCCTGCGGCGAGCCCGCGATCAGCTCCTCCAGGCCAACGTCCATCTGCTCGGCGCGGTCGTGAACAACGTGGACCTGCGCTGGGGCGACACCTACTTCTACAGCCGCTACTTCGGCGGCTACTACGGACCTGGACCGTCGGCCCCGACGGAGGTCCTGGCATGAGCCGCAGCGCGGGGCGGATGCTGCTCGCCCTCCAGGGCCTCGTGCTCGGCCTGCCGTTCTTCCTCGGCGGACGGCAGCCGGCGGCGGCGGCCTGCGCGTCGGTCGTCGTGCTCGTACTGCTCGCGGTCACGCTGCGCGAACGGCGGCGGGCGGGCGCGGCGCCGGCCGCGCCGGGCGTGACGGCCCTCGCGGCCTTCGCCGTGCTCGCGCTGGCGACCACCGTGCCGTTGCCGCCCGGCCTGCTCGCGCGGCTCGAGCCGGCCTCGGCGCGCCTCTACGCCGGCATGCTGCCCGGCTGGCCGGGCGGGGGAGGGTGGAGCACGTGGCGGGCGGTCGCGTTCGATCCGTACGCGGTGTGGGTCGAGCTCGGGCGCCTCTCGATCGCGTGCGGCGTCTTCGCGGTGCTCGTCGCCTATCCGTGGGCGGGTGCGCGCGCCCAGGTGCTCGGCCGCCTGGTGCTGACCCTGATCACCGGCGGCGCGCTGCTCGGCGGGCTCGCGCTCGTCGAGCACGTGGCCAGCAACGGCGACGTGCTCTGGATCACGGGCATCCCGGTGGCCTCGGGCCGCGCCTCGGGGCCGTTCGTGAACCCGAACCACTTCGCGGGCTGGCTCGAGATGATCGTGCCGCTCGCGCTCGTGTATGCGTGGTCCCTGGCGCGCCGCGTGCGGCGCCAGCTCGTGCGGGCGATCGAGGCGGGGCGCGGCATCGGCGTGCGCGGGCGGCGGGCCTGGGTGGCCGTGCTGGTCGTCCACCAGCAGCGCCTGTGGCCGCCGCTCGTCGCGCTGGGCGCCGCGCTCCTCATGGCCGTGGCGCACCTGGCGAGCGGCTCGCGCGGTGGAACGGCCGCGCTGCTGGTCGGACTCGCGGTGGCGGGAGGGGGCATCGTCGCGCGGCAGGCGAGCCGGTGGCGCTGGGCGCCGGCGGTGCTGGCCCTCGTGCTGCTCGTCGGCGGCGCCGCGTCGGTGGTCGCGTGGGTGGTGTCCGACGCCGACGTGCAGGAGAGCGCGACGGCCGACACGGGGGACGTGAGCCTCGCCACGCGGCTCGCCGTGAGCGCCAAGGGAAGCGGCATCGTGCGCGATCATCCGCTGCTCGGGACCGGGCTCGGGTCGTGGCTGCACGCCTTCCGTCCCTACGTGGAGCCGCCGATCGAAGGCGGCATCTGGGACCATGCGCACGACGACTACCTCGAGCTGGCCGCCGAGACGGGCATCGCCGGCGCGGCGGTGGTCCTGGCCTTCGCCGTCACCGTCGCGCTCGCCATTCGCCGGCGGCGGGACGGCTCGGAGGCGTCCTCGGAACCCGAGGTGCCCGGCGACTTCCGGCGCGGCGACTGGCTGCGCGCGCTCGGCGACACGTCCGAGCTGCGCTGGGGGCTCGCGGGCGGCCTGGTCGCGATCCTCGTCCACAGCGCGGTCGACTTCGGGCTGCACATGCCCGCCAACCTGCTGCTCGCGATGACGATCCTCGGCCTGCTCGTGCTGAGCAGCCCGCCGGCGCGCACGAGGCCGGCGCCCGCCCTCGGGGTGCTGGTGGCCGCGCTCGCCGTCGCGCTGGTCCCGCAGGCCGCCAACTCGGTGCTGGTGGTGGCCGACGCGACCCCGCTCGCGCCGGCGGACTGCCTGAGCGCGGCCGACCTCCAGCTCGCCGCGGAAGGGGAGCCGGCGCGCCCGCATGCCATCGCCCTCGTCCACCGCGCGCTCGACCGCTCGCCGGCCGATCGCGACGCGCACACCGCGCTCGCCGAAGCGCTCGGCCCCGGGACCGACGGCGACGAGGCGCTCCGGCGCGCCCTCGCCCTCGAGCCGTGGTCGGCCGACGTGCGCGATCAGCTCGCGCTCCGCCTCCTCGCGCGCGGCGAGCGCGAGGCGGGCGCCGCGGAGCTCGAGGAGTCGATGTACCGCTTCCCGTACCTCGCCTCGCACGCCTACCTGAGCGCCGAGGTGGACTCGGCGAGCGACCCGGCGCGCCTGGTACGCGCCCTCGCCGAGGGCGACACGCTGTCGATCCAGCTCGCCGCGCTCGACGGGGAGACGGCTGCCGCCATCGAGCGCGGCCTGCGGCGCGCGCGCGACGATGCGTCGCTCGGATCGACCCGCGCCTCGATCGCCAACGACCTCGCCGCCCTCTTCGAGGCGCGCGAGCGCTGGGGCGACGCGGCGACGGTGCTGGCCGAAGAGGGCGACCGGAGCATCGACGCCAACACCGACCTCGGCCGTGCGGCCCGCAACTATCTCAAGGCGCGCGACTTCGGCGCGGCCGAACAGAGCCTGCTCGCGGCCCTGCTGAGGACCCCCGAGCAAGGGCGGCTCTACCGCGACCTCGCGGTCGAGGTCTACGCCGCGCGCGGCGATTTCCCGCTGGCCGAGCGGGTGATCGAGGCGGGGCAACGGAACGCGCTCGACATGCTCCCGGTTTACGACGGCGTGACCGAGGTGCTCGCGCGGCGCGAGTCGGCTCAGGACGACGACGACTTCGTCGGCCCCGAAATGCCTACGGAGGACATGGTCCCGTGAGCGTGCAGCCTGAGGTTGCAGCGGAGCCCGGCGCCGCCGCCGAGCGCTGGTTCGCGGTCTGGACGCGGAACCAGTACGAGCCGAAGGTCGAGAGCGCGCTCGAGCGCAAGGGCCTGCACGTGTTCCTGCCGCGCGTGCGCGTGCCGAGCCGGCGGCGCGACCGGCGGGTAGTCCTCGACCAGCCCCTCTTCCCCGGCTACCTCTTCCTCCGCTTCCTGCCCTCGCGCGAGGCCTACGTGCGTGTCGCCGGCACCGACGGCGTGGTGCGCGTCCTCGGCGAGCGCTGGGACGCGCTCCACCCCGTGCCGGACGACCAGGTGGACGCGGTCCGCCGGATCGTCGCCGCCGAGGGGGCGCGGCCGCTGCCCTGGATCCGCGTCGGCGATCGGGTCCGCATCGTCGCCGGCGTGCTCGCCGGCGTCGAGGGCCTCGTGCAGACGTGGCACGCCGGCCGCGCGACCTTCGTGGTCAGCGTCGACCTGCTGCAACGAAGCGTCGGCGTCGAGGTCGACGCGGGCGTGCTCGAGCGTCTCTAGCGCGTCCGCGAAGGACTCTCGGCTCTCACAGCATCACCAATCACGAACGGCTCATGTAAGCCGAGGGGCGAAGCTGTCGCCGTCGCCGTCATGAACGACACATCGCAGAGGGTCGGCCCCCCGTCGCTGATCGCGTTCAGCGGCCTCGACGGCGCCGGCAAGTCGACGCAGATCGAGCTCCTGTGCGCCCGGCTGCGCGCCGGCGGGCTGGAGCCCACGGTCGTCTGGGTACGCGGCGGCTACACGCCGATCTTCGAGCGTGTGAAGTCCGTCGTGCGCCGGGCCGGAGGCCGCCACGTGCCGCCGCCCGGGCCCGGGGTGCGCCGCAGCGAGGCGCTCGGCCGGGGATGGCTCCGCCGGCTGTGGCTCGTGGCCGCGCTGCTCGACCTCGGGTGGCTGCTCGCCGTGCACGTGCGGATTCTTCGTAGACGCAACCGGATCGTCCTCTGCGATCGCTACCTCGGCGACTCGCTGATCGACTTCCGGCTGAACTTCCCGGGCGAGCAGGTGGAGCG
>VBLD01000010.1:25300-26412 GCA_005879205.1 Deltaproteobacteria bacterium
CCTTCCTGCTGCTCGTACCGGTGGCGGAGTCGGAGCGACGCTCGGATCTCAAGGGCGAGCCGTTCCGGGACAGCCGTGAGGTCCTGAGCGCGCGGCTCGCGCACTACCGGGAGCTCGCGCTGCCGTCGGGATGCACCATGCTCGACGGCTCGCGTCCGGCCGCGGAGATCGCGGCCGAGATCGCGGCGGCGGTGGGGCTGGCGGTGGCCGACGACGATGCGCATCAGCCTGCTGCTTGAGCGCGAGCCTTTCGGGCGCATCCTCGAGGAGACGCTCCCGCGCCTCCTCTCGGCGCTCGGCGGGCGCCGCCACACGGTGCGCTGGGACGAGGGCGCGCGGCGCGCCGGGCGGCAGGCCGACGAGCAGGCCTGGCTCTGCAACTTCCGCCTGAACGCGATCTTCCGCCCGACGGCGTCCCGCGCCTCGCTCGACCCCGTCGTCCGGGAGTTCGCACGGAGCCTCCGCTGGTGGGCGCGACCGGCACAGCGCGCCTACGTGGCCGCCGCGCTCCATCGGGCCACGGCGGGTTGGCTGGCCGACGGGCAGGTGGTCGTCAGTCCACCGCTCTGGTCATCCTGGGCGGGAACCACCGCCTGCGGGTGGTCGACGGCCCGGCCGGGGTCTGCCACGTGATCGTCAAGGTCGGGACCGATCCGGCGTTCCTGGAGGCCGAGCTGGCGCTCCGGCATGCCGCCGCGGACCTGCCGATCCCGCGGCTGCGTCGCGTCGTGCCGATGGAGCAATGGTTCACCGAGGAGCTGGTCCCGGGAACGCCGCTCAATCGGCTGCCACTCGCCGCGCAACGGGCGCGCGCATTCGGGGCGGCGCAGGCGGCCCTCGAGCGTCTCGCGGAACGCACCGCGCAGCCGGTGGCGGTGACCGACTACCTGGGCGCGCTCGTCCGGCGGATCGAGGACGGCATCGCCGCGGCGCCGCTCTTCGACGCCTGCCGCGCGAGCATCGGTCACACCGTCGAGGCGCTCGCGCGGGTGGTCGAGCGGTGCCCGGGACCTTCCAGCATCGCGACCGCCGAGACGCACGGCGACTTTCAGCCGGGCAACGTGCTCGTCGCCCGGGACGCGATCTGGCTGATCGACTGGGAGTACACGGCG
>VBLD01000435.1 GCA_005879205.1 Deltaproteobacteria bacterium
GCGATCGGATCGCCGGTCCTCTCACTCCCGCGCCCGGGCCTTCCGGTTCATCTGCACCTGGTGCGAAGAGACCGGGACATGCAGCATGCCAAGTTAAGGAGAGTGCGTGAGAATGCAGAACCGTCTGCGGGAGGCGCTCCGACACCTTTGGACGTCGTTGTGGAGACGACGCGGTCCCATCGCCGTGGAGACGGAGCACGGGGAGGGCGGCGGTCGGTCTGAGGCGCGTGCGCGCTTCTGGGCCGAGTTCCGCGCGGGACAGCGCGAGGCCGAAGCACACAGCTCGAGGCCGCGATGATCCACACCATGCTCCCGGCGCAGTACTCGAACCGTACCGGCGTGAATCTCGCCGGGCCGCACAAGCGGTTGATGGCGGCCGTGCTGCAGGCGGTCGTTGATGACTGTCGAGGCTCCGTCTACCGGCGATCCGCGAGCAAAGGGGCGATCGACGTTCGCACCGTCCGCAAGGCGATGGCCTACGTGGCGAGCACAGATCGGGCGTGGCCATTCAGCTTCGAGAACCTTTGCGAGGCGCTCGGTCTCGACGCCGGCTGCCTGCGCGAGGAGCTCGACGTTGCGTGCCTCCGCACCGGGTTTAGGTGCTCGCCGCTCGCGTCCCCACCCTGACGATGCCGGGTCAGCCGAGCACGACGCGCACCCGGTGCGTGGCGCCGTCGTCGGCGAGCGCGATCGCCGCGCCGCCCGCGAGCGGCGCGCCGTCGAGCTCGACGCGCGATACTCCGCGCGTCACGTTGCGGGGGTTCTCGACCATGATCTCATAGCGCGCCGAGTGGTGGCGGAAGGTGATCTCGAAGCCACGCCAGGCGCGCGGGATGCACGGGTCGAGGTGAAGCGTGCCACCCCGGACGCGGAAGCCCAGGATCCACTCGATGCCGGCGCGATGCATCCAGCCAGCGGATCCCGTGTACCAGGTCCAGCCGCCGCGGCCCACGTGCGGTGGCTCGGCATAGACGTCGGCCGCCACCACGTAGGGTTCGACCTTGTAGCGGTGGACGCCGGCGCGCGTGCTGGTGTGGTTGATGGGGTTCAGGATCGCGAACAGCTCGCCCGCCTTGTCGCCCTCGCCGAGGGCCGCGAACGCCAGCACGGCCCAGAGTGCCGCGTGCGTGTATTGGCCGCCGTTCTCGCGCACGCCCGGGAGGTAGCCCTGCACGTAGCCCGGATCGCGCGCAGGGTGATCGAAGGGCGGCGTGAAGAGAAGGACCAGGCCGTCGCCACGCCGCACCAGGTACTCCTCCACCGCCGCCATGGCGCGAGCCGCGCGGGCGTGGTCGGCGGCGCCGGAGATCACCCCCCACGACTGCGCGATCGAGTCGATGCGGCACTCGTCGTTGGTGACGGAGCCGAGCGGGGTACCGTCATCGAAGTAGGCGCGGCGGTACCAGTCGCCGTCCCAGGCCTCACGCTCGAGCGCCGCCTGGAGGGCGTCCCCGTGCTGCTGCCAGGCGTCGGCGCGCTGGTGCTCGCCGCGCAGCTCGGCCAGCCGGGCGAACTCTCGAAGGGTGGCGTACAGGAACCAGCCGAGCCAGACGCTCTCGCCCGCGCCCTCGTGCCCGACGCGGTTCATGCCGTCGTTCCAGTCGCCGGTGCCCATGAGGGGAAGCCCGTGGCTGCCGACGCGCAAGCTGCGGTCGAGCGCCCGGGCGCAGTGCTCGAAGAAGGTGGCCCGCTCGCGTGCCACGCCGGGCTCGAAGTACGCCTCGCCCTGGCCGGCGGCGAGGGCCGGCCCTTGGAGGAACGGCACGACCTCGTCGAGCAGGCCGGGGTCGTTCGTCACGTCGAGGTAGTGGATGGTGGCGTACGGTAGCCAGACGAGATCGTCGGAGATGCGCGTGCGCGTGCCGCGGCCGGACGGCGGATGCCACCAGTGCTGCACGTCTCCCTCGACGAACTGGCGGCTGGCGGCGCGCAGCAGGTGCTCGCGTGCCACCTCCCGCT
>VBLD01000434.1:0-580 GCA_005879205.1 Deltaproteobacteria bacterium
CGTCCGGAGAGACCGCTCCCCTTGCCCTTCACGTCCACCTTCGCCTTGCCGTTCGCGCCCGGGCGAAGCGAGAGGTCGACGATGCCGTCGGCGCCGCTCTTGTTGTTGTACCGCCCTGGCCGACGGACTTCCAGCAGGGCTTGGTGCCGCAGGTGCCCCCGGGCGGGACGAGCGCGCGGAACAAGAGCGTCGGGGTCGGCGTCGACTCGTCGTAGAGGCACGTCGCTACCGAGCTGCTCGCGAGCGGATTGCCGAGCTGCGCGGATGTCGGCGACATACCGGCCCGCCATTGCCAGCGCAGCGCGTCCTTGGTGTCGGGTATCTTGTCGGTGATCTGCAGCTTCGACTTCGAGGGTTCGAGCGACGCGAGGCAATCCAGGCGCGGCGCCTCGAGGCAGCCGCCGGCGCCGTCGCAGATCGTGCACGGCGCGCAGGCGACCGGGGTCCCGACGCAAGTGCCGCTGCCGTTGCACGCGTCGTTGAGCGTGCACGGGTCGCCGTCATTGCACGGCGTGGCGGGCGGCTGCGGCGTGCAGGTCGACGGCTCGCCGCTGCAGTCGAAGCACGCCTCCACCTGACA
>VBLD01000434.1:622-3061 GCA_005879205.1 Deltaproteobacteria bacterium
GGTCGATGGTGCCGCCGCCGCAGCGGGAGCCCGTCTCGGTGAAGGAGTCGTCGAGGCAGATGAAGTGCGGCGACTCGACGGTCGCGCTGCCGGTGCCGCTGTACGTGCGACCGTCGGGCGGGGCGGACGCCGTCAGCTTGACCGGGTCGGTGCAGAATAGAGCGTTGGACGGAATTTCGAGATCCATCGCGCCGGTCGAGGCATCGATGGTGCCCACGTAGCGGAGCGTGGAGCCACCCGCCTGACGAAAGACCAGAATGCCGTTGCGTTGCACGATGTCGCTCGTCGACTGGAAGACGCCGAAGGTGCTGTCGTCGGTCCAGAACCAGCGTCCGGTGAGATCGACGCAGGGCACGACCGCCGAGCCGCCGCCGCAGACGCCGGCGCTGCAGGTCTCGCCGGTGGTGCAATCGCGGCGATCGTCGCACGCCGCGCCGTCGCCGGCTGGTGTGCAGATCGAAGGCTCGCCGCTGCAGACGAAGCACGGCTCGATCCGACACTCGGCGTCGCAGCCGTCGCCGTTGGTCTGGTTGCCGTCGTGACATTCGCAGCGGCTCATGAAGGCGCGCGACTTCGTGGGATACGTGCACGGTCCCCCGTATACCCCGTCGATACCATCCATGACGGTCTCGCCGGGGAGGATCCTGAGATTGACGCCGACGGGGCACGGGCCATCGTTCGAGGTGGCGGACAATGCGTCGCCGCTGACGGTGCCGTCGAACACCAGCGAACTGCCGCTGAAGGTCAACGTGAACGTCACCGAGGTCCCGGTCTGCACGATCTCGGTGAACGGGTCGGCACCCGGAATCTCGACGTGCCAATGACCCGTGAGATCGGCGTTGGCGCTCGTCGCGACGGTCAGCAGCGCGGGGAAGAGCCGCAGGGCCCAGCGCGGGAGCATCGGCATGAGGTACTCTCGAGCGCTGCCGATACCCCGGGAAGGCGCGCAGCGTCAACGTGTTTTCATCGTTGCTCCGTTTCGCCAAGTCCATTAGGAGCGGGCGAGCGGCATGGCGCGTACCCGGATCGTTGCAACACTCGGCCCCGCCACCTCGTCCGGAGAGGCGATCGGCCGGCTGATCGAGGCAGGGGTCGACGTCTTCCGGTTGAACTTCTCGCACGGCACCCACGCCGAGCACGGCGCACGCATCGCGCTGATCCGCCGGCTCGCGGGAAACCGGCCGGTCGCGATCCTGCAGGACCTCGGGGGTCCGAAGCTTCGGCTCGCGGCGCCGGTGCGCGGCCAGGCGGGCGACGTCGTGCCGCTCGCGCTGCCGGCCGCGGTGCGTCCCGGCGATCCCGTCCTCCTCGCCGACGGCGCCATGCAGCTGGAAGTCGTCGACGCCGGACACGCGCGGGTCCTGGTCGCGGGCGACATCCCCGCCGGCAAGGGGATCAACCTGCCGTCGTCGCGGCTCGACGTGCCGGCGCTCACCGTGAAGGACCGGAACGACCTCGCCTTCGGCGTCGCGCAGGCGGTCGACCTGGTGGCGCTCTCCTTCGTGCGGCGCGCCGCGGACCTCGAGGAGCCGCGCGCGAGCGGCATCCCGGTGATCGCCAAGTTCGAGAACGCGGCGGCGCTCGAGCACGTCGAGGAGATCGTGCGCGCGGCCGACGGCATCATGGTGGCGCGCGGCGACCTCGGCGTGGAGATACCGATCGAGCGCGTACCGATGGTGCAGAAGGAGCTGATCGCGAGCGCCAACCGCGCCGGCAAGCCGGTCATCACGGCGACCCAGATGCTGCGCTCGATGGTGTCGAGCCCGCTGCCGACGCGCGCCGAGGCGACGGACGTGGCGAACGCGGTGCTCGACGGCACCGATGCGGTCATGCTGAGCGAGGAGACCGCCGTCGGCGCCTACCCCGTCGAGGCGGTGACCGTCATGGGTCGCATCATGCGGGAGGCGGAGCGTGCCCTCGCCCCGCGCGCGGCGCCGCCGGAGCGGGACGTCGCGGCCCTCATCGCCGACGCTGCCTGCCGCCTCGCGGCGGAGCTCGACGCAGGAGCGATCGTCGTGCCGACCCGAACCGGCTTCACGGCGCGCCAGGTCGCGCGCCACCGCCCGAGGGTGCCGATCTTCGCCTTGGTCCCCGACGAACGCCTCCGCCGCCGTCTCTCGCTCGTTTGGGGTCTCACCCCGATCACGCTCCCGCCGCGGACGGGTGGCGACGCCCTGCTCGCCGCGTTCCGGGCGCCGGTGCGCGAGATGGGACTCGTTCCGGACGGCACGCTGATCGTGCTGACGGCCGGCTGGCCGCCATCCGATCCGGCGGTCACGAACCTGGTGCATGTCACGCGGCTCTGAGGCCGCGTCAGGGCGCGCGAGCGGAGCGCTCGTTCGTCCGGCCGGCCGCTCGACGCCACGACAGGAGCGCGCCGAAGCCGGCGAGAAGAAGCATGGAATCCGGCGGCGCGGCGTGACCGAGGCTTCCCAGAAG
>VBLD01000123.1:0-8731 GCA_005879205.1 Deltaproteobacteria bacterium
GAGATGATCGGGTAGGTCATCAGGCGTGTCCTCCTCGAAGCACCCGGCCCGGGAGCGGTCCCTCGGGATCGACGGCATCGCGTCCGTCCTCGCGAATGACCACGCCGTTCACGACGACGGTGCGGATGCCGACCGCGTCCGACACGAGGCGGTCGGCGCCGGCGGGGAAGTCGTACACGCGCCGGAGCGGCCGGCAGCCCACCGTCGCGGGATCGAACACGGTGACGTCGGCGGCGAGCCCGGGGGCGAGCCGCCCGCGGTCGGTGATGCCGAAGACCTCCGCCGGCTCCGCGGTCAGCCGGTGCACCGCCGCCTCGAGCGACAGAGTGCGCTTCTCCCGCACCCATGTGCCGAGCAGCTCGGTCGGCGCGCAGGCGTCGCAGAGCTGGCTCGCGTGCGCGCCCGCATCGGAGAGTCCGAGCATGCTCGCCGGGTGGCTGAGCAGCTCGGCGACGACCGTCTCGTCCGTATTCAGCACCGCCAGGCGGAAGCGGGTCGCGAGCCCCGATGCGAGCGAGAGGTCGAGCGCCAGGTCGACGGGATGGACGCCGCGCTCCGCCGCCACGTCGCCGAGCCGGCGCTCCGCGAGCGAAGGGTCGGGCGGGTGCTCCGTGATCTGCATGCTCCGGAACCCCTCGGCGAGCCGCCCGCCGTCGATCTTCTCGCGGAGCGACCGGCGGAATCCGGCGTCGGCGTAGATCGCGCGCTTGCCGGCGGGGTCCGCCCGCGACACCGGCCGCATGACCGACATGGGCTCCAGCGGAAAGGGCGCCTCGAGGTTGAATTCCACCATGAGCGGCCGGCAGGACACCTGCGGGATCACCCGGACGCCGCGTGCCTGCAGTGCCGCCGACTGCTCGAGGACGGCGCGGTGCCCATCGGGCCCGAGCATGCCCCCGAGCAGCGCCGTCCAGCTGACGGGCCGGCCGGTGCGCTGCTGGATGGCCGCGAACTCGTCGAGGAAGAGACCGGGCCCGAGGGTCGCCTGCATCACGTTGCCGGCGTCGGCGAGGCAGCTGGCCAGCGCCTCGATCTCCTCCCACGCGGCGACGCGGCTCGGCACCGGGCGGCCCTCCCAGCCGACGTGCGTCGGCGCCTTGGAGGTGGCGAAGCCGACGGCGCCGGCGCGGAGCGCGTCGGCGACGAGCGCGCGCATGGCCGCGATCTCGTCCGCCGTCGCCTCGCGCTCCGTCGCCTCCTCGCCCATCACGTAGAGGCGCACGGGGGTGTGCCCGACGAGCGCCCCGACGTTGATCGCGGTGCCGCGCCGCTCGACGGCGGCGAGGAACTCGGCGAACGTCACGAATGGCCACTCGGCGCCGATCCCCGCGCGCAGCGCGTCGAGCGACATGCCCTCGACCTTCTCGAGCGTGCGCAGCACGAGGTCGCGGTGCGCGGGTCGCGTCGGCGCGACGCCGAAGCCGCAGTTCCCCATGACCACCGAGGTGACGCCGTGCCACGGCGAGATGGAGAGCATGCGATCCCAGAACACCTGGGCGTCGTAGTGCGTGTGGATGTCGACGAAGCCGGGCGCGACGGCGGCGCTCTCGGCGTCGAGCACGCGGTCGGCGGTGCCGGTCACGCTGCCGAGCGCGGCGATGCGGCCGGCGCGGATGGCGACGTCGCCCCGGCGCGCCGGAGCGCCCGTCCCGTCGACGAGCGTGCCGCCGCGGATCAACAGGTCGAAGTGCTCTGCCATCCTCGAGCCCCGGCGCCGGACCTTAGCGCGAAGCGCGCCGCCTCGGCTACCAGGGCGGTCGCGTCGCGCTCGTATGCGAGGCGCCCGTCGAGCCACTGGACAGCACGCCGTGAGGACGCGCTATAAGACCGCCGATGCCCCCCGCGGTGCGCCGCTACCTTCTGATCGAGCAGGGCGTCGGCGCCGCGGTCTTCAATTTCGTTTTGAACGCGGCGATCGCCTGGGGGATGTTCCGGAGCGCGGCCGTGGTGCCGCTCTGGGGGCAGCAGAGCATCATGGGCGACACGATCGGGACGTGCTTCCTGCTACCGCTCCTCACCTCCCTCATCGCGACACGGCTGGTGCGCGGCCACGTGCGAGCGGGCAAGGTCGCGCCGCTCGGCTGGACCCGGACCTCGCACCCGGTGCTCGGCTGGCTGCCGCGGGGGACGGCCCGCCGCGGCGCCGCGCTCGGCCTCGTGTGCATCGCGGTGCTCGCGCCGCTCGCCTTCGTCGTGCTCCGCCTCCTCGGTGTCGGCAGCCTGCCCTTCTGGCACTTCGTCGCCTTCAAGGGCGGCTTCGCCGCGGTGGCCGCGGCGCTGGTGACGCCGCTCGTCGCGCTGTGGGCGATCGCGGAGGCGCCCGCGCCCCGGGAGCCAGCTACTCCTGCCCGTAGAGCCGGGCAAAGTAGTCCCGCACCATCCGGTCCGACGTGAACCCCCGCTCCGCCGTCACGATGCTGGCCCGCATCATGTCGACCCATCGCCCGGCGTCGGCATAGGCGGGCAGGACCTCGTTCTCGAGCGTCGCGTAGAGGGCTGCCCGGTCGCGCTCGTCCTGGTCCGGCGCGCCCGAGGTCCCGTCGCCGATCGCCCAGCCGTTGACGCCATGGCGACACGCCTCAGGCCACCACCCGTCGAGCACGGAGAGGTTCGGGACGCCGTTCAGCGCCGCCTTCATTCCCGAGGTCCCGCAGGCCTCGAGCGGACGGATCGGGTTGTTCAGCCACACGTCGGCGCCGCGCGTCAGGAGGCGGGCGATGCCCATGTCGTAGTCGGGCACGAACACCACGCTGCCCGGATACTGCCGCGCCATGGCGACCAGGTTGGCGACGATCCGCCGCCCCTGGGCGTCGTCGGGATGGGCCTTGCCCGCGAACACGAGCTGGAGGCGACGCCCGCTGAGCAAGGCCTCGATGCGCGCTGGATCGCCGAAGACGAGGTCGCTCCGCTTGTAGCCGGCGGCGCGGCGCGCGAAGCCGACGGTCAGGACGTCGGGATCGAGGCGCGTGCCCGTCCGCTGCCCGATCGCGGCGAGCATCTCGCGCTTGAGCGTCTGGTGCGTGGCGCGGAGACCCGTCGCCGAGCCGAGGGCCTCGCTGATGCGCGGGTCCTGCCAGGTACGGAGGTGCACGCCGTTCGTGATCGGGATGATCGGGCAGGCGCCCGCGACGTCGCGCCACATGGCGCGCGACACCTCGGCATGCAGCTCGGAGACCGCATTGGCGCGGTGGGCGAGCCGGAGGCCCGCGACGGTCATGTTGAACGGATCGCCGCCGATCTCCCTGAGCTCGGCCTCCACGAGGTCGCACGAGGCACCGAGCCTCAAGAGGTCGGCAATCGGATGCACCTCGTTGCCGGCGGCGACGGGGGTGTGGGTGGTGAAGACGATCCGCTCCCGCACCGCCGCCCACGCATCCCGGAACTCGGCGCCCGCCGCCATGCGCTCGGCGACCATCTCGAGGCCCGCGAAGACCGCGTGCCCCTCGTTGAAGTGATAGACGTCGACGTCGAGGCCGAATCTGCGGAGCGCCCGGATCCCACCGACGCCGAGCAGGATCTCCTGGGCCACGCGGCAGTCGAGCGTCGGCTCGTAGAGGCGGCGCGTGATCCAGGCGTCCTCGCCGGCGACGGGCTCGAGGAGGAAGAGCGGCGCGTTGTTCCATCGCTCCGTCCGCCAGACGCGCGCCTCGACCTCGCGCGCGGCCACGCGCACCCGCACGCGCTCCCCGGTGTCCTCGAGGAAGTCGGCGCGATAGGTCGGGAAGTCGTCGACCGGCTGCCCGTCGGGAAGGATGCGCTGGCGCGAGTAGCCGTGCCGCCAGCGGAGCCCGACGCCCACCACGGGAAGGCCGAGGTCGTGCGCGGACTTGACGAAGTCTCCTGCCAGGATTCCGAGCCCGCCGGCGTAGATCGGGAACTCCTCGTGGAGCCCGTATTCCATGCAGAAGTAGGCGACGGTCGGCGGCATGTGCGAAGGGACGGGGCGGAGGTCAGCGGCGAGGCGGATACAGGGCCGGCCGCTTCTCGAGGAAGGCCCGCATCATCTCGCGTCCGTCCTCGGTGAGGGCGCTGGCGGCCATCACCTCGCACGCGCGCGCGTACGCGGCCTCGACGTCGAGCTCGGCGGTGTCGTAGTAGGCCCGCTTGCCGAGCGCCTTCGACGCCGTGCTGCCGCGGCTCGCGGCGCGCGCGAGGCCGCGCGTCTCCTCCTCGAGCCGCTCGCGGGGCACGACCCGGTTGACCAGGCCCCAGGCGAGGGCCGTCGGGGCGTCGATCGGGTCGCCCGTCAGCAGCATCTCGAGCGCGCGCTTGCGGCCGACGGCGCGCGCGACCGCGACCATCGGCGTCGTGCAGAACCAGCCGCCCTTGCCGCCGGGCGTCGCGAAGCTCGCCTCCTCGGCAGCGACCGCGAGGTCGCACGAGGCGACGAGCTGGCAGCCCGCGGCGGTCGCCACCCCCTGCACCTGCGCGACGACGGGCTGCGGGACGCGCTGGATGGTGAGCATCAGCTCGGTGCAGGTGGCGAGCAGCCGTCGCATGCCGTCGAGGTCCCGCTCGACCATGTCGGCGAAGTCGTGGCCCGAGGAGAACACCGGGCCGGCGGCCGCGAGGACGATGGCGCGCGCGTCGCCCCGATCGGCGACGGTGCGGAACGCGCGGATCAGCTCGGTCATGTGCGCCTCGGAAAGCGCGTTCCGCCGCTCCGGGCGGTTCATGGTGACGATGGCGAGGCCGGCGTCCTCGCCCAGGAGAATGTGCTCGTAACGCATGGCGACCCTCGTTTCCTCTATACCACTCGGCTCCTTCTGCTACACTCCGCAGATGATCCTCACGCGGGACGTGATTCTCCGCGAGATCGCCGACGGCCGGCTCTCGATCGAGCCCCTCGTGCCCGATCAGATCGGTCCGGCGTCGATCGACCTCCACCTGGCCGACGAGATCCGCGTCATGGAAGGCGGTCCCGACGTCATCGACGTGACCGAGGACGCCGACTATCGCACGGTGACACGCGTGCGACGGCTGGGCGCCTCGTACGTGCTCAAGCCCGGCGAGACGATCCACGGTCTCACCCGCGAGCGCCTGCGCCTGCCGCCCGACATCGCCGGCTGGCTCGAGGGTCGCAGCCGTTTCGCCCGGCTCGGGCTCATGATCCACGTGACCTCGGGCTTCGTCGCGCCCGGGGTCGAGAGCCGCCAGGTGCTGGAGATGTCGAACGTGGCGGGCCGGCCGCTGGCCATCCACGCCGGCGTCCGCGTGTGCCAGATCGTGCTCCAGCGCTGCGAGGGCGGCGCCGTCTACACCGGCCGGTTCGCGCGTCAGGACGCGCTGTGAGCAGGCGGTCGGCCGGCGCGGCGCTCGGGCTGGCGATGTGGCTGCCGGTGCTCGGCGGCTGCGCGCCGCGGCCGCCGCTCCTGCGCGCGATCCAGGCCCGCGGCGGCCCGCTGCGCGCGGTCGTGCGGGAGGTCCAGGCGGACGTCTTCGTCGGCGCGCCCGGCAGGTGGAGCTGGCGCACGGCCTTCCTCTATCCCGACCGCTACGCGTGGACGATCTTCACGGCGGCGGGCGCGGACCATTACCTGTTCGACGGGGCGGTGAGCCGCACCTTCGTCGAGAGCAACCCGGTGAGCGTCGACGCCGGGCCCGATGCCCCGCTGCGCTCGCACGCCCGCTTCACGGCGGTCACCTACCTCGACGCGCTGCTCCTGCCCGGGGTGCAGGTGACGCCGCTGGCGGGGCCCGAGCTGCCCGAGGGTGCCGCCTGGGGCCTCGCCGCCGTATTCGCCGGCGACGGCGCGCGCTACCGGCTCGGCTTCGACGCGCGCGACCTGCTGGTCCACGTCGAAGGGCCGCTCGGGCTGCCGCCGCTCGGCGCCGGGACGCTGAGCGCTCGCTTTGCGGACTTCCACCGCACGAACGGCCTCTTCCTGCCGTACCGGACGGCCTATACCTTCGGCGCCGCACCGCTGGCCGACGAGCGGGCCGTCGCCGTCTGCCCGAACGTCCGCCTCGCACCCGAGGCGTTCCGCATGCCGGCCGCCATCCCGACCTGTGGCAGGCGGCGGTGATTCGAAAAGTTTGACACTACGGCGCGGCTTCCATAGAAATGTGCCTCTTCGGACGGCGGGGCTGGAGTAGGGGGGGAATGGAGAGACGCGCTAGACGCGAGCCGGAGCTGCCGGCGATCGTGGTCAGCACGGCGGCGACGATCCGCCGTCCGGTCCTGCCCGCCTACGGCCAGGTCCTCCGACACCACCGCTGGGGAGCGGGCCTGCTGTTCGTCACGCTGTTCGCCGCCACGCTGGCGGCGACGCTCGTCCCGACCCCCGTCTACCGCGCGACGGCCCTGATCGACGCGAACGGCGGCACCGTCCTGCCGCTGACGCGGACCCTCGCCCAGCGCGTCCTCGATCGCCTGGAGCCCGGGCAGGAGCTGTGGCTGGCGCCGCCGATCGACGTCGCCCGCCTGATGGCGGCCGGCATCGCCCGTGTCCGCCGCGTGCTCGGCCTCCCGGTGCTGGACGAGCCGAGCGCACCCATCGCCGACGCCGAGCGCGCGATCGACGTGCTCCTGGCGGGGGCGGCGGTCGCGCCGCGTGCCGACACGTCGCTCGTGGAGGTGAGCTTCACGAGCCCGAGTCCCCGCCTGGCCGCCGAGGTGGCCAACGCGCTGGCGGAGGAGTACGTCGTGCAGGCGGTCGGGGGCGCGGCCAGCTCCGGCGAGCGGTGGCGGGGCGTGCTCGAGCGCGAGCTTCAGGTGACGCGCGAGGCGCTGGCGCACGCGGGGGAAGCGCTCGAGGCGTTCCGGCGCGACAATCCGGCGCTTCCCGAAGATCCCCGCGACAGCCTCGAGTACCGCAAGCTCGCCGACCTGAACGACGCGCTCACCAGGGCGCAGAGCCGGCGCATGGAGAAGGAGGCGCTGCACAAGCAGGTCACGAGCGGGAACCCCGGGCTGCTCTCGCAGGTGGTGAGCAATCAGGTCGTTGCCGGGCTCGCCACGGAGGTCGCCAAGCTCGAGGCCGAGCGGGCCCGCCTCGGCGAGGGCGCTGGAGGGCGGATGCAGGCGCAGATCGACGCGCTGCGGCGTGAGCTCAGGACCGCGCAGGAGGCGCTCGCCGACACCGTACGCGCCGACTTCGAGGCCGCGAAGAAGCAGGAGGCTCTGCTCACCCAGGCGGTCCAGACGCAGCGGGCCGTGGTCGGCGACCTCGGCCAGCGCGCGGTCGAAGCGAACCTCTTGAAGGCGCAGGTGGACGCCACGCGCGAGCGCTACGAGCGGCTGCTCGCGCGGGTCAAGGAGGCTCCGGGCGGCGCCGAGGCCCGGCTGATCGACCGGGCCGCGGCGCCGCGCTGGCCGTCGCACCCCCGTCCGCTGCTCGACCTGGCGCTCGCCCTCGGCATGGGATCGCTCGGAAGTCTCGCGTACGCGGCCATGAAGCGGCGGCGAGACCGCCCGCTCAAGACGGTGGAGGACGTCGAGCGCTCCGTCGGGTTCGAGGTGCTCGCGGTCTTCCCGCTCTTCCGCGAGAAGCGGACGAACGGCAGGGCGGTGCGGGTGGCGCCGGAGCTGGTAGCGGCCGAGGCCCCCGGATCGGCGGCGGCCGAGGCGGTGGCGAAGCTCCGTGCCGCGCTCTTCCACGCGAGCCCGGCAGGCCCCCCGCAGCGCCTGCTGGTGACGAGCGCGCGCCTGCGCGAGGGGAAGACGTGCGTGGCGTCGAATCTGGCGGTGGCGCTCGCCGCCGCGGGGCGGCGCGTCGTGCTGGTCGATTGCGACTTCCGCCGCCCGCGGCTGCACCGCGTGTTCCGGCAAGAGGGGGGGCAGGGGGCCACGAACTTCCTGACCGGCGCCGCGGACCTGCCGTCGCTCCTCCGCAAGACCGACTACGGCGTCGACGTCCTGCCCGCCGGCACCTTGCCCGACGAGCCCGCCGCGCTGATCGACTCGACCGCGATGGCGAGCCTGCTCGACGAGCTCTCCCGGCGCTACGACTACGTGGTGATCGACGCACCGCCCGTCCTCGGCCAGGCCGACGCGCCGCTGCTCGCCCGCCTGGCGGGCGGCGTCGTGCTCGTCGTCCGCGCCGGGGAAACCCACAGCGAGGCCGTGGCCGCCGCCTTCGGCCGGCTGCGCACCCTCCGCGCCCGGGTCCTCGGCGTCGTGCTCAACGCCGTCCGCGGAGCGGCGATCGGCGCGAGCGCTCGCCCTCCCTTACCGATGCTGCACGACGCGCGATGAAGGGCGTACGCGCCTGGCTCGCCTCGAGCGTTCTCGGCCTCGCCCTCGCCACGCCGGCGGCGGCGGAACCCGAGCGCTTGAACCGGCTCAACCTGCGCTTCAACCAGTGGCTGCTGGAGCACGCGCTCGAACCGATGGCCCGCGGCTACAACTTCGTCGTGCCGAAGTGGGGGCAGCGCCGCGTCATCGCCTTCATGGGCAACCTCGACGGGCCGCGCGACATCCTGAACAGCCTGGCGCAGGCAAAGGTCCGTCGCGCCGGCGTGCACTCCGGCCGACTCCTCGTCAACACCACCGCCGGCGTGGTCGGCCTCTTCGACGTCGCCGGCGACTACCTCCATTGGACCGCCGCCCCCGAGACCTTCGACGAGACGCTCGGCGTCTGGCGGCTGCCGCCGGGCACGTACCTGATCCTCCCCATGCTCGGCGATTTCTGCACCCGCAGCCTCGTCGGCTGGACGGTCGACGGCGTGCTCAACCCGCTCAGCTGGGTCCCCGGCCCTCCCGTGGCCGCCACGGCGGGCGGCTATCTCG
>VBLD01000123.1:8768-13372 GCA_005879205.1 Deltaproteobacteria bacterium
GAAGCCTATCGCCAGGCGCGCTTCACGTACGAGCCCTACGAGACCGAGCGCGAGCTGTTCTTCAAGGACGAGGCCGAGCGCGTCGCGGAGTAGCGCTAGAATCCCTTCACCCGCGTCGTGTTCTGGTAGAGCAGGTACACCGCGCCCCAGCCGATCACGATCATCACGAACAAGTAGACCGGGCTCGACGCAAATGGGACCGTGGTGTGGGAGTTGATCATCATCCACACCAGCGGCACGGAGAGGTAGGTATTGTGCCGCGAGCGGGCCGCGGCGAGCGGGGCCCAGGCGGGGTCGGGCGGCGTGCCGTCGCGCACGGCGGTGATGATCTTCTTCTGGAGAGGCCAGATCCGCATCCAGACGTTGGCCGCCATGATGGTGCCGAACATCGCACCCGTGTGGATCACGTAGTCGCGGTAGCCGAAGCCGGCCCAGGCGATGTAGCCGCCGGCCACGATCACGACCACGAGGCCGAGGCCCACGGCGCCGCCCACGCGCAGGTCCTTGGCGAAGTCCATCTTGAAGAGCACGTCGTAGACCATGAAGGCGAGGAACGTGACCAGGATCATCACGATGCTCGGCCCCGTGGAGAACTTGGGATCGGGCCACCAGAAGACCAGGAAGAGCAGTAGCACGCCCGTGACCCACGTCCAGGCCGCGCCCCACCGGAACCAGTAGAGCGCCCGCGGTATGAGCTGCGGGACGACCTTCTTCCGGGTGTCGGCGTCGAGCGTCGCCGCGAACGGTCCGTTCACGAAGTTGAAGAAGTAGAGGTGCCCGATCCACATGATCCCGGCGACGATGTGTATCCAGCGGAAGACCGCTTCGTGAGCGAATCGGACGTCCATCATTAGCTCCTTTGCTTGCGGGGGTGCGCCGCACCTACCAAGCGAGCGTCCCGCTCGTCAATTCCCGCCGTCGCCCTGGGCATCTCGCGCGGTGCGCCCTCGAACCCATTCGGCCCGGATGGAGCCGCCGACGGGCCTCGAAAACGAGCGGTTTCCTTTCCCGCCCGCGTGCCGCCGAGCCCGAGAAGGAGGACCGGAAAGACGCGGGATCGCCGGACGGTCGAAAAGCGCCGCATGTCGTCAATTTAACTTTCGGGGAGCCCGGAGGCCGTGCGGCCTTGCCCGCGCCCGAGGCGACGGCTATATGGCGCCACACGCGGCGCGTCGGGGGATGAATGCCTGAGCTGACAGTCGGCTCCGAAGAGCACAAGACGCTCTTCTGCCGGCAGTTCGTCGACACGCATCACGTCTACGCGGTGCGCGACGTCCGCTGGCCCGAGCTGGACGCAACCGAGGTGCAGCGCCTGCGCGCCATGCCGTTCTGGGACGAGGCGGTGCAGAGCGAGGCGACCGCCGCGGCGCGCGTGCGGGCGATGGCCGACGTCGAGCCCGATGCGCTGCTGCGCGAGGCGATCGCGATGCAGGCGTACGAGGAGGAGCGTCACGCGCTGCTCCTCGAGAGCCTCACGCAGCGCTACGGCATCACCGTCGGTGCGGGCCGTCCTCCGGCGCCGCGCGACGCGGAGTGGGCGTTTCTCCGCATGGGCTACGGTGAGTGCTTCGACTCCTTCTTCGCCTTCGGGTTGTTCCGTCTCTCGGCGGACACGGGGCTCTTTCCCGAGCCGCTGGTGCGGGTGTTCGACGGCGTCATGGACGAGGAGGCGCGGCACATCCTCTTCTTCACCAACTGGGTCGCGTACCGGCGGCTCGGCCTGCCGTTCGAGCGGCGCGCCTGGTTTCTCGTGCGGCGTGGGCTCGGCCTGTCGCTGCAGGCATTCGGCCGCGTGCGGACGGCGCTCCACCTCCGGTCGGCGGATGCCGGTGACGACTTCACGATGCAGGTGCCCGAGGCGGTCGGCGACGTCACGCTCGCGACGCTCGCCAAGACCTGCCTCGACGAGAACGAGCGCCGGCTCGGCGGCTACGATGCGCGCTTGCTGAGACCCACCCTCGTGCCGCACCTCGTGCGCCTCGCGCTCCGCGTCCTGCCCGCGGGCAGGAACGGCCGTCCGACGGCCTGACGTCGTGGCGGGGCTCGCCGACTTCCGCGAGACGGTCGGCATCGTCACCGGCGCCTCGAGCGGCATCGGTGCCCAGCTCGCCCGCGATCTCGCGGCGCGCGGCATGCGCGTCGCCCTCCTCGCGCGGCGCGCCGAGCGGCTCGAAGCCGTGGCGACCGACATCCGCCGCGCCGGCGGCGAGGCGGCCGTCGAGGTCTGTGACGTGGCCGAAGGCTCGAGCGTCGAGCGAGCCGTCAAAGCCGTCCTCGACCGCTGGGGTCGGGTGGACCTGCTCGTCAACAACGCGGGCTACGGCCGCCACGTGCTCTTCAAGGACCACGACGTGGCGGACATCGAACGGATGATGCGCACGAACTACCTGGGCACGGTCTACGCCACCAAGGCGGTGCTGCCCGACATGCGAGGCCGGGGGCGGGGCTGGATCGTCAACGTCTCCTCGGTCGCCGGCAAGCTCGGCCAGCCGGACGAGGCCGCATACTCGGCGAGCAAGTTCGCGGTCGCGGGTCTCTCGGAGGGTCTCTCCTACGAGCTCGCGCCGCTCGGCATCCACGTGATGACGGTCTACCCGGCGCTCGTCCGCACCGAGATGTTCACGCCCGCGGTCCTGGCGCGCATGCCGGAGCGGTCAATGTCCTTCGTCGAGCCGGCGGTCTTGTCGCGCGACGTCCTGCACGCCCTCGCGCGCGGCCGCCACGAGGTCACGGTGCCGCGCTGGGTAGCGATCGCGTACGTCCTGCGGGTGCTCCTGCCCCGCTTCCACCGCCGCATGACGGCCCGCATCCGGCTCCCCGTCCTGCGGGACCTCACCACCTGAAGGCGCGCGCCGCCGGTCGGCGCGCTACGGGGCGGGCTGGCGCCCGCTCTCACGAATGACGGGCGGCCAGGTGAACTCCTCGTCGGGCGGTTTGAGGGCGACCTTGCCGTTCACCTCGATCCGCTCGCCGGTCGCCGGGGCCGAGCGGCCGCTCACCACGGTGATACGACGGTCATCGGCGGCGATCGTGTAGATGCTCTCGCCGAGATAGCCGAGGGGCGGCGGGATCACGGTGCCGACCACCGTGACCTGCGTGTTGGCGTATGTATCGGGGTGGTCGACGATGTCGGCGATGGACGTCGCGGCGGCCGCTCCCGGCAGGACGGCGATCAGGGCGGCGGCGAACAGCGAAGCTCTGCGCGGCATGGGTGTCACCTCGACGCGGACGATAGCGCCGCTCCGGCTCGGGCCGCAAGCAAAAAAACCGCGGCTCATCACGCGTCGAAACGGACCGGGAGACTGCGGGGCGAGCGGAAGGCGAGACCCGTGATGGCGGGGGCGGGCTCGGCGGGGTCGAAGCGTAGGTCTCGGAGACGGTCGATGATCGCCGTCAGACCGATGCGGGCCTCGAGCTTGGCGAGGTGGTAGCCGAGGCAGAAGTGTCCGGGTCGTCGAAGTGGGTCTCGTCCCGATTGGCAGAGCCGATGATCGTGGAGACCATCGTGTTCGACGGGATGGGCGTGCCGGCGATCTCGACCGGCCGCGTGGTCTGCCGCGCGACGAACACGACCGGCGTCTCCCAGCGGAGCGTCTCCTCGATGGCCCACGGCATGAGCGAGCGGTCGGCGTCGACGCGCGCCAGCCGTTCGCGTTCGGTGAGCAGCGCGTAGAGCATGCTCCCGAGCAACCGGGAGGTCGTCTCGGCTCCCGCGGGAAGCAGCAGCCGCAGGAAGCTCACGACCTCGTCGTCGGTCAGTCCGACGCCACTAACCGTCCCCGTCACGAGCCGGCTGATGACGTCCGCGCGCGGCTCGTCGCGGCGGAGGCGGATGAAAGGCAGAAAGTACTCGCGCAGCCGTTCGGCGGCTCCGTGAGCCCGGCTCGGATCCTTGCTGAAAGCGATCAGGTCGAGCGACCAGCGCTGGAACTGCGCATGGTCCGAGCGGGTCAGCCCGAGGATCCCGGCGATCACGTCCAGCGGGAAGAGCAGGCTGAATTGCGCGACCAGATCGGCGCGCCCGTCGCCGGCCAGACGGTCGACGCGCTCGTGCGCCAGCGCCTCGATGGTCGGGACCAGCGCCTCGAGCGTGCGCCCCATGTAACGGCCGACCTCGGCGTTCGCTCGCGAAGAGTAGGTCTCTCCGTCCTGCAGCACCGCGCGCACGTCGTCGTAGCGCGTGACGACGTAGGCCAGCCGATTGAGGAACTGGAACGACGTCACGGGGCTCGTGCGGCGCAGCTCGGCGAACAGGGGATACGGATCGGGGAAGTCGAACATCCCCTGCGGGTCGAACACCGCGGCCAGGTCTTCCATGGGGTCGGCATTCTAGGCGTGGCCCCGCCTTGCGGCTAGACTCGGCGCCCGCTTTTTCAGTTGACGGTCGCGCTTTCGAGCTGTTAGGCCTTTGGAGCCGGAGGAACCCTCGATGGCCCAAAAGACGCCGATGCTGCCCCTGATCGCATTCGTGCTCACGGTCCTTGCCCTCCCCCCCGCGTTCGGGGCGCCGGTGAACAGCGACCTCGCAGCCGCCGCGCTCGGCGGCGGTTGCTATCCGACGGGCATTCATCCCGCGCTGCTCGACATGCTCGTTCTCGTGAACC
>VBLD01000426.1:0-200 GCA_005879205.1 Deltaproteobacteria bacterium
GCGTACGCGCGGCAGAGCCGCGCGATTCTGGTAGATCAACACCCGATGATCGCCATAGATCAGCGGCATCTGGGCATCACCGTTCAGCTTCAACGACGGTGTCCCGCGGGGCACGATGACATAGTCGACCGCAGCGAGGTCGACCAGCGGCGATCGCGTCACCGGGATGTCCTGCACGGTGGTATCCAGGGGACCGGGCC
>VBLD01000426.1:219-1250 GCA_005879205.1 Deltaproteobacteria bacterium
TCCCGAAACAGCTGGAAACGGCGGAGCGGAAGCGCGGCGACGCCGCGTACGTCCGGAAGGTCGAACAGCATCGGAGTGAGCGGAAATCCAATGGTCGCCGGGATGGCGAGGATCCGTCCCCAGTCGCCGTGAATGTATTCGCGGAGCTTCTGCACCGCGGGGGGCGGTGGCCCCGAGAGGATCGACGACGGGCGCTGGCGCGCCAGCGGCGCCACGATGCTCAACTCCTCGAGAACGGCGACGAGCGCGATCCCGATCCCGCACCAGCCCGCGAGCCGCGAGCGCGCGACGACGCCGCATGCCAACACGACGAGCATGGCCACGACCGGCGGGAGCACGAGCCGAATGATGCCGGTCTCCTGATGGAGGGCCGATCGTAGACTCGTTCCGAACGGGTAGAGCGGCCCTGCATCGCTGACGAACATCAGCGAGAGCAGCCCTGCGCAGACCAGGGCGACCGCGATCGCGGCGAATCGCCGACCCCTTGCCGTACGGATCACGACGACGCCGGTGCCGGCCGCCTGGGTCAACGGCAGCACGACGAGGGACCAGGCATACGGCGGTAGCACCAGACGCAGGCCGGGGATCTGATGCAGCCAGGCCAAACCGGGTGGTGCCGCCGCAAGGCCGACGCCGAGCACCGCCATGCCCGCGAGTCCGGCGTCGAGCCCCCCGCAGAAGGTACCCGTGACGGCCAGAACCAGGCCGAGCACGCCGACGACCGGGGCGAAGGCATGCACCCAGCCGATCGAGTCCCTGACGAGCTCGAGCATCGCGGGGGCGAAGAGCGCGATCGGCAGCGCGTTGCGAGAGCGCTGCAACGCCCCGCTCCACACGAGCTCGCCCATCGGCCTGTCCTTGTAGGAAACGGCGAACTGCGCGAGATCGGCGAGCGGCATCCATGACGGCGCGGCGAGAGCCAAGCCGACGACGATGGCGAGGACACCCCAGGTCGCCATCGACCACGCGGCGCGCGGACTCTGCCACGCCGCCGCCATATGGGCGCCGAGCGCGATGGCGTAGGCGACGAA
>VBLD01000426.1:1352-3548 GCA_005879205.1 Deltaproteobacteria bacterium
AGCTGCCGAAGGCGAGCTGCGCGGCGAGCACCCCCGACGTCTCGAACATCGCTCCCGCCGCGATGGCGGCGGTGGGCGGGAGACCCCGACGCTGCGCGAGAAGATACGCGCCGAACGCCGCCAGGACGAGCCGGAGCGTCAGGAAGAGGTCGTAGGTACGACGCGAGGGGGCGAGGTAGAAGGGTAGCTTGAGCGGGAAGAACGGCCCGCCCTGCTCCGCCCACAGCGGGGCGCCACAGCCGGCGAGCGGGTTCCACTGGTCCAGTCTACCCGCCGCCAGACCGCGGGCGAAGGCCATGTCCCGCGGCAGGTCGAGCGCGATCGGCGTGAAGTCGTCGACGCGCGGCAGCGGCGGCGGCGCGATCGTCGCATACAGCGGATCGTTGTCGAGCAGCGTGTCGGGCGCGAGGGAGGCACGTCCGAGCAACGCCGGACCGGCGAGCGCCGCGGCAATGAGGACGAAGCAGGCGAGAGCGTGAACGTGCGGCGCTTCGAGAAGCGGGCGGAGACGGTTCACTCGAGCCGGGCGACCGGTACGCAGTCCGCAAGCATGCAGAGCCGGGACTATGCCCCAACTTCCGAGCGGACGTAAGTGGAACGATTTGCCGTGGCGACAACCGTGGCGACGATGGTTGACCGGCTCGCGCGCCGGGCGTTAGACGATGCCATCGCTTCATTCCACCGCAATCGGGGTCTCGCCATGCTGTTGCTGGCGGGACTCCTTCCCACCTCCTGCGCCCGCCGCCCGACCGGACCGCCGAACGTCGTCGTGGTGGTCGTCGACACGCTGCGGGCCGATCGTCTCGGCTGCTATGGCAACCCGCGCGGTCTCACGCCCTTTTTGGACGGACTCGCCGCGCGCGGCGCCGTCTTTCGCAATGCATACGCCACCACGTCCTGGACGAACCCGTCGGTCGCCAGCCTGTTCACCTCACGCTATCCCTCGCAGCATCAGGTGACGACCTTCTTCGCGCGGCTCTCGCCCGAAGAGGTGAACGTGGTCGCCAAGCTCGACCCGCTCGGCTATCTCGGCGGCGGCTTCTCGGCGAACTTCGGCGTCGCCGACCAGGTGGGCCGCGCGCTCGGATTTCGCTCGTGCCATGCCTACCACACCAACAAGCCGAAGCTCCGGGCCGCACCCGTCATCGAGGCGGGCCTCGCCTGGGTCGACCGCGTCCGGCGCCGGGCCCCGAGGCGACCGCTCTTCCTGTACTTCCAGTTCATGGAACCTCACTTTCCCTACGACCCCCCGCCCGAGTACCGCCGCCGGTTCGACCCGCCCGGACGCCGGGGAGATGACGCCCTCGCGATCAACAAGAAGCTGCTGGTCGAGACCAAGGCGATCACGGAAGACGACCTTGCGCTTCTCCGATCCCTCTACGACGGGGAGGTCGCGCTCATGGACGCCGAGCTGCGACGTCTCTTCGGCGAGCTCGAGAAGCGCCGCGTGCTCGAACATGCGCTGGTCGTGGTCACCGCCGACCACGGCGAGGAGTTCAAGGAGCACGGCGGGATCGTCCACGGCGACAGCCTCTACAACGAGGTGCTGCGCGTCCCGCTCATCGTGCTCGCGCCCGGCCAGCCGGCGGGACGAACCGTCGCGCAGAACGTGTCGCTGGTGGACGTCGCGCCGACCCTCCTCGACCTGCTGCATCTTCCCCCCGAGCCCCGATTCGAGGGCCGATCGCTGCTGCCGCTGTGGCAGGGCGACGTGCCGCCCGTCGACGTCGTCGCCGAGCTGCCGACGACGGCGTTCGGCGCGGCGCCGCGCCACACGCTCGCCCTCGTGCGCGGCTCGATCAAGCTGCTCGTTCGCCCGGACTCCTCGGATCCATCCGGGGACACGGAGACGTACGACCTCGCCCGCGATCCGGCCGAGTCGGCTCCGCACCCGTCGCCTCCCGACGCCGACACGCATCTTCTCCTCGAGGCACTGCACCGCCACGAGACGGCGCTCGCCGAGCGGGCGCCGACGCATGCCGAGCACCGGCCGCCGAGCGAGACCACACGCGAGCGGCTGCGCGCCCTCGGCTACGTCAACTGACTGAGTTCCGGCGAAGCGGCTGGCCGTTATCGGCCCGCCGCCGATAGAGAACGACGGTCGGGAACGGCCTTCGCACCCCGTAGTCCACCCGTTCGTACTTCCGCTCGAGGTACGCGATCACGGGGTCGCTCGCCCATGGCCAGAGGGGAAAC
>VBLD01000427.1 GCA_005879205.1 Deltaproteobacteria bacterium
CGAGCACGGCAACTACACCGAGCCCGGGGAGCTGGAGCTCGCCCGGCGGATCGACACCGAAGCGCGCGGCCTCTTCGACGCGGCGACCGCCGGCGTGCCCGTCGACCGCCTCGACCGCGAGGCGGGCGACCTCGAGCGCGACCTCCACTCCCTCGTAGCACTCAACAAGAACGCCATGTTCGCCGCCGACCGCGGCACGCGTACGCTCGCCAACCGGCTCGTCCTCGGCGTACTCGCGACGCTCGCCCTCGTGGCCCTCGTCGTCGCTGGCACGGGGTGGAAGCTCGCCAGCGCCATCGCCCGCCCGCTCACCGAGCTCGCAGCTCGCCTGCGCTCGATCGGTCCGCGCGGCCCCTACCCCACGCTCGGGCCACAGCCGCTCGCGGAGCTCGAGCAGGTGGCCCACGAGTACCGCAAGATGGCCGAGCGCCTCGAGGGGTTCGAGCAGCTCAACGTCGAGGCGGTGCTCGACGAGAAGGCGAAGACCGAGGCGGTGATCGAGAGCATCGACGACGGTCTCGTCGTCCTCGACCCGGCGGGCCGCGTGGTGCACATGAACGAGGTGGCGCGCGCGATCCTCGGCCTCGAACGAGACGTGTCCAGCATGCCTTTCGACGGGCTCGGCATCGATCATCCGCACTACCTGCGCCTGCGTGACGCCGTGCAGGCGCTGCTCGCACACCCCGACCGCGAGCCCGAACGCGTCGAGCTGGCGCTCTTCCTCCGCGGGCGGGATCACTACTACGTGCTCAGGCCGACGCCGCTGCGGGCGCGCGACGGATCCCGCGCCGGGCTGATCCTCGCGCTGCAGGACGTCACCTACCTGCGCGACCAGGAGGCGCGCTTCGAGCAGCTCGTCGCCACGCTCTCGCACGAGCTCGGGAGCCCGCTCACGTCGCTCCGCATGGCGGTCGAGCTCCTCGGCCGCGACGGCACGCTCGCAGCCGGACCGCGCGCGCTCGTCGACGCCGCCCAGGAGGACGTCGCTCGCCTGCAGGACCTTGCCCAGCGGCTGCTCGACCTCTCGCGGACGCGCAGCACGAGCATCCCGCTCGAGCGCCGGAACCTCGACCTGCGCGAGGTGATCCCGCGTACCGTGAAGCTCTTCGCGCTGCAGGCCCGGGAGAAGGGCATCGCCCTCGAGTCGGCGGTCACCGGCGGCGCGCTCACCATCGCCGGCGATCCGACCAAGCTCACCTGGGCGCTCTCGAATCTCCTCGCCAACGCGCTCCGCTACACGCCTGCGGGCGGGTCGGTGCGGGTCGAGGTGATGGCCGCCGACGGGACGGTCGTCGTCTCGGTGAGCGACACCGGGCGCGGCATCCCGCCCGATCAGCAGGAGCGCATCTTCGACCGCTTCGTCCAGTCCGGCGACGGCGGCAACGTCGGCGCGGCCGGCCTCGGGCTCTCCATCGTGCGCGACATCGTCCAGGCGCACGGCGGGCGCATCCACCTCGAGAGCACCCCCGGAGCGGGCAGCCGCTTCACACTCGAGCTGCCGCGCGGCTGACCATGGCGTCGATCCTGATCGTCGACGACGAGAAGAACATCCGCACCCACCTGACGACGTACGTCCGCGGGCTCGGACACACGACGGACGCCGCGGCGGACGCCCGGACGGCGCTCGAGGCGCTCGCCCGGAGCGAGTTCGACGTCGTCTTCTCGGACGTCCGCATGGCCGGGATGGACGGGCTCGCCCTGCTGCGCGAGATCCGCCGCCGGCGGCCGGAGGCGGTGGTCGTGCTGATGACCGCCTACGCCACCGTGCAGGAGGCCGTCGAGGCGATGCGTGCCGGCGCCTACGACTATCTCGTGAAGCCCTTCTCGCTCGACCAGGTGGGCATGCTCCTCGCGCGCGTGCTCGAGGTGCAGACCCTCAAGCGCGAGAACCGCACGCTCCGGCGCGCGCTCGAGGAGCCGGTGCTGCTCGAGTCAGCGAGCCCGCTGATGCAACGGGCGCTCGACACGGCCCGGCAGGCGGCCGGATCCGACGTCACGGTCCTGCTCACGGGCGAGAGCGGCACCGGGAAGAACGTGCTGGCGTCCGCCATCCACGCCTGGAGTCCGCGCCAGCGGGGCGCCTTCGTCACCGTCGCCTGCACGACGCTCGCCGAGCACCTCCTCGAGAGCGAGCTCTTCGGCCACGTGAAGGGCGCCTTCACCGGCGCCTGGAAGGACAAGCCCGGCCGGCTCGAAGCGGCCGAGCACGGGACCGTCTTTCTCGACGAGGTGGGCGACTTGCCGCTCGAGCTCCAGGGCAAGCTGCTCCGTTTCCTCGAGCAGCATCGCTTCGAGCGCGTCGGCGGCGGCGACACCATCGCGGTGGATGCCCGCGTGCTCGCCGCCACCCACCGCGACCTCGAAGCCGAGGTCGCCGCCGGACGGTTCCGCGAGGACCTGTTCTTTCGCCTGAACGTGATCACGATCCGGCTCCCCGCCCTGCGCGAGCGTCGCGAGGACGTG
>VBLD01000124.1:0-9479 GCA_005879205.1 Deltaproteobacteria bacterium
TCCTGGTCCTGATTGAAGTGCGGCACATCCTCGCTATGACTCGAGCGATTATGATCGGGCCCCGGAATCCGACGTCTGGTTGCTCGGATGGTTCATCGCCCTGAGCGTCGAGACATTGGGGTAGCGAGAGGAAATTATGGCACGATCTAGGCGCCCGAATACGCGAACGACCGGCACGATGCTGCCCGTGGCGACGGCGGACGTGATCTCGTGGCCCAGCACGCGCGATGAAAAATCCGTCCGAACCCGAGGCAGAGCCGCCATGGCGTTCGAGGTCAGGTCGGGGCGTGTGCGGACGTAGAAAATCGCCCGCCCGCACACCGACTACACAGTTTTGCCGAGATCGAGAGCGGCGGCGACCAAGAGTATCCAGCCGAACCAATGACTCCGCTCGAATGCCCTCAGGTACGCTTGAGGCGTGGCATGGACGATCAGCCGGTGCTGGTCGACGAATAGCCCGACGACCAGGACCACGGCCGTCACGTGCCACCACCCGAGGCCGGCCACCCGGCCCAGGAGGACGAGGGCGAGCAGCGTGAGCCCTTGGAGGGCGGCGATCGCCGCAGGGGCATGGCGCCCGAGGCGCACGGCCATCGACTTCACGCCGATCCGGACGTCGTCCTCGCGGTCCGCCAGTGCGTACGTGCAGTCGTACGCCATCGTCCATGTCGCAATGGCGGCAGCCTGGATCCACGCCTGAACGGGCAGGTAGTTCGTCGCGCTGGCATAGACGAGCAGCGTGCTCCAGCCGTTGGTCGCGCCGAGGAACAATTGGGGCCAGTGGGTAACTCGCTTTGCGAACGGATACGCAATCGCGATCGTCGCCCCTGCGAAGAGCACTGCCACGGTGAGATGGTTCGCGAAAAGAAGCAGAGGCGAGCCCAGTGCGCACAGCCCGAGAAACGTGGCGAGCGAGGCCTGCGGGCTAACCCGGCCGCTCGCGACCGGCCGGTCGCGGGTACGCGGCACGTGGCGGTCGAAATCGCGGTCGGCAAAATCGTTGAGCGCGCAGAGCGCCGAACGTGACACGATCACGCCGAGGACGACGATCCCGAGCAATATCGGATGAGGCCGCCCTCTCGTGGCGACCCAAACGGCCCAGAGCGCAGGCCCCAAGCCGAGCCATATTCCGACGGGACGATCGAGCCGCACGAGCCGCGCCAGATCCATCGCACGCGGCCAGCTTTGAGCCTGCGTCCCCGTATCGGACAGCTCCGCATCAACGCTCATCTGGCATCATCCTCCGGCCGTCGAACCGACCGGCCTCCTTCGGTCCGCTACGATGGCACCGTCTGCGACCGTTACCGTCCTAGTGCATGCCGTCGCGATCCGCTCATCATGCGTGACCAGGATGATCGTCACGCCGCGCAAACGATGGGCGCGAAGCAGCAGATCGACCATCTCGGCTCCGGTACGCGTGTCGAGGCAGCCCGTCGGCTCGTCTGCCAGCAGCAGCATCGGGTCGGCAATCAAAGCACGGGCCAAGGCGACGCGTTGCTGCTCACCACCAGACAGTTCGGCGGGGCGAGCCGCGGCCCGCTCGACGAGGTGCACCTGCTCGAGCGCCGCGCGGGCCCGCGGCTCGGCCGCCCGCCGCGCCAGCCCATCCGCCAGCAGGGGGAGCGCGACGTTCTCCAGCGCGCTCAGCGACGGCAGGAGATTGAATGCTTGGAAGACGACCCCGATGTGACGGCGCCGCAACAGGCGGATCACATCCTCCGGCGCACGCTCGAGCTGATGGTCGGCGACCCGGACCGTCCCACGCGTCGGGCGATCGAGCCCTCCGATGAGGTTGATGAGCGTCGTCTTACCGCCACCCGTGGGCCCCATGATGCCGAGAAACTCTCCCGCACCCACGCGCAGCGACACATCGGCGAGACCGGTGACCATTCCGGTGCCCTCGCCGTACACCTTCGTCACGCCCGACAACTCGACCAGCGCCTCGTCCCGCCGCATGCTCATAGCGTCCCGAGCGCTTCCACGAGCGGCAGACGTGCGGCGCGTCTAGCCGGGAGCACGGCGCTGACGGCCGCCACCGCGATCGTGATCGGCACGGCGAGCAGCGCCGCCGACCCCGGGAACCGATACTCCAGCCACCATCCGCTCACCAGCGGCACCGCCCCCCGCACGACCAGATAGGACGTAACGCCGCCGAGCAGCACGCCGAAGAGGCCGCCGAGCCCCCCGACGAGACACGCCTCGCAGTGAAGGATACGCTCGATCGTTCTACGCGACGTGCCGATGGCACCCCAGAGCGCGATCTCTCGGCGTCGGTCGTGGGTTGCCACGACGATGAAGTTGACCACGCTGAAGAGCGCGATGACCCCACTCGCGAGCTCGGTCGCATAGGCGATGCTCATGGCGTGGTCGAGCTGCCCGTCGAACTCCGCGCGCATGTCCCTGCTCGTGAGCACCGGTACTGCGTAGCCGATTCGCTCCGACACCCGTTGCCGCAGCGCCCGCGGATCCTCGTCGGGAGCCGCCCACACCTCGTAGCTCGTGACGGACGCGTCGCCCCAGAACTCCCGGTACGCGCTCGCGTCCAGCACCACGGTGCCGAGGTCGACGCTGTAGTCGAGCACCACGGCGAGAATGGGAAAGCCGCGTTCACCATCCGGGGTGGACAGAAATACGGTGTCACCCGGACCGAGGCCGAATCGACGCGAGAACGTGTCGCTGACCATCACGCCCTCACGCCGCGCCACCCGCAGGAGAAGATCGCGCTCGTCGCCGTTGATGACCGTGATCCTGGCACCATGCGCAGCGCTGACCGCGGCGTCGTATCCGATGATGACGACCGGATGGCCACGGGAATCTCCGAGAGCGGCGCGGTGCCCGGCGACCGCCATCACGCCCGTCACGCCACGTACGGCCTCACCGATGCGCGAGGACAGCGGGCCGCTTCAAGGGCCTGCGGGAGTGTCGCCCGCAGGCTCGAGACGAGGGCGCCGATCGACAGAACGCCCGCCAGCGCGACTGCAATCGCGGCTGCGGTCGCACCGACATCGGCCGGAACGCGCAGCAAAACCAGGGGGGCGAGCGTGCCCACCGCACGGGCAGCACCATGATTGCCTCGCCGCCATGCGAGGCCGACGGTGCGCGCGACCGCTGGGCCACACCAGCTCGCCGCCAGAAATATTCCGACCAGCGCCGTCGTGATCAGCGCGAGGCGGGCAGAGGACGCCGTCACGCTACTCGGACAGTTCAGGAGAGCAGTCGCCGACGCCGCAGCGAGGCCGAGGGCAGGGACAACGCGGTGAAGGCGGCTGTCGCGCCCATCGGACATGCCACGCGCACGCTGGAGCAACCGCACGGGCGACGCGCCAGCGGCCCGCACGAGCGGCCCGATCGCCACCCCGACGGGCATGGCGAGCCCGATCGCGACCGCGGCGCCGACGGCCGTCCAGTCGACCTTCACGGCATCGATGTGCATGCGCACGAGCGGTGCGATCGCGGTTCCGAAGGCATCCTTGCAGAGCATGGCCAGGACCACCCCGATCGGGACGCCGGCGGCGGTGCCCACGAGCCCGACCAGCAACGACTCCCCGATGAGCGTCACGGTGATCGACGCTCGGCCGAAGCCGACCACCCCGAGAAGCGCGATTTCCTCCACCCGCCTGGCGAGAGAGACCATGGCGGTCTGGCGGAGAAGAAAGGCGCACACGATGCAGGCGAAAAGCGCTGCGAGGGTGAATGTGACACGCGTCGACAGCAACAGACGCTCGAGGTGTGAGGCCGCGACCCCCGCTCGTCCCACCGATGCCCGTCCGGCGAGGAGCGTCCGGAGGACCGGCTCCACGGTCGCTTCTTGTCCCGTTACCGGAAGGACCTGGATGACGTCGACCCGCCCTTCCCGGTGAAACATCTGCTGTGCGGCCGGGAGATCCATCAGGGCGACATCGCCGCCGAACAATGCCGCCACACCGGCGCCGTCGAGGAAGCCGCCCACCTCGAGCGTCGCCGAGCCGTCGGGCGTCGACACGTGGAGGCCGTCACCGGCGTGCACTCCCAGCCGGGACGCGAGCGTCCGCGAGAGCACGACGGCGCGCATGCTCGCGACCAGGTCGAACGGGTGCACGATCTGCAGCGCGGCCCGCGAGAACTGCGCCCGACGCATCGTCTCGTGTGCGAGGAGGTCGACGCCGAACACCGTGAGACGGATGCCGGGGACATCGGGCACGTCCACGCTCGCGAACAGCACCGGAGCGGCGTCGGCCACCCCCGGCACGGTCTCCACGAGCGACACGAGCTCCTCCGGAAGACCGGGATCACCGCCTGTGACGTCGATCGACGCCGGCCCCAGCAAGGTCTCGAACACGCGCTCCATCGACTGGACGGCGGACGTCGCAAGGGTTCCCGTCGCAACGACCAATGCGACGCCGAGCATGACGCCGGTGACGCTTAGGACCACCCGCATGCGCTGGCGGCGCAGGTGGCGGACGACAGACAACGCCCCGAGCGTGGCGAACGTCACGCGGCACGCCACGCGCGGTCGCAGACGACGGATGCCGCCACCCAGATGAAGATCAGACGCAGCGCAACGAACCCGATCCTTCTCGCTTCCAACGGGTCTCCGCGGAACAGCGCCACGAGCTGTCGCCGGTGCAGAGGGACGAGCGCCAACATCGTGCCGGTCATCAGGGGAACGGCGCGGACCGCGACGGCCGCAACCAGCGTGCACCACCCCCCGGCCAGGATCGCCACCGCGACGCGCCGGTGGTGTCGCGGACCGAGGCGCACGGCGAGCGTGCCACGACCGGCGGTGCGGTCGAAGGCGTAGTCCGCTTGATTCGAGCACGCGTTCACGCTCGCGAAGAACAGGCCGAGCATGGCGCCGACCAGAGCCGGGGCGACCTCGAGGCGTCGTGTGACGACGCCGAATCCGACCCATGTGCCGAGACCGGAGAGCGCGACGACCAGCTCCCCGAGTCCGCGGTACGACAAGCTAAGGCCGACGGAGTACTGCGCGGCGAGAGCGACGATCAGCAACCCGACCGCGATGACGCTCCACGGGACGCCGACTGCGAGGTACGCGCCGATCGCGAGCGACAGCGCGAGCATGGCCGCCGTCACGACGCGTGCCGGACCGAGGCTGACTTCCCCCGTGACGAGGAGCTTCGGCTCCTTGACGGACCGTTTCGTGGCGCTCGCGAGCCGGTCGACGCCGTGCAGGTAGCCGGCGATGTTGTCCGAGCCGTGGATGAAGAGCGACAGGGCGGCAGCGCCGGTGACGAACAGGACGCCACGCCGCCAGAAGTCCGGGTCCACGCCCGGTCGCCAGGCCATCGCGATGCCGATCGCGACGGGGAGATAGTCGTCGGGAATGTACGCGGCGAGGAATCGCGCCCACCGCTCGACAGTCTCACGCATCGGGCAACACCTCGCGGATGCCGGCGGCGACCCGGCGCAGTACGAGCAGGAAGACTCCACCCATCCCCAGCGCGGCCGGGATGAACGCCCACACCGCCGGCGGCGGCACCCGCTTGCCGAGCGTGAGGAGCACGATGCCGAAGAGCGCCGCGAGCGACGTCAGGCCTCCGGCCACGATGCCGCGCAGCGTCCGGCGGACGCCGGCCTCGTCGAGGGCCGCGGCCGTCGGGGCGGTTTCGAAACACCGCGCCAGGCCGGATTGGAGCCGATGGATCACGAGGAGCTCGCTCGCCCCGAGGACGACAAGGAGACCGAGCTTCGCCTGGAACCACGGTTCGCGTACCAGACCGCCGCCTTGTTGCGAGAGCATGGCGAGCCCGCTGAGCACGACGAGCACGATGCCCGGGACCTCCTGGAGCCAGGTCAGGCGCAGTACCCACCGCATCGCGCGGCGCCGTTGCTCGATCACCCGACTGTCCCACGCGACGAAGAAGAGAATGTTTTCGCACGGGATGTACCCAGCCCACAGCGCGAGGCCGCCGATGTGCAGCAGCCGGCACAGCGTTGCGGCGGTCACGGTGCGACCTTTCTCGCCGCCTCGGCGTCCGCAGTCATGGCGCGGACGAGCGACACCGTCGCACCGGCGAGCATCGCCATGCCTGCGCAGACGACCACCGGGATCGCCACGTCGACCCGCCGGCCGATCGCGAGGGCCGGGACGCCGACCAGCACCACGAGAAGCGGAGCGCGCATGATCGCAATCTGCGCCACTCTCTGGCGCGCGCTGAGGCCCACGCGGCATCGTACCTCGATCCGGCGCGAGGCGACGGCGATGTACGTCTCCCCGGCGACCAACAGCCCCACGAGCGCGAGCTTGGCGACGTACCAGGGCTGCCGCGCGAGCAGCGCGATCCCGTACCACCCAGACAGCCAGGCACCCGTCGCGACGACGAGCAGCCCGTAGGGAAGGGCCTGGCAGAGCCGGAGACGGTTGACGAGCACGGCGAGCCCGAGCCGCTCGTCGTCCGTCCGGGCGCGCGCGAACCGCCATCCGGCGTAGAGCTCGATCGGCACCATGCCGGTCCAGAGGAACACCGCCACGAGATGCAGCGTCTTGACGACGAGGAAATCCATCGTTCGCTATCGCTCGACGAGGGTTTCCTCGACGGCGTACCCGCAGTGCCGCGGCGCCGCGCCGGACCAGCCGAGGAGCTTCGTGCCGGGGCGGCAGTGCGTGACGCTGAGCGGCTCCCCGAGCGCACCCATGATGCGCACGTGCCAGTCGTCCTGAACGACGACGCTCCCCTCGACGTCCCGGTTCCCGAGGCCGAGAAGCAGCAGCGGGCGGCGCTCGATCTTCACACGCCCGATCGCGACGGTGCGCACGGTCCCGTCGGTGGCGACCGCGAGGGCCTCGTCTCCCGCTCCGAGCTCGCTCAAGTAGCTGGTCCGCGTGACGCTCGAGAGCGCGTAGGAATGAACCGCGCCGGCGTTCACGCGGAAGGGCCGCAGCGGCATGTACGGGAGGGGATGCGTCTCGCTGCACAGGAGCGCGAACGCCCCGCAGGTCGAGCCGACGAGCATCCCCTCGAGCGGCGTGAGCATCGCCACCGAATCGATGCAGACGCGGTCGCCGACACCCACCGGCTGCGTGCGTCGGACCTCCCACTCGGTCAGCGCGAGCGCCGCCCGAGGCGACGCGACGAGCGACGCCGGATGCATCGGCGGTTCGCCCTCGCCGGCGCGAACGAGCACGCCGTCGGCTCCCCGCTCGAGCGTCCGCAATGCGACCTCCCCGGCCGCACGGTCGTCGACGCGCTTCACGAGCCGCACCGGGAGCCGGTGGAGCCGCGCGATCAACAGCTCGAGCGGAATGTTCGTCTCGTCGCGCATGTCGATGAGCCCATAGGTGACGTCTTCACGGGCGAGGGCGATCGCGGCGTGCTCAAGGTCCTGCGTGTTTTCGATGCGGCAGTACAATCCTCGGTCACCGGGAAACGCCGCGGTACGCTCGAGATCGTGGAGGTCGCGTGCGACGATGACGTCCGGGATCCGCGCCGCAGCGGGCGGCGCATCGCCGTCCAGCATCACGGCGACTCGACATCGGTGGTGCGGTGCGAGCGCCCGCAACTGTCCCGGCGTGACGAGCACTGTCGATTCGGGCGGAAGGGACACGAGCCAAGGATCGGCGAGACACTCGACGGCGCGCGCGTCGAGCCACATCTCCCGAGGTCGGTCCACGAAGGCGGCGGTCATCAGGCGTCCTTCCAGCAACGCCCGACTGCCGAGGTGACCCGGGTGCCCGCCTCGTCGCCGCACAGCATGGCGTGGAGGTCCGCGAGGACCGCCATCGGGTCCGAAGACTGGAACACGTTCCGCCCGACGCACAGACCGCGAGCACCCGCGGCCAGCGCCTCCCGGCACACGGCCATGAACGTCGCGTGGTTGTCCTTGCCGCCTCCGGCGACGAGCACCGGCGCCGGAACGATGCGCGTCATCCAGTCGATTGTCTCGGCGCCCGCGAAGGGAACCTTGATGGCGTCCGCGCCGAGCTCGGCGGCGACGCGCGCCGCATGAACGACGCGCTCCGGAGTCAGGTCGATGGTCCCCCGCTCGTCGCGGACGTAGGCCATGACGATGACCGGCAGGCACACGCGCTCGGCGTCACGCACGACGCGCGCGAGTCCCCCCAACATCTCGGTCTCGCGCCGACAGCCGAAATTGACCTGCACCGACACGGCATCGGCTCCACTACGGACTGCCTCGTCGACACTGCAAATGAGCCGATGTCGCGTCGGTTCGGGCGACAGATTGGTCGCACCCGAAAGCTGGAGGACCAGGGCCAGCCGCTCGACGAGCGGCATGCCGAGCCGGTCGAACGCCTGACCGAGGCCGCCGCGATGCCCGATCACCGCGGTCGCGCCTCCTTCCGCGGCGCATCGTACCACCGCCGAAAGATCGTCGAGCCCATCGACCGCACCCATCGACACGACGTGGTCGATCGGGATCACGAGCGCACGCGAGCCCGGCAGGCGGAAGAGACGGTGCAGTCGGCGCGCTTTCCCCGTCATGCGACCCTCCTCATGCGCGATCCCATCCATGCTCGTCCTCGAGGCGACGGAACCACGCGCCGAGACCGGACATATCCGCGAGGGCCGCCACCTCCTCACAACCCCGGAGCGCCCAGAGGACCGCATAGATGCGCACGTCGGCACACGTCGGGACGGGTCCGATCAGGTACGGGTTCTCCTGGAGCGCTCGCTCGAACGTTTCGAATGCATCCCGGAATCGGCGGCGGAGCTCGTCCAGGTCACGCGCCCGAATGCCGAACCTCGAGAGCCGCAGGCGCTGCGCGAGCGGGAGCAACGGAAGCAGCGCCGCGTTGTAACCATCGCGGTAGTTGCAGCGGGTTCAGGTACTTCAGTGCGACACCAAGGAGATGGAGCTCGTTCTCGGCGAATCGCTCCGTCGCGAAGTCGCGGTCACGGGCCTCGGGACCGTTCGGGAACAACGGCACCTCAGGCGCGACGCCTTCGAGATATCGCACGATACGCGAGGCGTGCACGATTACACGACCGTCATGGGCGAGCAGGACGGGGGGCCACGCTTGACCGGACAGCCGTCGCAGCCTCCACCGACCGAGGAGCGGCGTCTCGATCGCGTGGAAGGGGAGGCCCTTGCAGTGAAGCACGATGCGGACTGACTTGCTCCGGGCGCAGGCCCCGAACTGGTGCAACGTCAGCGGCGAGGGAGAGGGCGGATGCACGTTCACGCTCCCGCAGCTTGTGCAGCGATGGACGAAATCGCTTCCTGTCGATCCCGGGGCAGGCGTTCGGCAAGGCGATGCGCGCGGTGCGCGATGGTATCTGCAATCTGCACCAGCGGCTTGGGCGCGACGCCGACGGGAGACGAGATCAGCATCCGCGCCGCCCGCTCGCGGTGGTGGGAGGCGACGGCGAGCAACTCCGTCGCCCGCTGCCGAAGCAACGAACCGTTCGTGTCCGGGTCCGAGCCGCGCTCGAGAACCGCATCGCCGCCGGCGATGACCAGGGCACCGAGTGCGAGGTGGGCGTCCGTTACACAACGCGCCCACGAGATCATCCAGGCGT
>VBLD01000124.1:9517-19441 GCA_005879205.1 Deltaproteobacteria bacterium
GGGTCGTGGCCGTCGGGCCTCCCGCCGAGCGCGACCAGCTCGGCGCGAAACATTCCGCTCGTGCCGGCGAGCACGGCTTCCGCCGTGGCCACCGGGAGCTCGAACAGGCGGGCCAGCCCGCATGCGACCGCGAGATCGTTCCACAGCAGCGCGAGGGTCCCGTACCGGTGCGGGGCCTCGCTCGGCTTGAGTTCGCGCAGCAGCAGATGCCCGACGGCGAAGAGCTCGCACGATTCGGCGAGCGCGAGGAGGTCGGATTGCCGCCCCCGACCGAGCGAGGCGGCGACCGCGCCGACGAGGGCCGACGGGAACCCGAGCAGCGCAGATGGTGCGGAGAAGAGGTAGCGCAGCGACTCGGCCACCAGCGGGTCGCACCGACGGAGCGTCGCGAGGGCGTGTCCTACGGTGCGCCGCGTGAACGCTGCGGCGCGCGGACTCACCGTGCCGACTGCGTCTCGTACGGCCACCCCCGTCACCGCGGGCGCGTCGTCGCAGGCGACCCGCCGGAGCGCATGCGGGATTGCGCCCTTCGCGGCGTGCAGCTTCACGCGCCGTCCACCGCCCGTGGCCGCGGACGACTTCGTCGAGTACCCGTGCTCGAGCATCCTCGCTAGACGCGGCAGCACGCAACGGAGGGCCACGTGGGCGGGTACCGCCGGGTAAGCCCACGGCGATAGCCGTGCGATGCGGATTCGTGGCCTTGGGAGAGCGCTTCCCAGGCTGCGGCCGCGGCGAGCTCGCCGCTCTCCAGCGCATACGCGATGCCCTCCCCCGTGAACGGGTTCACGACGCCGGCGGCGTCGCCGACAAGCGTCCAGCCCTCGCCAGCGCAGCGAGGCGGATCGAGGCCCACCCGCAGCGGCGCGCCGATGAGTGGGCTCGTCGCCTCGAGAGCTGAGAACCGCGGAATGTCGCGGAGCCCGCGCAGGAATTCCGCGTAGACGCGCCGGAGCATGTTGGGCGTTCTCACCGGCGTCGGGTCGTAGAAGGCGGCGCCGATATTCACCCGATCGCCGGCAGGAAACACCCAGCCGTATCCCGGGATCACACGTCGCTCGACCACGAGCGGGAGGAAGAACTCGAACCGGTCGATGGTGGACACCCCGCGGGCGTACTGGCGAACGGCCAACTCCAGATCCGAACCGCTGTCCGCGCGGCCGCGCAGTTCTCTGCCGAGGCGGCCTATGGCGCCGTCGGCGACGAGCGTGATCGGGGCTCTGACAGCGATCGTCCGGCCGTCGCGCCTGGCCTCGATGCCGCACACGGCGCCGTCGTCGCGTCGGAGCGGCGCCATCACCGTCGTGTGCGGCCAGAAGGTCGCGCCCGCGGCCCGGGCACCCGCGCAGATCTGATCGTCGAGGACGTCGCGGGAGACGACGAGCCCGTGCGTCGTGCCCCGAGCAGTGGCACGGAACCCGTGACCGGTTCGCGAGCCGTCGCGGAGGTCCCAAAGCCGTATACCGACGACAGGGGGCCCCGAGCAGGCGCATGCGATGCCGAGCGCGCGCAGGATGTCGACGCTCCTCGGCGTAAGCCCGTCACCGCATGCCTTCTCGCGCGGAAAGTCACACCGATCGACGAGCAACACCCGCACGCCTCGGCGGGCGAGGTGCAACGCCGTCACCGAGCCCGCCGGACCGGCGCCGACGACGATGGCATCGAAAGCCGATCTCATGGCAGAGGCTCGCTGCCTCGTTGCGCGACGACGAGCCGGTCGAGTACCAGCGCGCGCAACTGCGCCGTCGCGTCACATGCGGGCAAGTCGTCCAAGGTCACCATCGCCCTCTCGGCGACCCGCGCGGCTGCCCGTCGCGCCGCGCCGAGCGCGGACCGGTTCCGGACCAGCGTCAATGCCCGCTCGAGGCGCTCACCTTCCAACGGGGGCTCGCGCAGCAGCGCGCGCAGCGTGACGGCGTCCTCCGAATCGCCGCGGCAGGCAAACACGATGGGAGCGCTGAAGACCCCGCGGCGTACGTCCGTCGCGGTGGGCTTCCCCTCGGGGTCGCCGTCGATCACGTCGTTCAAGTCGTCGACGAGCTGGAGGAGGACACCGAACGCCTCCCCGAAGCGCCGCAGCGTCACGGCGACCGCAGCACCCGCCTGGACTGCCACCGCCCCCGCATAGGCGGCGAACGCGAACAACCGTCCCGTCTTTCTTCTCACGATGCGCCCGTACTCGGCCGGCGTCATGTCGCAATCGCCCCGACGTACCGTCTCCGCGATCTGTCCCTGACAGACTGCGGAAACGGTCAGCGTGAGCGCATGCCGGATCGCCGCATCGCCGATCCCATTTATGAGCTCGGCCGCGCGCGACAGCAGGTACGCGCCGGAAAACGCGGCGTGCGGGATACCCCAGGCGCGATGCACCGCCGGCCGACCTCGCCGGCGGTCGGCGTGATCGATGACGTCGTCGTGGATGAGGGATGCGAGGTGGATCAGCTCGACTCCAGCGGCAATGCGTACGGCCGCGTTCGAATGCTCGGCGGCGCCGTAGGAACCTGCCAGCAGCACCATCGTGGCCCTCAACCGCTTGCCCCCAGCAGTCGCGAGGTGGGTGTTGATGGCCTCGACGTAGGAATTTGGGTCGGAGAGCGTCCTCATGATGAGCGCATCGACGGCAGCGATCAGGGACGCTGTCGCGCAGCCGTTGCACGTGGACGGCATGGCGAACGTCACTTCGACGCCTCAAGAGCGGCGGCGGCCGCCCGCGCGTGAAGCGCCATGTGGCCTTTCTGTATTCCATCGGTCACGAGCGCCACGAGCGCCGCCAAATTTGAGGCGAGCCCAACGGCCGCCATGACGGCGGCGAGGTCGCGCGCGTCCGTTGCGCCGATCACGCGAAGGGCGAGGCGAACGGAAGGGTGGACCCTGGTGAGCACGCCTACGGTCGAGGCCGCGAGCGGGAGCTCGATGTTGCCACGCAGTTGCGCTTCCACCGTTCGCCACTCGCTCAGGCCCCGATAGCGGCCATCGCGGCTGGCGTAGGCGTGAGCTCCTGCCTCGATGGCGCGCCAATCGTTGCCGGTCGCGATGGCAACCGCGTCGATCCCGTTCATGATTCCCTTGTTGTGCGTCGCGGCCCGGTACGGATCGAGGGCGGCGAGCCGGCTCGCCGCCACAATCCGCTCCGCGACGACGGTGCCGGGCATGCTCGACGTGGCGAGCTCGGCGATCGCGACGCGCACCTCCGCTCGTGCCAGGCGGTGATCGGCGAGGTTCGACAGGATGCGCAGACAGGCCCGGCCGCCCGCCACCTGCTCGACGTGCGGTGCCAGCTCTTCCACCAGGGTGTTGACGACGTTGGCGCCCATGGCATCGCCGGTGTCGACCAGGACGTGGACCACGAGCATGTCTCTCGCTTCCGGGTCGCACAGCCGTCGGACCTCGAGCGCCCGCGGTCCGTTGCCCCGAACGCAGAGCGACGGGGTGAGCGCCCGCGCCGTCGCGACCAGCTCCGTGCTCCTGGCCTGGAGACGTGCGATCGCCCCGTCGACATCGCGGACCCCGACCAGTTGAATCTGACCGATCATCAGCGCGGGATCGGCGTCGGCGACGAAGCCGCCACCCGCGCGGCCGAGCCGCGCGGCGTGGCAAGCCGCCGCGACCACCGACGGCTCTTCGACCACCATCGGGATCACCCGCTCGCGACCGTTGATGAGGAAGTTGACGGCAAGCCCCAGGGGAAGTCCGTGCACGCCGATGACGTTCTCGATCATGCGATCCGCGACCTCGGGACGGAGCGGCACGGGGTCCTCGAGCAGCGCGACCTCGCTGGCGCTGATGTCGAACGCACGCTCGAGCCACGCACGACGCGCACCGAGACTCAGCCGATGAAACCCGGGTAGTAACGATCCCCCGAAGGGCTCCGCGGCTCCGGTGCTTGGCTGGGTCAGCGACATGGCGCGTCCGTTCTCCGCTGCATCAGACGTGCCGAGCGCGATCGCCGTTCGACGCTCGTCAGCGGGTCTCATCGTCGCTCGATCGTGTCAGTGATGGCCGCCACCGCTGGCCGTCAATCGCGGACGCACTCGGTGATGAAGAGGACCGGGCGTCCGGAGTAGTCCCGGAAGGCCAGATAGTCGGCGGGAGAGCAGGTGATGATCCGTTCGGCGCGGGAGGTCGCGAGGAGCCGCTCGACGGCGGCCTTCACGTCGCGACCTTCTCCACTCAACCCCTGGACCGAGGACATTCCGGTGCAGCGTGCGAGCCGGTTCAAGTCGAGATTCGTCTCGCAGCCGAAGCGGCGCCGCATCGCATCGTAAAGCGCATAGAACCGCTCGGGCGCTCGATTCACCAGGCGCGGCGGCACGAAATAGTAAACGCGCCCCTTCAGATCGAACATGTCGAGGTGGCGCATCGCGAGCGCGCCGAGGAACTCGCCGTCGTACTGCTCGAGACAGATCGGGTCGCAAACGACGCCCGCACGCACACGGGTCGGGACGACGGCTCCCCGCTCTACGTCGAGAGAGCCGCAGCAGTCCGCGTCCGTGACGTCGGCGCGATACCCGATCCGCTGCACGAAACGGCGGATCGAGGGGATGAGCTCGGGAAGACGCTCGCGGAGCGTGCAGCCGAGGACGAGGTCGGCCTGCTCGTGTCGGCTGCGTCGCGGCGTGCCCCACAACTCGCGCCGAAGGGCCAGGACGATCGCGACGTTCTGTACGTCCTTCGGACAAATCGCGTCGCAGTAGCCGCACATGGTGCATGCCCAGATCAGCTCGGTCATTTCGGCGGCACGCAGACCGGCCTGCAGGGCACGATTGCGACCCTTGGCGGTGAGCACTTCGCATCCCGTCTCCTCGAACGCCGGACACCCCAGCATGCAGAGGCCACAGCCGATGCACGCTTCGTGATTCACGCGCGGGTCTCGGGCGGGTCGAACACGACTCCGGGGTTCAGGACGAAGGCAGGGTCGAGGGCGAGTTTGTACCCTCGGTGACGATCGACGACGGCATCGCCGAAGATCCGCCGTACGTACGGCTTCATCGCGCCCCCGAATCGGTAACACGTCCCACCGAAGCGTAGACCGACGTCGTATATGGCGTTCTTGAACGCCTGGTAGTGCGCATCGGGGTACTCCCGGCCTTCGAGAAGAGGCGAGAACTCGACGCCACAGACGTGGTCGTCCTTCGTCGCCGGGATGGCGCTCATCTCGTAACGCGGCCGGTCCCCGAACTTCCGTACCATCACGCAGTAGAGCGTGAAGTACGGCAAGAACCGCTTGCAGACCTCGATGCCCGCCTTGGCGGTCGCGACGAAGTTCGCCTTCGTGACGGCGAGATCCGCGAGCACGATCTTCCGGTCGCCCCAGTAGCTCCAGATGAGACGGCTGAAGACGATGGCGCGATCCTCGATGCGACCATCGCGCAGGAAGAGCGGGTTCCGCAGCGCGGGGCGGAGCTGTTTCCTACGACGGAGGAGGAAGGCGAGATCACGCCATCGGCTCGGCACCGGGAGATACCGCGCCCCCAGCCGTGCGTAGAACCGTGCGTCCGTCGTGTAGCGGAGATCGAGCGGTTTGGGGACGTCCTCGTCGCCGACCACGAGCGCCACGACCTCGTCCCGGAGCGTGATGACGCAACACGCATCAACCGCATCGCTCTCCACGAGACGCATCATGTCCTCGATCGCCGGCGCGACATCGGCATACAGGAAATTGCGCACCGTCATCGGACGGTACCGACGGGCGCGCATGCGGGCCTTGGTGATCACACCGAACTGGCCGTACCCGAGCATCACCCGTTCGAAGTAGTCGTCGCCTTCCCGCGCGCGTGTGATCTCGCCCGTCGGCGTCACGACTTCCACCTCCACGCACTGATCGGCAGAGCATCCGTGGCGGTGCGAGTTGAGGTCGATGCCGCCGACGCCCAGGGTGCCCCCCACCGACGAGAGCAAGTTCAACGGCGCACTGATGTAGTCCAGCGAGCGTGCGCGCAGCGCCTCGGCAAGCTGATACCACGTCGTCCCCGCTTGCACCCACGCCGTACCGCCGTCGCACTCGAGGACTCCGTTCATGCCTTTCAGGTCGAGAAGCACTCCGCGTCGCGTGACCGATTCGCCCTCGGTCGTGAGCCCGCCGCCGCGACAGGTGACCGGCACGCGCTCGCGTTGCGCCCATTGGAGCAGCGCCGCGACCGTCTCGGGAGCGGAGGCGTGAACGACGGCATCGGGCACCCCCTCGACGATCTGGCCTGCGTCGGTGCGATACGCCAGTCGGACAGCGGGCTCCGTGCGAAGCGGTATGGGGAGATCGGGATTCGCCAACATCGAGGTGCCGTGTCTGCTGCACCGACCATGCCATCGATATGACCGACCGTTTCGACTCGGGCTGCTCGAGCACGCCATCGGCGACGGCCGTAGATGGCACCCTCGCGCGGGATCACACGACCGATCGGTCGCTCGCGGCGAAATCGCCTCGGCAGCGTCGCTGAGGCTCCAGGTTCTGGAGCTTCCGGTAGAGAGTCCGTTCGGGAAGTCCGGCGAGGTTCGCTCGCTCGGAAGCCTTCGGATATCGACGCACGAGTTCCTGCAGGTATTCTCGCTCTCGCTCCTTGGTCCACACACGGAATCGCGGGAGGCCGGTCGTGACCGCGACCACGTCACGTCGCTCGGTTACGCTTGCCTCGAGCGACGTCTCATCGAGCTCCAGCAGAATGCCGTCCCGAGCGCCCAACACGATAGAGCGCCTCAGAACGTTCCACAGCTCGCGGACGTTTCCGGGCCATTCGCACTGTTCGAGCCTCCGCTGCACATCGCTGGAAACGCGCGTCACACCCAGATGGTTTGCGAGCGGATCCTGCTCGAAGAATTGCGCAACGAGAAGAGGGATATCCTCCAAACGGTCCCTGAGCGGCGGAATGTCGAGGCGGAGTCCGGCGAGCCGCTCGAGTAGATCTCGCCGGAGCTGACCGTCCATGACGAGTCTTCCCGGGTCCGCGTTGCAGGCGCTCACGACGCGTACGTCCACGACACTTGGCCGCACCTGCCCGATGCGGCTCACCTCACGATGTTCGAGAAATCGCAGCAGTTTGGGTTGCACGCCGCACGACAAGGAGTTCACTTCGTCAAGGAAGAGCGTCCCGCCCGCCGCCGCTTCGGCTCGGCCGAGCATGGTCCGATCCGCACCCGTGAACGCGCCCCGTTCATGTCCGAAGAGCTCCGACTCCGCCAGATGCTCGGGCAGCGCGGCACAGTTCACGGTCACCATCGGTGCGGCGTGCCGCCTGCTGAGCGCATGGAGCGCGCGCGCGATCAGTTCTTTGCCCGTGCCTGTCTCGCCACAGATCAAGACGGGGATGTCGAATTCGGCAATCCGGCGCACGACGTCGAGAACGTCCTGCATCCTCCGCGAACATGTCCGGATTCCGTGCCATCGTGCGCCTCTGACGGCTTGAACGTCTCCGTTCATCGTGAGCCTCTCCCTCGCATCTCACCGCGCGCTTGCCGGGGCCCGTCTTCCCGGCGCGCCATTGGCCCTCGTCACCTTCCAGCGACGCCAAGCCGATCCGGACTGAAGACTACGTCGTTCATCCCGCGGTCGAACTCGAGGTCTCCGATCGTGATCGCCGTTCGTGTGCCCGCATCGGGTGTCTCCACCTCACCCCGATACGGAACGGGGATGCTTCCCACCATTCGGACATCGGATTGCAGCAGTCGTTTTCGGAGGCGGCCTTTGTCGCCGTAGAACTCGATCTTTCGCGGCACGAGGTCGCAACGTCCGAGCCACAAGATGAAGCGGTCGTATCCGACGTTGTCGCGGCGAGGTGTGAGCTCGATCACGTACGTTGGCGTGTCGGCCACGGATTCAGCGCTCCGCAAGCGCGTGCTCGCGTCCGCCTCGGACCAGGATTGCATCTCCTGAAGCAGATCGATGTCATGAAATGTGAGATCGGCCCCCTCGAAGCCTTCATCCCCAATGTTTGCGGTTACCCGGCGTGTCCTGTGGTTTCCCGGCTGGTACAGCCATTGCTCGGCGGGCTTACCCCTGGCCACCCATACGAGGAACGCCGTCCCCTGTTTGTCGGCCGGCGCGCGGACCAAAACGAGCGTCCTGCGCTCGTCCCCCGGGTACCGTTTCTCCCACATCTCGAGCTCGGTGGTGCGCGCATTGCCCAGGCCGTCGACGACCCGCATCCGCATGCGCTGATGCCGATCCCCCCAGTGGCGGGTCGTATCCTCGAGGATCTTCCGGCGCTCGAGGATTTCCCATGCCGTCCCCTTTCCGCTCGGAAATGTAATGCACGGGTCGGTCGTGGAGGTCGCCGTCGTGGTCGTCGTGTCACGCGCGAGAGCCGCGTCCGGGGCGCCGTAGCACCTCGTGGAAACGGCCAGCACGATCACAAGTACGCTTCGCTTCACTCTCGGTTCTCCTCACCGCGGCGGCAGGACCTGAATCGTTCCGACAAAGCTCACCGCGGCCGGCCCCGGCAAGCTCACGACGTTGTCGAACGCGATGCTGGAGGTCCCTGGTATGCAGGCGAACCCCACCAGGGTAGTGTCATGGGCGGACCGGTCGGTGAGATCTCCACCCGGTGTTCCGGTCTGGATGATCCGTGAGGCTGCCGACTGGCTAAACGCTCCCGGGCCGCGCTGCTGGCAGCTCGGGAAGTCGACGGTCGAGCAGTCGGCGTCACCGCTGCAGGCGCGGGCGGGTTTCTCGAACGTGGGAATGGCGCGTTTGCCGCAAAACCCGCAGAACACCCCGGGATTCTGCGCGCCGTTGATCGCCGAACGGGTGATGGTCGCCGTGGTCAAGGCAAAACGGATCGGCAGGACACCCAGGCGCCCGTTCTCGGACGGCGGGCAATCATGGCTGGTCGGGTGGTCATCGCCGGAACCGAGAGACCCCGGTTCACACGCCATGCCCTCGTTGGGGCCCCCATTACACTTTCCGGTAGTGGGATTGCAGATCGGACACGGCTGAATGCCGTCGTCCCGAAGACATGCGCCAGGCGCGCAACTGGGATCGGATTCTCCCGCACATGATTCTCCGGCTCTTGGTCCTCCCGTACATCGAAACGGCAGGATGTCTCCTGCCAGCAGGACGTCGGAATCGACGAACAGGTCGAGTCCGGACATCTCACCGGTAATGCAGTCGGCGCTCCCCACGATCGGCTGACGCAGCTTGTTGATGACGCAGGCGCTGACTCCGGATGGGCCCGTCTTCGGGATCGGCAACGGCGGCCCGAAAAAACATCCGGCCGCCGTACACGGCTGCTGGCCGAATCCCGGATCCCCAGGGCCGGCGCTGGTGATCGTGAGCGTCCTGCCGTGGCAGACGGTCCGACTTGCAAACCGCACGCCTGAAGGCACGATCGCCGGCTGGATGCCGGAGCCACCACCGAAGTAGATACCGCCGCAAGTCAAGTCGAGCACGTCAGCACCCGCGTCGTCCTGCACCATGCCACACGTGCCGCCCGCTCCGCGGGTCGTGACCTCGAGCTCTCCCGGAACGGAATCACCGCATTCGCACTCCGGCCGCTTGACGCAGGTACAATTCGCGTCGCAAAGCTCGTCAGCAGCGCATTGAGCCTGGCTGCCCGGCGGTTCGCACTCACCTGCGGTCACGATTCCGTTTCCGCAACGCGTCGGCGTACAGTTCGAATCGCAGCCATCACCGTCGAAGGAATTGTTGTCGTCGCATTCCTCGCCGCCCTCGAGTACTCCATTTCCGCATACCGCGGGGGGCAGGCACACGAGGCGCAGCCGGTCGCTGTCTTGCCTCGGCCTGCCTTTGGCGGCCACGCCGACCATGGTGAATACACGCGACCTCGGCTTCTTGCCCTTCAGGCTCAGGGTCACGTCCGCTTCCTCTCCGCACACGTGGAGCGAGCCTCCGAGGGGCGGGCTCGGAAAGCCCTTCCCGGACTGCCGGATGCGGCGGATCCTCGCCGGCGTGCACTTTCGGAGCTGCGCCGCGGCCTC
>VBLD01000124.1:19497-20020 GCA_005879205.1 Deltaproteobacteria bacterium
CCCCGACGACCGCGAGGTTGTCGTCCCGGATCGGCCGGAGATCGCCCTCGCCTGCGACCTCGAATCCCACGAAGCAGTCCGACCTCTTGTCGCCACCACCCGATACCACGATGACGGCGGATACCTGGGACGTGGCTGCGATCAAACCGACGATCACCGAGGCTGCCGCTGGCAACTTCGCCATACGCTATCTCCACGTGCAGTAGCGCGACCCAAGACTTCTTGGGTCGCGGATACAGACGCGACCGTCCGGGGCTTGCGTCACGCGCGACCGCCGTCCCGCGGCTGGCAAAGCCAGCGCGGCAGGACGCGCTCCTACTTCAGTAGGAATACCGGAGCTGGACGAACGCTTCATCGTTGTCATGGTACTGGCCGATCAGGGACCGTCGGGTCCCGGCAATCATCAGATAGCCGAGGCGCAAGCGTAAATGGTCGCTCACCGCAAGCGTGGCGCGACCGAGAGCAGTCGTGTACCCCCGCTCGATCTCCTGGACGGCAGCCAATTCGGCGGCAACACGGTCAG
>VBLD01000124.1:20181-27551 GCA_005879205.1 Deltaproteobacteria bacterium
TTGCCTGCCACGGGCGAGCCGGCAGAGTCGTCCGAGGGAAATACCCGACCGCCCCAGCAGCTCCTGGAGCCCGATGAGGTCGCGGGTAGGGCGGGGAAGCTGCCTGTTGACGCCATAGGCCGCCTCCATCCGGAATCCGAACCGGCCAACCTGGAAGGCAGCGTCTCCGCCTGCGAGGCGTATCCGGCCGAAACGTGGTCGCAAGACCGCGTCGGCTTGCAGCGGGATCACACCGTCGTTGCGCAGCGATGCCAACGTGTCCAGTAGGTTTCCCGAGCAGGCAAGCCGCGCGGGTCGTCGCCGCGCGACCGGCGAGAAGACCGTGGCGGTCAGGTTGAGGCTCGGGGCCGTCTCGCTGCCATCGTAGTAGTACGAGGACCAATCGATCGACGAATAGCGGCCCGAGCTGCGCACTGCGACCGCGCCCTCGCCCAGTTGCTGCGGCGGCCGGTCGTTTTCGGCATGGAGCCGGCTTTCCACCCGCACGGCCGGCACGTCGATGGGCGACTTGCGCGCGCATATCGGCCCGTCCGGCATTGCGATGCAGAGATGTCCGGGTGGGATGATCTGCGGACCGAGCACGTCGGCCGCCGGAGGGAACCAGCGTTCTCCAGGCAGCGGGAAGCGAGTGGGCGTCGGCACGGGGATCCAGGCGAGCTCGACGCTCAGGTCGCTCGGGAGCCGGGGGCCGAGTGGCGGCAAGGCCAGGAAGGCCCGAAGAGCCGGTACGCCGATCTTCGCGTCCTGCTCTTCGGTGACGAAAGGATCTGTGAAGCGCCGCGGGTTCAGGACGTCGGTCGGTTGGAATCGATCGAGCCTGCCCCAGGCGAACTTCTGCTTTCCGACACGCAGATCCACGCCAGGCAAGAAGAGATCGACGTACGCCTCGTCGAGATCGACTCCGGGCGAAAGGTTCTGGAACGTCTCGCTCAGGTTGAAGACACCGAACCCGTGGGCCCGCTCCGGCGGGCCGCCGAAGGTGGTCCGAGCGTCGAGCACGAGCCGCGCTCTGGGATGGACGTCTCCCGTCACCATGAAGTCGAGGATGCCGGCGGGACGCTGGCGCTGACTACCCGGGTTCACCGCGAGAACCGCGTAGCCCTCGGTGTAGCCTCCAACGGACCAGCGGCCGGCACGACCCGTGAGTTCGAAGGCGTGGCCTCGCGCGGCGACGGCAAGAAGCGCGGCGAGCACGGGGGTGCGGCGTGCGGCGGTCCTGTTCAACCGGGTCGCTCCTCGGGATGACCGGCGGTCTAGGGGACTAGTTGCATCTGCATCGCGATCGAGCCCGCCGCGGGGCCAGGCAGGTCACCCGCAGAATCGGCGAGCGAGTTGAGGGTCGACGGGATGCAGAAGATAGCGGCGAGGGCGCCGGCTCGCCGGGGCCCACCGGTAGAGAGCGGGCCGGCGGGGATGCCGGTGACCGTGATCGTCCTGGCTAGATCGAGCGGGGTGAACGCGCCGGCCGTCCGTTGGCCGCAGCTCGTGAAACCCGACAGCGATGCGCACGATGCGTCCGACGTGCAGGGTACAGCGGGATTCTTGAACTGGTTGGTGGACTTGTTGCGGCAGAAGCCGCAGAAGACGTTCGGCTGGCCTGGAAGGTCAACGGCGGTTTTGCTGAGCGTCCCCGTCGTCAAACCGAGAATGAGCGGGACGGATCCGATGTTTTTGGGCGCGGGCGGTGGGCAGTCGTGACTCGTGGGGTAGTCGCCGTCGAACGCCGAATCTCCCGGCACGCAAGCGAGGTCGTGGTTCGCGCCACCGTTGCACTTATGTGTGGCGGGGTTGCAGACAGGGCACGGCTGGATGAGCGTCCTGCAGGTGCTGCTCGGACAGCCAGCGTCAGTGACGCAGCCCTTCCCGGCCTGTGTCCCGCCGATGCAGACTCCCGTCTCGCAGGTACTGGACGGACAATCACTATCCGATGTGCACGCGCTGCCGCTGTCGGCGCACCGGCCCGTGTCATTGACACAGATGCCGCCGGCTCCGCAGTCGGCATTGTTGGCGCACTCCCGTCCAGGTGTCGGCCCGCCGCTGCATCGGCTCGGCAGCAGATCGCCATCCAGGAACAGCGAGGCCTTGAGGTGGACGTTGAGGACGGGGACCGAGCCATCACTGCAGTCGGCCGTTCCGGAGACGTCCTCATCGAACTCGTTCACCAGGCAAACGCTGGTCGCACCGCCGCCGTGACTGCCGTTGGGGAGCGCGAGAGGCGGTCCGAAGAGACAGCCCTTCTGGGTGCATTCGAGGACCTTGCAGGTGCCGCCGGGGCAGTCCGCATCCGTTCGGCACATTGCGCCATGATTGGCGCCGATCGGGGGTGCACCGCGAGGCTCGTACCATTGCAGCACACGTCGGCCAGCGCGAAAGCCATGTCGGGCACCCTCACGGGCAGCGGCATGCCGACGCCTGCGCCACCGAAGTACAGCCCGCCGCACGTGAGCGAGAAGAAGTTGGGATTGCCGTCGGCGTCGAGGTGACCGCAGGTTCCGCTCCCGAGCCCCGTTGTCACGGAAGCCACGGAAGGCCTGCCTCCCGCGCACGCGCAAGGCGTCGGCGGACACAGGGTGGTGGTCGTACTACTGGTAGTTGTCGTCGTGATCGTCGTGGTGCTCGTCGTAGTCGTCGTGGTCGGGCACGGATACATGACCTGGTTCATGCTGTCGCTCTGTGACAACGCGCTCTTGCCCAGTGAATCGCGATTTGTCCGCGACAGGCACGGCTGGGTGCAAATGCCTTTTTGGTCGAGCTTGTCCGTCGCTGCTGCATACTTCTGCAACGTCGCCCTACCCTTCACGGGGTCATCTTCCTCGCACGCCTCTTCGTCGAAATCCTTGCCGGCGAGGAACGCTCGTGCCGTTCTCTGATGGCACTTGATCGTCGCGGCGAGGAGCTTGCCGAGCTCTTTGCCAACCGTGTCGGCACACTTGAGCTTGTTTGCCGCGTCAACGGCAGTCGCGTCGACAGTCCCTGCATCGTCGCCGCCCGGATCAACCTCGGTCGACCCGTCACAGTAGACGCTCCCGTTCTGGGCATCGAGCGAGTCCGGCTTGTTCTTGTCGGCGAACAACGTTTCCTCTTCGGCCGCCGCGAGGGTCAACGCCCGGGTCCCGACGCACAGCGCGCCCTGCTTCGCCAGATCCGAATCGAGCTTATCCCTTGCTGCCCTGCCCTTCACGGGATCGTGCTCCTCGCAGAGATCGTCATCGGTCGGCGAGCCTTTCAACGCCGCGTGCGCTTGCTTTTGGTGGCATTCGATGACGGCTTTGATGGCCCGTGCGAACGCCTTCCCCACACCGTCGGAACACTTGAGATGGTCGACGGAGTCGGGAACACAGCCCGTGTCTTCGGCTGCACAGGATGTATTTCCGCCATCGCTACAGTCGAAGTGTTGACTCGCACCGGGCGGCGTCGCGAACGCCCGAGGCGAACAAACGATCAGGACGCTGATGATCGCCAATCTCATGAATCCCTTCATAGGACAGTCCTCCATTGATCGTCCGGTGCGGCGATGGTGAAGCCGGGGGATCGCAGGTATGCGGCCAAGCGGTTGTTGATCAAAGTGCGTGTGCAGCGAGCGGATCATTGGACGCGCTTCGGTAGAGAGTCGAATGGAGATGGGATTTCGGGATGTCTCTTGCCGATTCCCGGTGCATACCGTGTGCTCGATGACTTCCGTCCTCATAGAATGTTGGAAAGAGGACGACAATGACGCAGCCGGCTGGAGATACGGGGTAGCTCCGGTGCATCCATGTCGAGTTGCCAGTCGGCGCCGATGCTCGGAGCAGCGCGCTCGGGTGCCAACCACGTCATCAGGCAGGACGCGAGCTGGCGAACGCCTCGCGCAGCAGCGAACACTGCAGTTTCGTTCACATCCGTTTCTCAGGACGCTCGCTGCTCACGTTGCAGCCGTCATCCCGATGCGTCGTTTTCCCGAGGAGTCTGGCCTGCTATGCCGAGGCCCGCGGTCGCTGCCTACATCGTCTGGATGCACTGCAGTCATTGGCGGCGCGCCACCTTTGGCTTCCGCTGGGTGGAAGATCGCGCTATGGATATCGCCGTCGAACGCGAGTGGAGACCTTGAGAATACCGTGGCTCACATCGTTTACGCACGCTAACAAGTCGTTGCGACCGCGCGTGCGCGAGACGGGTTCTGAAATCCGTTACAGTCATTGACGCGTCCTCATGCTGAACCACCGGACATACGCGACGACACGTCCATTCCATTCGCAATCAGTCGAAGCGACCGTTCCAGGTGATGGTTCCGCATCTCTTCCGGAAACCGATCGGACGCGGCGCTCGTCGGGCATTTCAGTGTCGACACGGTATACGCGAGACGCGCGGATCAGCGGTGTCGGGGCTGTGTTACCGTCGAGAACGGTGACGACGGCCGAGGTCGAAGAGCGTGTGGGGATCTGCGAGCGCTTCGGCCTCGAGCGTGGTTGGCTCGAGCACGTGAGCGGCGTCCGCACTCGCCGCTGGGCAGATCCCGAGACGCTGCCGAGCGAGCTGGCAGTCGCGGCCGCCAGGCAGGCCCTCGAAGCGGCGGACGTGGACCCCGGCCTGATCGACGTGGTGTTGTTCACGGGCATTACACGCGACTTCTATGAGCCTGCGACCGCCAACGTGGTCGCCGACGGCGTCGGTGCCCATCACGCCCGCGCTCTCGACTTGGGAAACGCTTGTAACGGTCTGCTCGACGGCCTGGATGTCGCCAATCTCATGATCCGGGCCGGACACGCACGGCGGGTGCTCGTGGCGACCGGCGAACGCGCGTCGGTGTCGATCAACTGGAAACCCACCTCCCGCGAGGAGCTCATGCGCAGCATCGCGGGGCTCCTGCTCAGTGACGGCGGCGGAGCATTCGTGGTCGAGGCAACCGACGACCCCGAGCGGGGCCTTCGAGAGCGCACGTTTCTCGCTGATCCAAGCAAGTGGCGCCTTGCACTCGGGGGCCGTTCACATCCGGCCGAGCCGTGCCCACGTTGCGACGGGGTCGTCGACCCACGCTTCTCGTGCGACGGCGTTCGGCTATTCAGCGCCGTCTTCGCTCTCGTGCCCGCTGCTCTCGAAGAAGTGATGACCCGGACTGGATGGACATACAGTGAGCTCGATGTCGCGTTCTGCCACGAGGCCTCGGGCCGCTACGCCGAGACGGGACTGGCCCGGCTCCCGGAAGGCCGTACGATCGCGACGAAGCTTTGGAGCACGGTCGAGCGCCTCGGGAACACGACCACGCTCAGTATTCCGGCGGCCATGGTCGAGGCGCAAGCTGCAGGCGCCCTTGCTCCGGGAGCGAAGGTTCTCGTCCTGAGCTCGTGTGCTGGCATCAGCGTGGCGGCGCTCACCCTCGTCTGGTGATGGGCTTTCCCCGACGCAGCTCGGTTCCGCCTGTGTCGCCCGCGGCTTCGTGACGTTCAATATCGCGTCCCTCCTCGTCCACCAGGCCAGCAAGCGACCCTCCCAGCCCGCGGTCGTTTGGCCGGCCGGGAAACGCCTCTACGCCACCTTGACTTTCGACGAACTGAATCGGTTGACCGATCGCTATGCGCACGCGTTACACGCACGAGGCCTGGCCGCAGCGGATCGGGTCATCGTGCTCGTGCACCCGCCCGGCAAGCTCCTGACCATTGTGATCGCCCTCCTCAAAATGGGGGCGATCCCTGTCCTCATCGATCCCGGCATGGGACGGCGTGCTCTCGTCCGTTGCATCGGGCAGGTGCGGCCGCGCGGCTTCCTCGGAATCCCGCGCGCGCATGCGCTGCGGTTGCTCAGCCCGTCGGCGTTTCACTCGGTGGACGTCAGCGCGGTGGTCGGCCGCTGTTTTCTCACGGGCCGCAGCATTGACCAGGACACAGCGCGCACGCCCGACAGTCCGTTCCCCGTTGCGGTGGCGGACGAGGAGGACCTTGCGCTGATTGCCTTCACCTCCGGNNNCTTCCACCACGGCATGCTGTTCGGGCAGGTCCGGGCGCTAGTCGACCAGTACGCGATCGCGCCCGGGGAGATCGATCTCTCAACGCTGCCGTTTCTCTCGATGCTGTCACTAGCCCACGGCATGACAGTCGTCTTGCCGGATATGGACTTCGCGCACCCCGCACGCGTGGAACCTTCGCTGATTGCGGAAGCCATCGTCGACCATGGCGCGACGAACGCCTTCGGGTCGCCTGATCTCTGGGAGAGAATCGTACCTTACTGCCGCCAACGGGGCCTCCGCTTCTCTTCGCTCCGCCGGGTGCTCGTGGCCGGCGCCCCCGCGTCTGTCCGCCTCGTGCGGGAACTCAAAGAACTCGTACCGGCAGGCGATGTGTACACGCCGTATGGGGCGACGGAGGGGCTCCCCCTCACCTCGATTGCGAGCGATGAGCTCATACATGAGGCGGGTGCGCACACCCGTGCCGGTGGTGGGATATGCGTGGGGCGCGCTGTGCCAGGAGTCAGTCTGCGGATCATCCACGTGACCGACGAGCCGCTGCCCCGGTGGAGCGCCGAACTGGAAGTGCCGGTGGGAACGGTAGGCGAGGTCATCGTGAAGGGTGCGGTCGTGAGCCGCGGGTACTTGGCGCCGGAGCGCGCCAACGCGGCGGCAAAAATCCAGGACGAGGATTGCATCTGGCACCGGACGGGCGACCTAGGCTACCTCGACAGCAGCGAAAGGCTTTGGCTTTGTGCGCGCAAGAGCCAGCGGGTCGAGACCTCAGGAGGCCCCCTGTTTCCCGATCAGATCGAAGCACTCTTCAACGAGCATCGCGCTGTCCGCCGGACGGCCCTCGTCGGGATCGGCCCGCGGCCACGTCAGCGTCCGGTGCTGATCGGAGAACTCGCCGGACGAAGCCGCCGTTCGGATCGTGAGCACGTTCGGCAGGAGCTTCTAGCCATTGCCCATGCCCATCCTCGCGCCTCCTCGATAGAGACGGTACTCTTCCATCGCCGCTTCCCGACAGATACGCGCCACAACGCGAAGATCCGGCGCGAGGAGCTGGCGGTCTGGGCGGAGAAGCGCATGCGGCGCCGGTCATGAGGGCACTTGTTACAGGCGGGGGTGGGTTCCTGGGTCTAAAGCTGGTCGATCTCCTCCGCGTGGCCGGTCACGAGGTAGTCGTGTTGTGTCGCCGGATCTACCCGGCCCTTGAGGCGCAGGGCGTTCCGATTGTGCAAGCCGACGTCGCGGACGCCGGGGCCGTCACAGCCGCCTGCAGTGGTTGCGATGTCGTTTTCCACTTGGCCGCCGAGGTATCGCCCTGGGGACCGGCGCGTGACTTCGAGAGGACGAATGTCCTCGGTACGCGGGTAGTCTTCGCCGCCTGTCTGAGCGCGGGCGTCTCCCGTCTCGTCTACACGAGCACGCCCTCGGTTGCCGTCGACAA
>VBLD01000125.1 GCA_005879205.1 Deltaproteobacteria bacterium
GCTGGGAGACACCCAGATTGAGGCCCGTGAAAGGCTTTATTAGTGCGACGCGTGCCACGGTGCGGTCACCCGCGAGAGAAACCCCCGTCACGGTAACCCGAGGGCTCGAGAGGTGTCAACGGAAAATCGCGCGGGGGGCCCCCTGGACCACCATCCGTCAAGCCGCCCGCAGGCTTATTTCGAGGCCGAGAACCTCCGAAAGCCGTTTGAGGCTCTTCAGGGTTGGGTTGCTCTTCCCAGGCACGTACAAGCGCGCGATTCTGCGCGACGACCGTTTTCGGATCCCGCGTAGGCCTTGCGGCTGCGGAAGGCGAGCTAGCCCTAGGGAGGCGTAACCCCGAGCACGGGCCTGAGCGCGTCGGCGAGCGCATCGCCGACGGTCAGCGACCCGAGCCGGTTCAGGTGGGTGTCCGCGATCGGGTTGTACGTGAGCCCGCCGACGTCGGTTTCGCGCCGGAGCGTTGCAGTCAGGTCGACGAAGCGGACGCCAGCGTCGGTCGTGAGCGTTCGCACGAGTTCCGGGAGGTCGGACCCGAGGATTGGCAGGGACTGGCCGTCGAGCGACGTCAGGTGGCCGTCGAGCACGCGCCGCTTGCAGGGCATGTAGGCCAGCCAGGGGCGCAGGCCGAGCGCGCGCGCCGTCTCGCCCCAGCCGTGGATCGCATCGGCGAGGATCGACTTGGCCTCCGCGGGGAGCTCGCGGGTGCCCGGAGCATAGTCGAGCGTGACGGCCACCTGCGTGGCTCCCGAGTGGAAGTACGCGTTTGCGTGGGTCATGGCCTCGGCATTCGGAGCGGCTTGGCGAACGTTCGGACGCGCTCGCGTGAGCAACCGGTACGCCGCCTTCAACAACGAGGATTGCTTCGGCAGGGTTTCGAGACGGGACGGGCCCGGATCGGCCCGGCCCGCCGCGTCCGGCCGCGCCGCATTCTCCAGGCGCTGATGCTCGAAGGCCATCTCGAGCACGTCGTTGCCCTCGAAGAAGACGACGACGGCATCGGTGGTGCTCGCGGACTTGCCGTACGCTTTCAAGTAGAAGGTCTGCGTGAAGGTCGAGGTGTAGCTGACCCCGAGGTTCTTCACCCGGAGCTTCAGGAGATTCCCGAGGCGTGTGGTGAAGAGGTCCTCGTACGAAAGGAAGCCGAGCTCCGTGAACGAATCGCCCGCCACGGCGATCTCCCAGTCGTGCAGGTCGGGCGGATTGCGGAATCCCAGGCTGTCGTACGTGACCAAGACGACCGGCTCGTCGCGGTAGGCACCGTCGACTCCGCCGTTCATCCGGTACGCCGTCTCGAGCACCTGCCCCTGCCAGCGATCCGGCCCCGGCCGTCGGAAGAACGCCGGTCCGACCGGTACGACGGGTTGCCGCAGGAAGATGGGGATCTTGTTGAAGGCGCGCGCCTTGAACTCGAAGTCGAAGCCCGCGAGCCGAAAGCCGATCTCGAGCGCGAGGACCGTGACGACCACCGTCAGCAGCGCGATCGCCGGACCAGCCAGCCGCAACGATCTCGCCTGCGGCGTCGTGCTCACGATCACGCTCCGACCAGACGACGGAGGTACGCGACAGCGCCCGGCACGTCGGTGACCACGAAGATCACGAACAGCGCAAAGACGTTGAACGTGAGCGCCATGCTGATCGTGTAGGCGACGACGCTCTGCCGCCACCACCGGACGACGGTCCCTGGAAGCCGTCGACCGAGGTCGCGGGCGAGGATGCCAACCCATACCAGACCGAGGCCGTTCAGCAGCCCCCAGACCACGAAGTTCCACTGCAGCCCGTGCCACAGGCCGCAGAAGATCATGGCGGCGAGCTGGCCCGTGGCCGCCGCCGGGCGGTCGCCGACGTCGTGCCGCATTAGCGCACGGGTGACCGGCACGAACAGATACAGGCGCAGCCAGCGGGTGAGCGTCATGTGCCAGCGCTGCCAGAGCTGGGTGAGGTTGCGGCGCACCAAGGGGTGGTCGAAGTTCTCCTCGATCTCGTAGCCGAAGAGCGCGCCGAGTCCGATGGCGACGTCGCTGAAGCCCGAGAAGTCGAGGTAGAAGCGTACGGTGACGGCGTAGAGCGCGAGGAGGAGCATACCGGCTCCGTGCTCGTGCGGCGACGCGACGATCGGGGCCGCCCACCGCCCGAGCTGCTCGGCGCCGACGATCGCCTTCAGCAGCCCGATGAGGATCCGCTCGAGCCCGCCGAATACCCGTACCTGGTCGAAGGCCGGGCGCTGGGTCCGGAAGTGCTCGAAGTCCTCCATCGGCCCGCTCGGGAAGGTCGGCAGGAACACGAGCCAGCCGAGGACCTCGGCGAAGCTGCCGCGGTAAGCGGGCTCCCGCGCCGTCTCGATCAGGAGACCCGCCGCCTTCAGGACGAGGTAGGAGGTCCCGAGGAGAGCGACGCCCGGCTGGGATGGCAGCGGCCCGCTACCCGGCGCCGCGCGCTTGTTCCAGACGAACAGCAGAGCCAGCGCGCAGAGACCCAGGAGCGCAAACGCCACGGAAACGCCCTGACGGCCCCGGCCGGCGAGCCGCATCTGCCCGAACACCCCGCCGGCCACGGCGAGAACGACCAGCGCCACCCGGAGGTCGAAGGTCGCGAGCGCCGCCAGGCTCGCGCCCGCGACCGCGGGCTGGCGAAGACGAGCCGGCACGAAAAGCCAGTAGGGCGCTGCCAGGACCAGCGCGGCCACCAGAGCCGTCAGCATGCGAGCGCCGCGTGATCGTGCACGATTTCGCGCAGTTCCTCAGGGCCTGGTCTTCGCACTCACGTAGGCGAGGATCCTCTCGATCGAGCCGAATTTCTCCGGCGTGATGTCGCGGTCGGGGATGCGGATGCCGGTCTGCCGCTCGACGAGTGTCGCGAGCCGGACCAGGCCGACCGAGTCGACGAGACCCGCCGCGACGAGCGGCGTGTCGAGGGCGGCGTCGTCCACGCCGAGCTCGGAGCCGAGGAACCGGCGGATCACGCTCTCCAGGTCACGAATGCTCGTGGTCACGAAGGCGGGCGTCGCTCAGTCCATGAGGCGGTCGGCGTAGCGACGCTGCGTCGCGCTCCGTGCGAGCTTGCCGCTCGTCGTCTTCTCGACACCGCCCGGCGGGACGAGGATCACGTGGCGGAGGCCGAGCCCCGTCGCCCGGGTGATTTCGGCGCGGATCGTGTCCTCCAGACGGGTCAGTGTCGCCACGTCGGTTTCGCGCGTTTCGACGACCGCGGCGATGTCCTCCGTGCCGCGGACCTCGTTCAGGACGCCGAACACCGCCGTGCATCCTTCGCGCACACCGGGAACGCGGTTGATGATGGTCTCCAGGTCGTGCGGCGCATACTTCTCGCCGCCGATCACGATGAGATCCTTCTCGCGCGAGACGAAGTGCAGGTGGCCATCCGCCAGGTACCCCCGGTCGCCGGTATCGAGCCAACCGTCGACGAGGATGCGCGCCGTGAGCTCGGCATCGTGATGGTAGCCGAGGAAGAGCGAGGTCGACCGGACCCAGATCTCGCCCACGTGGCGGTCGGGAAGCGGACGGCGGTCCGCGTCCCGGATCTGCAGCGTGCAGCCCGGGATGGCCCGTCCGACGGAGACCGAGGCGAGCCCGCCGCCGCGTCTCGGTCGTGCGACGTTCTCCGTCGCGAGCGCATCACGGTCGACGGTCTCGATGAGCGGCGGTTCGTCCGGTGCGTGGACCGTGGCGATGCAGACGTTCTCCGCCAGCCCCCACGTGGGGGTCATCGCCTCGCGCCTGAACCCGTACGCGGAGAAGCGCCGGGTGAAGTCCTCGATGGTGGAGGCGAGCGCGGGCTCCGAGCCATTGGCGGCGACTCGCCAGCAGTAGAGATCGAGGCTGACGAGCTCCGCGTCCGGTAGGCGCCGCGCGCAGAGCGCGTAGGCGAAGTTGGGGGCGATCGAGAAGGCGCCGCGGTAGCGGTGGAGGGCCCACAGCCAGAGCGCCGGCTCGCGCATGAAGTCCATGGTCGGGATGAGCACGGCGGGCGTGCCGCCGAGGACGGGCATCAGGAAGGCATCGATGAGCCCCATGTCGTGGTAGAGCGGAATCCAGTTGACGCTCACGTCGGTCGACGTGAGGTCGAACGCGTCGCGGGTTGCGGCGATGTTGGCGAGGATCGCGCGATGCGAGAGGAGCACGCCCTTCTGGATGCCGGTAGAGCCCGACGAGTATTGCACCGTGGCGACGTCGTCGGGCGCGGCGGTCAACGGCGGTGGCGCGGCTTCGCTGCGAGCAACGTCTGCCGGTGTCAGCATGGTCACGTCGGGGAGAGCCGAGACATCGGCCTGAAATGCCTCCGCCACTGCGGCATCGCAGTAGAGCGAGTGCGCCTCGGCCTGCCGGGCGAGCGCGCTCAGGTACGCCGCGTAGACGTGGCGATCCGCGAAGCGGTTGGAGGGGGGCGCGATGAGCCCCGGGATGCCGCCCGCGCGCATCACGCCGAAATACGCGGCCAGCAGCTCCGGTCCGGTGGGAAGGGCGAGCAGCACGAAACGGCCTGGCCGGAGTCCTCGGGCGACGAGGGCAGCTCCGACCTGGCCTGCCGCCCGCCAGAGCGTGCCGAGCGTGAGGAAACGCTCCCGGCGATCACGGTCGAGAACCACGAGACACGGGTGATCGGGGAAGCCGGTGGCGAGCGTGGCGATCGCGTCGGTGAGGGTCTCGACGCGGTCGAGGAGCGTGCCGGGAACGGGACTCGCGGGCAGCCGAGTGACGTTCACGGTCGATACGTAAGACAGTTTCATTCGAGGAGCAAACCAGCCGCGCCTTGACAGGTCGTGGAGCGTGCCGTTACGCGTCGGCCGTGTCGACAAATCGTGGTGCGGCCGGATCGCCGCTGACGTGGGGGCTCGCGCTTCTCTTCCTCGTTCCCATCGACGTCGCCATCACCCGCACGCCGCTGCTGTGGGGCCCGACCTCGTACGAGAATACGCACGACCTCCGGCTCGTGCAGCTCGCCGAGACCTACAAGACGGCGCGCAAGCTCTACGCGCCCGAGCGTCCGGCGCGCGTCCGGGTGGCGCTCCTCGGCGACTCGCGTCTGTGGTTCGCGGCGCACGAGCCGTACGTGGAGCGGCAGCTCCGGCGGCGGGCGCCGGAGCTCGACGTCCGGGTCGACACGCTCGCGGTCTTCGGCGCGCTCATCGGCGACATGGAGGTCATCTCGCGGCACCTCGACCGCCAGGCGCCGTCGGTCGTGGTGCTCGCCATCGGAGGACAGGAGCTCGTGCCCACGGCCGACGGCGAGCTACAGCACTGGCCGGCCCGCCTGCTGAGCGTCGGCTGGCGCGACGGGCCGCTGCCACCGGCGAGCCAGGCGGAGCGGCTCGACCGGTGGCTGCGCACCGTCTGGCCGCTCTACCGGTTTCACGAGTTTGCCCGGGCGGCGCTCGCGGACCGCATCTTCCCCGGAACGCCTGCCGGCCGGCCGCTCCCCGACCACTTCTCCTCCAGCCGCGAGGTATTCGACTACTTCAGGACCGCGCAGGCCCCGGAGGTGGAAGCAGCCTATCGCGCATGGCGAGAGCATCCGAGCCTGCCCGCGTTCCTCGACTACGTCCTGGTCGGGCATCCCCTGCTGCCGTGGCGGCCGCGGGTCGCCGGCGACGCGCGGCCGGACGCGCGTGCCCTCGAGGTCCTCGACGCGCTGCTCGGACGCCTCCGGCGCCAACGGACGGCGGCCTTCGTGCTCCTTCTGCCGGAGAACCCGCTCCTCGACCTCGACACAGCGGGCGAGTACCACTCGCCCGGCTTCTCCGATCGGGTGGCAGACGCCGTCCGCGCCGTCGCCGCGCGACAAGGGATCCGGGTCGTCGACGGGCGGCGCTGGATGCCGGCGGAGGCCTTCTACGACCTGCTTCACCTGATGCCCGATCTGAGCGGGTTCCAGGAGCCTCTCGCCGAGGAGATCCTTCGTGCCCTCCGAGGCTGATCGGCCATCGATCGGCGCGATCATCCTGCGCGCGCTCGTCTACGCGCTCGCCATCACGGCGCTCGTGCTCTACGTGCCGATCGAGCCTCACGTCTTCATCTACCAGGCGTTCTGAGCCGCGGCGGCTCAGCGCGCGGCCCATCACGCCCGGGTGCAGCCACTTGCCGATCAGGCGCAGCAGCACTCCGTCTTGCACCCGTTTGCGAAGGATCGCCCGCAGCCGTCCGTGGTCCAGCGTCGGCAGCTCTTCCGTCAGTGCGCGAGAGGCGTTGCGCCTGCGCCGCGGGAGTCCCGCGGTACGAGCAGGTGAGCACTCCGCCGTCCCTGCTCTCCCGCTTTCACGATCGCCGGGTCGGTCACGAAGTGCACGCGCCTGCCGTCGACCGTGTCGTCGGGAAAGAAGATCGCGAACACGGCCGCCCAGCCGGGAAACCACGGCATTCCCACCGTGCTCAACAGAGGCCCGACGCCTCCGAAGCGCTTGTTCTCGATGTAGACGTCGGCTCCCGCCGGCGCCTTGGCCACCTCCGCGCGAATCGCCCCGATCACGGACTCCGTCTCCAGCCGCTCCGAGACGTGATGATTGATCGGCGGCGCGAAGAAACGCTCGCCGAGGACCATCGCGGCCACGAGTGCGACGAGACCGACCATGGAGCGCGCCGAACTCGGGCGAAGGCGCGCACCGACCCGTGCGAGGACGACGCACGTCATCGTCGCGAGCCCGATCGTCGCGGCATACTGGTAGCGCGCCTCGTGCTGGAACTGTATGCCGTTCGCGAAGTAGGGGGCCCGGCCGCCGGCGAGCGCTGCATAGCAGGCGAAGGCGAGTGCCAGACCGGCGAGCATCACGCGTCTATGCGATCCCGGCGCCCGCACGAAGGTGACCAGCACGAGGAATACCCATGCCCCCACCAGAACGCGCCACGTCCAACCGAGCTCGGGGACGCGCTTCGCGAAGGGACCGGCATGCAGCGCGACGATGCCATTGCCCGCGAGCAAGCCGAGGAGTTTGAAGAGCGCGCGCGGCACGGACAGCGCGGCCGTGATCGGCAGATGCGGGAACGGACCGTAGAGTTTCCAGTTGAGCGCGATCAGGTTCGAGTAGAGAAGAAACGACACCACGGCCATCACGGCGAACATCATCACGAGACGAATCCACGGTGCCGACCTGGGCAGGAGGACGAACGCGATCGCGGGCAACGCGAAGACGATGCCGAGACCGACGCCGAAGCTCGTGACGACCATCAGCACGAGGAGGCTCCACCCGAACATGGCCCGGCCGCCGAAGCCGTCCCCATCGCGGATGTCGGCGAGCCTGAGCAGCATCCAGGTGACGATGACCGTTCCCACCAACTGCCCGTACACCGAGAACCATCCGATCGCCTCTTCGTGGACGGCTGCGGTGCCCCAGAGCGACGCCGCGAGGCAGGCGGTGGTCGCGCTTCCGGTGAGCCGGCGGAGTGCCTCGAACAGCATGCCGACGGCGGCCAGGTGGGTGAGAAACGTCAGCACGAAGTATGGCTGCGGATGCGTGCCGACGAACGCGTGGAGCACCCACCAGATCGCGTTCCGGGTCACCAACGAATGCTCCGCCCACACCGTGATGAGGAACCTCGCCGGACTGTAGTTCTCGATGAAGTACAGGTTTACGAAGTCGTCCTCGCGAAAGTAGTTGTGCACGATCGGGTAGTAGACGGCCGCCGCCGCCAGCAACGGCACGACGATCAACGGGTGCACGGCCGTGGGCGCGCGGTCTCTCATCGGGTCGCTGGTCGGGTCGTGCAAGAGGGTCACGGTCGTCGCTCGCGCGGTGGGGTCCGAGGCAGCGCCGATGTCGCTCCGGCGCAGGCCGTGTCGTAGGTCGGCCTATACCATAGTCGTGTGCTTCGCTGCCGTATTTGCGGTATCTGGACGAGGCCACTAGGCGCCGGAGTTCACGTAACCCCCGGCATCAGATTCTGGCTGCGCCACTCCACGCCGCCCCTTCCCGCCTGCGGGAGACTTGGTTCCTGGCTCGCTGGGCAAACCGCCAGCTGATCGCCTACGGTGCCACCCGATTGAAATCGGACGAATCATCCGTCCCCGCGCCTCGTCCGGTGGGCGTTGCCATCTCGACATCGTACTTGCCCGAGCTCGAATCGCTCCGCGGACTCGCCATGCTTTTGGTCCTGACCTTTCACATCGACGCGAACCTCCACGCGCCGTTCGGCCCACCCACAAGCGCCGTCCCGCTCTGGCTGGCATTCGTGCGAGCCGGTCACAGCGGCGTGGACCTCTTCTTCGTACTGAGCAGCTTCTTGCTGTCGTTACCGTTCTTCACCGCCGCGGCGCAGGGGCGCAGGCTCAACACGCGCGGCTACTTCGCACGCCGCGCGCTGCGCATCCTGCCCCTGTACTATTCCGCCGTCGCCGTCGGAACCGTGGTGTGCGCGCGCGGCCCCGGCGACCTGACCCGAGGGCTGCCGTACCTGCTCTTCCTCAACGCGCTGGCGACGCCACTGACGCCGTGGAGTGCCGTGTGGTGGAGCCTCTGCACCGAGGCCCAGTTCTATCTGTTGCTGCCGTTGCTCAGTCCCTGTCTGCGCTCGCGCACCGGCCGAGTCTGGGGTCTGGTCGCGCTCGCCGCGTATGCGGCGGTGTACAGCGCCTTCTTCGCCGGCGTATTCCGCATGCCGACCAACTACATGGCGGCGTGGTTAGGGATGTCGCTGTTCGGCCGCGCGCCGCAGTTCCTTGCG
>VBLD01000436.1:0-3664 GCA_005879205.1 Deltaproteobacteria bacterium
AACTTCCGGCCCTTGCGCCGCCCTTGGCCGCACGCGATAGAGCGCCGGGGGTGGAGGAGCGGGGCGTTCGGGCATTCGCGGGGGTGGTTGAGGAGGGGGCGAGCGCCGACTACGACACCGACGGCGCGCTCGTGATGACGCTCCGCAAGCAGGCTACCGCCCAGGACGCGGGGCCTTCGAGCGACCCGGAGGCCGCTGACGGCGTCTGCCGAATCGAAAGCAGCATCGATGGCCCCCGGCGGGTATGACGCAGTTGACGACCCGCCCGCCACCGCCCAAGCTGATCGGAAGAAGGTCCGGCGACGGTGCAACCCGAAACGGCGAGCTGGTTGAACGAGAGCCGGGGCACCTTCGGTGCTGCCCAAAGCCGATTCAACGACATCTCCTCGATGGATGTCACCGGCGCGGGCGTCCTGTTCATGTCGGCCGAGTACGCGGTGAAGGCGGTGATAGTTGAGCACTACGGTTTCCTACCCCCGTCCTTTGAGACCCACAGAATCGTCAACCTCTCGCATCGGATCGGGCTGTGGTCCCAGTTTCCACCCGACCTGCGGGCGCACCTGGCCGACATTGCGCCCCTCGACCCGAACGTCCGCTACTCCCGCGAGACCCGACTGCGAGACCCGCTACGAACATACGAGACCGTATTCACCTTACTACGCTCCTCAATACTGCTACTGGGACGGTCCGTAGGACTGTGGCCCACAAGGAAGCCCGCAGGCCAAGTCACACCGATGCCGGCGCCGTGGGGGTCCTTCACGCCTACCTCGAGCGCCCGTAGTTCGGCAAAGCCGAGTCATATGGGGCGGCTGATCGCCAGCCGTTTCATGATTTCTCCGTGCGTCGCCGGCGATGGCGGCGGATGAGCGCGTTCGTCGAGCTGTCGTGCCCCAGCGGCGGCTCCGTGGTGCTCTCGAGCTCGGGGATGATCCGCTGCGCGAGTTGCTTCCCCAGCTCGACGCCCCACTGATCGAACGAGTCGATGTGCCAGATCACGCCCTGCGTGAAGACGCTGTGCTCGTAGAGCGCGACCAGCGTACCGAGCGTCTCAGGCGTCAGCCGGTCGGCGAGGATAATCGACGTCGGCCGGTTGCCCTCGAAGGTCCGGTGCGGGTGCAACCCGAAACGGCGAGCTGGTTGAACGAGAGCCGGGGCACCTTCGGTGCTGCCCAAAGCCGATTCAACGACATCTCCTCGATGGATGTCACCGGCGCGGGCGTCCTGTTCATGTCGGCCGAGTACGCGGTGAAGGCGGTGATAGTTGAGCACTACGGTTTCCTACCCCCGTCCTTTGAGACCCACAGAATCGTCAACCTCTCGCATCGGATCGGGCTGTGGTCCCAGTTTCCACCCGACCTGCGGGCGCACCTGGCCGACATTGCGCCCCTCGACCCGAACGTCCGCTACTCCCGCGAGACCCGACTGCGAGACCCGCTACGAACATACGAGACCGTATTCACCTTACTACGCTCCTCAATACTGCTACTGGGACGGTCCGTAGGACTGTGGCCCACAAGGAAGCCCGCAGGCCAAGTCACACCGATGCCGGCGCCGTGGGGGTCCTTCACGCCTACCTCGAGCGCCCGTAGTTCGGCAAAGCCGAGTCATATGGGGCGGCTGATCGCCAGCCGTTTCATGATTTCTCCGTGCGTCGCCGGCGATGGCGGCGGATGAGCGCGTTCGTCGAGCTGTCGTGCCCCAGCGGCGGCTCCGTGGTGCTCTCGAGCTCGGGGATGATCCGCTGCGCGAGTTGCTTCCCCAGCTCGACGCCCCACTGATCGAACGAGTCGATGTGCCAGATCACGCCCTGCGTGAAGACGCTGTGCTCGTAGAGCGCGACCAGCGTACCGAGCGTCTCAGGCGTCAGCCGGTCGGCGAGGATAATCGACGTCGGCCGGTTGCCCTCGAAGGTCCGGTGCGGCACGAGCCGCTCGGGCGTTCCCTCGGCCCGCACCTCGTCGGCCGTCTTCCCGAAGGCGAGCGCCTCGGCCTGGGCGAGGACGTTCGCGAGCAAGAGGTCGTGGTGCCGGCCGAGCGGGTTGAGGGTCCGGTGGAAAGCGATGAAGTCGCAGGGGACGAGCGTCGTGCTCTGGTGGATCAGCTGGTAGAAGGAGTGCTGCCCGTTCGTGCCCGGCTCGCCCCAGACGATCGGCCCGGTGTCGTAGTCGACCGCGGCGCCCTCGAGCGTGACGTGCTTTCCGTTCGATTCCATGGTGAGCTGCTGGAGGTAAGCGGGGAAGCGCTTCAGGTACTGCTCGTACGGCATCACGCCGAGCGTCTGGGCGCCGAAGAAGTCGCGGTACCAGACGGTCAGGAGACCGAGGAGGACGGGAAGGTTCCGGTCGAACGGCGCGGACCGGAAGTGCTCGTCCATGGCGTGGAAGCCGGCGAGCATCGCCCGGAAGTGCTCGGGGCCGATCGCGAGCATGGTCGAGAGGCCGATCGCCGAGTCCATCGAGTAGCGGCCGCCGACCCAGTCCCAGAAGCCGAACATGTTGGCCGTGTCGATGCCGAACTTCTGGACCTCGGCGGCGTTGGTCGACACCGCGACGAAGTGCTTCGCGACCGCCCGCTCGTCGCCGAGCGCACGGAGCGTCCACTCCCGTGCGCTCCGCGCGTTCGTCATCGTCTCGAGCGTCGTGAAGGTCTTCGACGACACGATGAACAGCGTCTCCGCCGGGTCGAGGTCGCGCGTCGCCTCGACGAAGTCGGTGCCGTCGACGTTCGAGACGAAGCGGAACGTCATGTCGCGGGCGCTGTAGTGGCGAAGCGCCTCGTAGGCCATCACGGGCCCGAGGTCGGAGCCCCCGATCCCGACGTTGACGACGTTGCGGATCCGCTTCCCGGTGTGGCCCGTCCAGCGACCGTCTCGCACGCGGGTCGTGAAGTCCGTCATACGATCGAGCACCGCGTGCACCGCCGGAACCACGTCCTCGCCGTCGACGACGATCGACTGGCCGCGTGGCGCCCGGAGCGCCACGTGGAGGACCGCGCGGTTCTCGGTGACGTTGATCTTCTCGCCGCGAAACATGGCGTCGATGCGCTCGCGGAGCCCGACCTCCTCGGCGAGGCGGACGAGGAGGCGGAGCGTCTCGTCGATCACGCGGTGCTTCGAGTAGTCGAGGTACAGGCCCACGCCCTCGGCCGTCAGGCGCTCGCCGCGACGCGGGTCGTCGGCGAAGAGCTGGCGCAGGTGGACGTGGCGGATCGTCGCGTGATGCTCGCGGAGGGCCTTCCAGGCCGGGCGGTCGGTCAGCGGAACGGACGGCATGTGACCTCCTCGCCGGCTCAGCCGGCTTTCTTCCGATCTCTCGGCAGTAGGCACGGTGCCACGATTACGCGGCCCGCGGCCTGCTGATCCCGAGCCTCCTCATCAACGACTGCAGCGTCGTGCGCTTCATTCCGAGCCGGGCGGCGGCGCCCCGCGCACCACCGAGCATCCAGTTCGTCTCTCCGAGGACGCGCAGAATGTGATGCTCGCTTCGGGGTGGAAGAAGACGCGGATCAGCCCGACGCCGGAGAGCGACTGCGACTCGATGTGCTCGATGCTGTTGACGGTCGTGGTCATCGCGCGCTCGGAGATGGTGACCATGCGCCCTCGACCTCGTTCGGCGAGAGCCCGGTGAACTGCCAGATGATCGAGATCACCGGGATGTTGATCTCG
>VBLD01000436.1:3768-4120 GCA_005879205.1 Deltaproteobacteria bacterium
TTCGAATGATTCGCGACATTGCCTCGTCACTGATCGCAACCGCCATGCCGCAGCGAGCTCGAGAGCTCGGCGACCCGGCAACCGCGCGCCTGTGGGAGGACTTCTGGATCAGGGAGCGCCGCTGGCCGGGCAGCCGAGGGTTTGCGTGCCGACCGATCGGCAAGCCCCGCGCCGGGGCGTCGGGCGGCGCCCTCGGTGGCCGCGCGCGATCTACTTCGCCATGGCCCGATCGCGGGCCCGCGCGAAGCGCTCGGCGAGCGCACGCGCCTCGTCGTCGAGCACGGGGCCGAGGAGAGCCCAGCTCGCGCAGATCCGGTCGACCTCGCGGGCCGTGTCCCGAGCCATGCTCGTG
>VBLD01000433.1:0-374 GCA_005879205.1 Deltaproteobacteria bacterium
CAGCCGGCCCGGGTTCTCGGGCGCGACGACGGGGAGGTCCTCGACGCCCTCGCCCTCGAGCAGCCGGAACGCCTCGCCGAGGCTCGCCTCCGGGCTGAGCTTGGCGAAGTGGGGTTCGCAGAGATCGCGGGCGACGACCAGCGGGCCGAGGTTCTCCTCGAGGAGCAAGGCGCGCAGCGCCCCGAAGGCGAGCAGCCCCACCAGCTCGCCCGCGTCGCTCACCACCGGGAAGGTGGCGCTCCGGCTGCCCGCGACGATGCGCAGCACCTCGGGAAGCGTGGCGCGCTCCGGGATCGTCTCCGCCTCGCGGCGGTAGACAGCGGCGACCGGGATCTGGTCGAGCACCTGGCGGTCGGTCGTGGCGTGCAGGCTCT
>VBLD01000433.1:407-1037 GCA_005879205.1 Deltaproteobacteria bacterium
CGCGATCATCAGCCCGACGATCGCGGTGATGAGCGCGGGGACGGTCACCGTGTAGTTCCGGGTCATCTCGAAGAGCAGGAAGATCGCGGTGAGCGGGGCGTGCGTGGTGGCGGCGAGGAAGGCGCCCAGGCCGACGAGCGCGTACGACCCGCGCGGACCGGTGAGCGCCGGCAGGAAGAACGCCGACACCCCCCGGAAGGCGCCCCCGATCATCGCCCCGATGAAGAAAATGGGCCCGAAGACGCCGCCCGGCGCGCCGCAGCCGAGCGAGAGGCTGCTGCCGACGGCCTTCGCGGCGGCCAGCACCGCCATGTGGCCCGGCGCCAGGCGGCCCGCGAGCGCCTGGTCGACGACGGGATACCCGTCGGAGACGTTCTCGGGAACCATCACGTCGAGGAGCCCGACGCCCGCGAGGCCGACGAGGAGAACGACGGCGCGCGGCAGCGAGCTCCGACGCAGCCGCGCAGCCACCGCGTGGAAGAAGCGGGCGTAGGCGACGGCGAGGAGCCCGATCACGATGCCCAGCACACCGTAGGTGAGACATTCCCAGTAGCTGTCGATCTGGAACGGCATCACGTGGAAGACCGGCTCGTTGCCGAAGAGCCCGCGCGCCGCGACCACGGCCGTCGT
>VBLD01000433.1:1083-1800 GCA_005879205.1 Deltaproteobacteria bacterium
CTCCTGCGCAAAGAGGAGCCCACCGAGCGGCGCGTTGAAGGTGGTGGCGATACCCGCGCCGGCGCCGCACGCGATCAGCACCTTGCGCTCTGCGGTGGCAAGGCGTCCGAGGCGTGCGACCGCGGCGCCGATCGAGCCGCCGATCTGCGCGATGGGTCCTTCGCGGCCGACCGCCGCTCCAGCGCCCAGCGAGAGGGCAGCGCCGAGCGTCTTCACGACCATCCACCGACGCTTCACGCTCGCCCCGTGCAGGTGGAGCATCTCGAGAAAGCGGGGGAAGCCATAGCCGAGCGCCTCACCCGGGAAGAGCCGGTCGAGAGCGAGGAGAGCCAGGCCGCCGCTCAGGAGGGCGAGCGGGATCCCCGCCCGTCCGAGGGGCGCGAAGCGGCCCTGCAGGAGCCAGGTGGCGCCCGCGATCGCCTCGCGGAAGACGACGTTTCCGACCCCGCCGAGCACGCCGGTCACGACCGCGAGCCCGATGAGCCAGGCGTAGCGGCGCTCGCTCTCGGCGACGTCCCGCAGGCCGAGCGCGGGCTTCACGCGGCCCTACGTCGGCGGCAGCTCGATGACGGCGCGGCGCACGCGGATGGCCCAGCGGCCGTCGCGCTTGACGAGCTCGTCCTCGTAGCGGCCCGTCGTCTGCCTGAGATCCCCGGGCTCGCCGACGAAGGCGAGGACGTAGGACTCGGCGCGGGCGCGCTCGCCATCGCCGGAGAT
>VBLD01000433.1:1855-4284 GCA_005879205.1 Deltaproteobacteria bacterium
GCCCTCGTGCACGCCCATGGTCTCGCCGAAGTCCAGCCGGCAGTCGTCGGTGAAGAGCCCGGGGAGGGTCTCCCAGCGGCCGAGGTCGATCGCGTAGCAGTACGCGGCCAGCAGCTCGCCGATGGCGAGGCGATCGTCTGCCGAGAGCTGAGCCATGACAGCCGAGGTCTAGCGCACGCGGCGGGGGCTGCCAAGCGAATGCTTGAAATCGCAGTCGCGGCACGCCTAGTTTGAGCCGCGACACTGGAGGTTCACGTCATGAGCGCCCGACTCGTACTGCTCGATCACCTTGACTGACCTCGCCGCCGCCCTCGCGGCCTACCTCGGCCGGCAGCTCGGTACCGGGGCGAGCGTCAGCGCGCTCCGTCGCCTGCCGGGCGGCGCCTCGCGCGAGACGTGGCTGTTCGCGCTCGCGACGGCCGACGGAAGGACGGAGCGCCTCGTCCTCCGTCGCGACCCGCCCGGCCACGTGATCGAGACGAGCCGGCGCCACGAGTTCCTGCTGCTGCGGGAGGCGGCGGCGGCCGGCGTACCGGTGCCGCGCGTCCGCTGGTGCGAAGAAGACCCGGCGGTGCTGGGCGCGCCCTTCTTCGTGATGGACTACGTCGAGGGCGAGACGCTCGCACGCCGTCTCCTGCGCGACGCCGAGTACGCGCCGGCGCGCGCCGCGCTTCCCGAGCAGCTCGCCGCGGCCCTCGTTCGCGTGCACGCCATCGACCTCGACGCCCTGGCCCTCGGCTTCCTCGCCCGGCCGTCGGCGGAGACGTCGCCCGCCGGCACCGAGCTGGCCCGCTACGAGTCGCTCTTCCGGGCCCTCGCCCCCGAGCCGCACCCCGCTTTCGAGCTCGCGCTCCGCTGGCTCGCGGCTCGGCTGCCGGCGGCGAAGTGCCGGACGCTGGTGCACGGCGACTACCGGGTGGGCAACGTCATCTTCGGCCCCGAGGGCCTGCGCGCCGTGATCGACTGGGAGATGGTGCACGTCGGCGACCCGATGGAGGACCTCGGCTGGCTCTGCGTGCGCGCGTGGCGGTTCGGCGCCGATGCAATGGCCGCCGGCGGACTCTCCGACCGCGCCCGCTTCTTTGCGGCGTACGAACGCGCCGGAGGCGGGGTGGTGGATCCGGCCGCCGTCCGCTGGTGGGAGGTGTTCGGCAACCTCAAGTGGGGGATCATCTGCATCATGCAGATGCAGACGTTCCTCGCCGGTGTGAAGAGCGTCGAGCTCGCGAGCCTCGGGCGGCGGACGGCCGAGACCGAGCTCGAGCTGCTCGACCTGACCGAGGGCCCCTGAGGTGCAGGACCGTCCGACGGCGCGGGAGCTGCTCGCCGCCGTCCGCGACTTCCTCGAAGCGGACGTCGTCGCCGAGCTCGAGGGCGTGAAGCGTTTCCACGCGCGTGTCGCGGCCAACGTCCTCGCCATCGTCGAGCGAGAGATCGCGAGCGAGGAACAGACATTGCTCTCCGAGTGGGAGCGTCTGGTGCGGCTCCTCGGTGTCCCGGGAACGGCCCCGGCGCGACTCGACGAGCTGCGCGCGAGCGTTCGGGGATTGACAGAGGCGCTCGTCGGACGGATCCGGGAAGGCGAGGCAGACCGGGAGCCGTTCGGGCGCACCGTCCGCGAGCACGTGCGGGAGACCGTGCGCGAGAAGCTCCGCGTGGCGAACCCGCGGTATCTCGGCGGCTAGACATGAGTGCCCGGCGCGCGGCTCCCGCCTGGACCGAGGTCGTCCGGCGAGACGGCCGCGTGCGGCGTCCGCCGGCGGTCGTCGACGTCCTCTGGGCGTTCCACCATCTGCGCGACCTCGGTCAGGTCGACTGGTCCGACGCATCGCTCGACTATCGCCTGATCGAGATCCTGAGCCGGGCCTTCGACGGTCTCTACCGGCGCTACTTCCGCATGGAGGTGCGGGGCTGGGAGAACATCCCCGGCTCCGCCGCGCTGCTGGTCGGCAACCACAGCGGCTTCGGCGTCGCGGAGCTGCTCATGCTGCTCGTCGCCTGGTACCGACGCTTCGGCACGACGCGCCGGCCCTGCTGCCTCGCGCACCAGTGGCTGTACACGACGCCGTTCCTGCGCGTGGTCGTGCCGAAGATCGGCGGCATCCGCGCGAGCTGGCGGAATGCCCGCCAGGCGCTGGCCGCCGGTCACGCGGTCACCGTCTTCCCGGGTGGCGAGCACGAGTCGACGCGCCCCTTCGCAGAGCGCTACCGCGTCGAGCTGCACGGACGGCAGGGATTCGTACGCCTTGCTTTCGCGAATAGTGCGCCGATTGTCCCCTTCGTCACGATCGGCAGCCACGCCACCATGATCCTGCCGCCCGGCATGCACTTCCTCGCCGCGGTGACGGGCGCCCGCAAGTACCTCGGGCTCGAGGCGATCCCCCTGCCGCTCCAGGCGCTCGTCTGGCTGCTCGCGGGCATGGCGTTCG
>VBLD01000433.1:4442-6003 GCA_005879205.1 Deltaproteobacteria bacterium
TGATGGACGACCTCGCGGCGGAGCGCCGCTGGCTGTTCTCGTGAGGGCCGCGTCGGGGAGGCGGGAAGGGACGTCACCTCGCCTCCCGGTCCTCGCCCCACGCGCGACTCCTACATCGTAGCGTCCCCCCGCAGCTGCGGGCGCGCGCGGGAGCTGCGGAGGTCGGCTCGGCGACGCCCCTTCTCGCCCTGCACGGCGTCGGCACTCTCGCGCGCAGCCCCGCGGTGCTCCGCCGCGGCGGTCGGCGCGGGAGAGGGGGCACCCGGAGCGGCGACTCCGCAGCCCCCGCGCGCGCGTGCAGCTGCGGGGGGACGCTGCATTTACGAGTCGCGCGTGGGGCGAGGACCGGAGCCGAGCCGGGTGCCCCCTCTCTCGCGAACGGACGCCACGGTCTAGCGGATCACCTCGTACTTCGGCGGCGGGCGGAAGTAGCCGCGGAGCCAGGCGAGGTGGACACGGACGTAGCCGAGACGCTCGAAGCGGCGCATTGATGTGTGGGCGGCGACCTGGCCGAGATAGATGCGCCGGGCGCGGAGACGGCGGAAGCAAGTGTTCAGGTCGTTGTCCTCGCCGGCGTGCAGGCGCTCGTCGAAGCCGCCTGCGCGCTCGAAGAGGGCGCGCGTGCAGAAGAGGATGCCGAGCGACGTGCCCGCCAGGCGGTGGCTCCAGGCGAGGACGGTGGCCGTCAGGACGGCGGGAAGGGTCGTTCGATCGGGACGGATGCGGCAGGTGCCGTAGTCGGCGCGGGCCGGGACCGCGGCTGCGATCGCGTCGAGCGCGCCGGGCGCGAGCACCGTGTCGGAGTCGAGGAAGACGAGCAACTCGCCGCGGCTCGCGCGGGCGCCGAGGTTGCGGGCGTTGGACACGCCGCGGACGGGCGTCGAGAGGACCCGTGCGCCGTGCGCGCGCGCGACCTCGGCCGTCCGGTCGCGGCAGGCGTTGGCCACGACCAGGACCTCGAACGGCGTCGCGGCACGCAGCGCCGCGATGGTCGGGCCGACGTAGCGCTCCTCGTCGTGCGCCGGGATGATGACCGAGATCATGCGTGGATCTCCGCGACGGCACGCGCGGCGGCGTCGGTCCCCGGGTGGACGAAGCCGTCGAGCCCCGGGCGCATCCGGGCGAGCGGCACGTCGCGCGCGAGGTCGACGTCCCGCTCGGCGACGGCGTGGACGAGGCCCTTGCGGGCGAGGCGGGCCGCCAGGTACTCCTGCTCCGTCTGGCCGCGCATCGGCACGAGGAGCGCCCGTGCGCCGACCTGCGCCACGTCCATGAGCGTCGAGTACCCCGAGCGACCGACGATCACGCGCGCGGCGCCGAAGAGGCTGTCGCGCTCGTCCCGGCTCGCATGCGGCCGGGCCTCGACGTCCCCGATCGGCCACGGTGGCCCGTCACCCGCGGGCAGCCCGCGCAGCACGACCGTCCGCCCGGGGAGTCGGGCGAGGTCGGGCAGCAAGCGCGCCTCGAGCCGCGAGCGGCTCGGCTCGGGACCGCCGAGCACGACCAGCGTGTCGAGGCTCGCGCCGGCATCCGAAGCCGGACGTTGCCCCGGCCCGGGCGT
>VBLD01000126.1 GCA_005879205.1 Deltaproteobacteria bacterium
CGATTTCGAATCGTCGCGCGGGTGGCCCGGTCTTCTTCTCAGCCCGCCGCTCCCGCTGCCCGTAGCTCGGCGATCTCCTCGCTGGCCAGGCCAAGCAGTTCACCGAGGACCTCCTCGGTGTGCTCCCCGAGGAGCGGCCCCGGTCCGCCGACGCGCGCCGGCGTCTCGGAGAGCAGGAACGGCGGGCCGTCGATCCGCACCGTGCGGCCCTCGGGCGTCGGCACCTCGACGAAGTGCCCGCGGGCGGCGAGCTGCGGGTCGCGGGCGCAGAGGTCCTCCGCATTGGCGACCACGCCTGCTGCCACCCCCGCTCCCTGCAGCACCGCCATGGCCTGCTCCGCCACCCGGTCGTGGCTCCAGGCCGCGACCAGACGGTCGAGCTCGGCGGCGTGCTCGAGCCGGCCCGTGCGGGTGGCGAAGCGTTCCGCCCGCGTCCACTCGGGATCGCCGAGCGCGTGCGCGAAGCGGCCCCAATCCTCGTCGGTGAACACCGTGATCGCGAGCCACCGCTCGTCGCCGGCACACGGGTAGACGCCGTGCGGGGCGCCCGGCGCTTCCTGCGACGCGTTGCCCGTGGGCGTCGAGGTGCCGCCGTCGAGGGCACGGGCCAGCAGCGCCGGCCCGACGACGCTCGCCACCGCCTCGAGCTGCGCCAGGTCGACGAGCTGGCCGCACCCGGTGCGGCGCCGGTGCCAGAGCGCGGCGAGGACCGCGAGCGCGCCGAGGTTCCCGCCGGCGAGGTCCGAGTAGGAGTAGCCGAACCCCGCCGGCGGTCCGCCCGGCTCGCCCATGAGGAGCGTGTAGCCGGTGAGTGCCTGGAGGGTCGGACCGTAGCTCACGTGGTCGCGGTGGGGGCCGGTGAGCCCGAAGCCGGTCATGCGGACGCACACGACGTCCGGCTTCAGGCGGCGGAGCTCCTCGTAGTCGAGGCCGAGGTTCGACATGACGCGGGCGCTGAAGTTGTCGATCACCACGTCCGAGAGGGCGACGAGCCGGCGGGCGAGATCGAGGCCGCGGGGTCGATTCAGGTCCAGCACGACGCTCCGCTTGCCGCGCATGAGGGTCCCGGAGAGGCCGCCTCTCCGGTCGCCGAAGTCGGTGGCCCCCCGCCGTTCGACCTTGATCACGTCGGCGCCGAGGTCGGCGAGGATACGCGTCGCAACCGGGCCGGCGACGACCCAGGTGAAGTCGAGCACGCGGACGCCGTCGAGCGGGCGCATCAGACGATCCCCTGCGCGCGGAGCGTCGAGAGCTCGGCGGCCGTGATCCCGACCTCGCCGTAGACCTCGCCGTTGTGCTCGCCGAGGCGCGGCGGCCGCCGCGAGATGCGCCACGGCGTGGCGGTCAGGCGAAACGGAGGCCCCGGATACGGCACCGTCGCGCCCAGCTCGGGATGCTCGATCGGCACGAAGAAGCCGCGCTCGGCGAGCTGGGGATCGCGCAGCAGTCCCTCGGGCGGTCGCACGGCGGCGTACGGGATGCGGCGGAGCTGTGCGCCTTCGACCAGCTCCGCGACCGTGTAGCGGGCGGCCCAGGCGTCGAGCACGTCGAACAGATGCTCGGCGCCCGCCGCCCGGTGACGGACGTCCTCCCAGGCGGGGTCGCCGAGGTCGGCGGCCACACCGTCGGCCTTCACCCACTCGACGAGCGACGTCCAGTCGCCGACCGTGCAGTGCATGACCCAGCCGTCGCGGCAGCGGCCCACCCGGAAGTAGCGGGTCCAGTGGAGGGTCCCCTGGCGAGCCGCGACCGTCCCCGCCTGATGCCAGAGGCCGGGAACGTGCTCGAGCGCGCCCGCGACCGCAGCCTGGAGACTGACGTCGACGTCCTGTCCGCGGCCGGTGCGCTCGCGTGCGAAGAGCGCGCCGAGGACGCCGACGGCCGCGAAGACGCCCGCCTGGTGATAGGCCTGGAGGCCGAGGGCGCGGAGCGGCGGACGGCCGCGGTGGCCGTTCACGAAGAGCATGCCGCCCATCGCCTCGGCGACGGTGTCCGAGGCGCGCCAGTCGCGGTACGGGCCACGCTGTCCGAAGGGCGTGATGGAGGCGATCACGAGCCTCGGGTTCACGGCGCGCAGCGCCTCCGGACCGCAGCCGAGGGCGGCCAGCCGGCCGGGCGGCGCGCTCTCGAGCAGCACGTCGGCCTCGGCGGCGAGCCGGCGCAGCAGCGCGGCGCCGGACGACCGCGCGATGTCGAGCGTGATGCCACGCTTGCTGGTGCCGTAGAACCAGAAGAAGAGGCTCCGCTCCGGGTCGGGAAGCCCTTGCCAGAAGGGCGGGATGGTCCGGAGCGGGCCGCCGCCGGGCGGCTCGACGAGCACGACGTCGGCCCCGAGGTCGGCGAGGAGCTTGCCGGCGAGCGCGCCCTGCTGATCGGTGAGGTCGAGGACGCGGAGGCCGGCCAGTGCCCCCGCCATCAGAGGCGGACGAAGACGTCGGCGGCCGCGTCGTCGGTGAGCTGCGACACGCTCGTCACGCGGTCGGAGAGCTCGCGCAGCGTGTCGACCGAGCTCGGGCCGACGTCGATCAGCACCGAGAAGAGCGAGAACTGGAGGCGCTTCTTCTCGGTGATGAAGTGCGCCCGCCACTCGGGCGAGACGCGGCACTCGCCGTCGGTGATGAGTACGACGTCGCCGCGCCGGTAGCGCGCGGCCGCGAGACACTCCACCGCGGCCGTGAGCGGCGTCTCGAAGTCCGTGCCTCCGCCGGGGAAGTACTCGGCAACGTCGAGGGCGCGGTCCTCCTGCACCTCGTGTCGCTCGCGCGGGTTCAGGTCGAGGGTGAAGAGCGGCGTCTCGGCGGAGGAGAAGCAGATGAAGCGGAAGAGCCGGCGCTGGCGCCGCGCGATCTCGAGCAGCGTCAGGGCGACGGCCTTCGACCAGATCTCCTTGTCGCCCGCCATCGAGCCCGATCCGTCGAGGCAGACGATCATCGGCCCTCGCCCGCGCTCGTCCGCGCCGCGCAGCGAGTAGGACAGGAGGCGCCCTTCGAGCAGCCGGCGGGCAAAATCGCGGCGGAGGAGCGGATGGCCGAGGGCCAGGAGCTCGGGCGGCAGGAGCCGCTCGAGATCGCGGCCGAGGCGGACGTCGAACACCTCCTCGCTGACGCGCTCGAACGGCCGCCTGCGCAGCGCGAGGGCCTGCTCGCGCATGCGGCCGACCACCGCGGCGAGCTTCCGGAGCTTCGGGTTCGTGGCGAGCCGCCGGCCGAGCTCGATCTGACGGCCCGGCGAGCTGCGGCCGCCCGCACCGAGCCCGGTGCCCCAGCTGCGCGACTCCTCGCTCGACTCGTCGAGCTGGCGCGCGACGCCGGCCGCCGCCGCCGGCAGCGCGCCACGCGCGCGCGCCGGCATCTCCGCGAGCCGCTGGCCCGTGTTCTGCGCCTTCTGCCGGAGCCGCGCCGCGGCCACCTCGGCCGCGTGCTCGATCTTCTCCCGCGCCTCCGCCGTCTTCTCGGGGTGGCCTTCCCCGGCCAGCCGCTCGAGGCTCTCGAGGTCTGCGGCGCGACCGCGGACCTCCTCCTCCTGGCGCTCGAGGTCCCAGAGGTCGAGGAGATCGCCGCGCGGCAGGAGGCGCTCCTCGCGAAGCAGCGCCAGCACCTGCTCACCGATCAGCACCGTCCCGAGGCCCGCCTGGGTCTCGTCGAGCTGCGTCCGCTCGCGCAGATGCTCGAGCAGCGGGTGATCGCGGAAGGATTCGAGGAGCGTGCGGTTGAGCGCACTGGCCCGCGCCACCTCGGCCGCGTCCCGCCAGCGCGGCTCGAGCTTGAAGAGGAGCGAGAACACGTCCTCCAGGAGCGCGTCGAAGTGCGGGACGAGCCGGCCTCCGGCGTCGATCACGGCGGCGAGCGACGGCGCGTCCGCCACGAGCGCCGCGAACGCGCTCCGGTCGTAGGCGTCGCTCTCGACCCAGCAGTGCTCGCGCGGCGGGATGAGGACCGTGCGTGGCGACGAGTGCTTCGCGCGGCGCCGGGAGGGCATCAGAGCCGCGCCAGCATCTCCTGCTGGATCTGCAGGATCTCGTGCTTGAGCGCCTCGACGCGGTCGAGAGGGCGGCCTCCCGTACGCGCCTGCGCCAGGATGGCGTCCACCTTGCCGAGGATGTTCCGGATCTTCGTGTGCGCCTCGACCGCGGCGCGCGTGCGAAGCTCGCTCGAGTCCCACTCGCGGAAGGCATAGTCGCGCAGCTCGCGCGACTGGAAGAGCAGCACGCGGACCTCGTCCTCGTAGCCGAGCAGGAGCTCGCGGATCGTGTCGCGAACCTGCGCGCGCTCGGCGGGGTCGCGCCACAGCACGTGCTCCAGGAACGGCAGCTCCTCGTCGGAGACGGCGTCGCGACCGGCGATGTAGGCGCGGGCGCGAAGCACGCCCACCGCCTGAGCGTAACGCCGGTCCGAGGCGACGATGTTCTTGCGGCCGAGCTCGCGCCGGATGTCGGTGATCGCGCGCAGCACCGAGGACGGCACGGGGAGCGCCTCCGCCTCGGCGCGCGCCGCCTGGAGCTCGGCCAGCGACAGCGTCGTGCGCGTGGCCGGCGGGCGGGCCTGGAGCAGCTTCAGGAAGCGGAAGTCCTCGCTCACGTAGTCGACGACGAAGCGGAGCAGGAACCGGTCGTGCAGCGCGAGGAGCTCGTCGTCCTCGGGCAGCTCGTTGGACGCCGCGAACAGCGTGAGCAGGGGGACGTCGGCCACCTCGCGCCCGTTGTGGAAGCGGCGCTCGTTGATCAGCGTGAGGATCGTGTTCAGGATCGACGAGCTCGCCTTGAACACCTCGTCCAGGAAGGCGATGTGCGCCTCCGGGAGCTTGTGCGTCGTCAGCCGGCGGTAGTCGTCCTGCTCGAGCGCCTTCAGGCTGACCGCTCCGAACAGCTCCTCGGGCGTCGTGAAGCGGGTGAGCAACCACTGGAAGTAGTGCGCCCCGACGAGCCGCCGGCAGATCTCGTCGGCGAGCATCGATTTGGCGGTGCCCGGCGGACCGATCACCAGCACATGCTGCGCCGCGACGAGGGCCACCAGCGCGCCGTCGATCAGCTCGGTTCGCTCCAGGAAGACCTGCTGCAGCTCGTCCCGGATGGTACGCAGGACGTCGCGCGGCCCGGTCATCGAGCGGAGGATAGCGGAGCCCGCGCGCGCGCGGCAAGCTCGCATCACGGACGGTTTGCCGTCACAATACGTGGCCGACAAGGAGAATATTCCCTCGATGTACGTTCCGCCCAGACCCGCTCGCGACCGCCGTCGCGGCAACATGGTTTTCGAGATGCTGCCCCGGCTGGATCCTTCCCGCCGGGAGGACTGCCTGATCGCCGAGATGATCGAGAACTCGCTGAAGCTGCTGCGCGACGGCCCGAGCCTCGGCGATGTCAAGATATTGAACGCCTCGCTGCGCGAGCTGCGCTACGCCTTCAAGGTCTTTGCTCCGTACCGCGGCGTGCGCAAGGTGAGCGTGTTCGGCTCGGCGCGTACGCCGCCCGGCGCGCCGACCGCCCGGGCCGCGCGCGAGTTCGCACAGCGCATCGCGGCCGAAGGTTACATGGTGATCACCGGCGCCGGTCTCGGCATCATGCGTGCCTGCCAGGAGGGCGCCGGGCGGGAGCGCAGCTTCGGCGTCAACATTCGCCTGCCCTTCGAGCAAGAGCCGAACGAGTTCATCGCCAAGGACTCGAAGCTGCTGACCTTCCGCTACTTCTTCACCCGCAAGCTCATGTTCATCAAGGAGGCGAACGCTGCGGTCCTGTTCCCCGGCGGCTTCGGCACCCACGACGAGGCGTACGAATGTCTGACGCTCGTGCAGACCGGGAAGACGAGCCCGATGCCGATCGTCTTCCTCGACGCCCCGCGCGGGACGTACTGGAAGACCTGGAAGCGCTACGTCGAGGACCATCTCCTGCGGCCTCAGCTGATCTCCGAGGAGGACATGTCGCTCTTCAAGGTGACCTGCTCGATCGAAGAGGCGGTGGAGGAGATCACGCGCTTCTACCGGCTCTATCATTCGTCGCGCACCGTTGGCCGGCGGCTGGTCATTCGCCTGAACCGTCCGATTGCCGAAAGCCTGGTGGCGGATCTTTCCCGCGACTTTGCCGATATCCTGGTCTCGGGCAGGATCGAGCAGACGCAGGGTGCCCTTCCCGCGGAGGACGAGCCCGAGATCACGCAGCTTCCGCGCCTCATCCTTCACTTCAACCGGACCCATTTCGGCCGCCTGCGGCAGCTGATTGACCGGGTCAACCTCGAAGGGTGAACAATTCTGTGCAGCATGCCATGGGGAGTGCGGTGCTTGAGCGCACCGGCGTCGGTATGGATAATTGCTGCGTGCGCGGGCAGCGCGAGATGATCAATTGTGGACGGGCACCCGGTCGGGTGGTCGTGCTGTTCGCCTTCGTCGGGATCGCGGCCCTGATCCCGGGACAGGTCGGTGCAGCGCCGCGGCTCACCGCGCGCGCGGCGGTCGTGATGGACGCCGCCAGCGGCGACACGATCTGGGCCAGGAACGCGGACGATTCGCTACCACCGGCGAGCACGACGAAGATCCTCACGGCGATCGTCGCGCTCGAGAGCGGCCGGCTCGGAGAGCGGTTCGCGGTGAGCGAGTTCGCCGCCGATACCGCTCCGTCGAAGATCAACCTGCGGCCGGGACAGCGGATGCGGCTGCAAGATCTCGTCTACGCCGTGCTGCTCAACTCCGCCAATGACGCCGCCGAGGTCGTGGCCGAGGGGTTGGCCGGCTCGCAGGTCGCGTTCGCGGCACGCATGAACGAGAAGGCCCGCGCGATCGGCGCCACGCACGCGCACTTCGCGAACCCGCACGGCCTCACCGCCGCAGGGCACGTCGCGAGCGCGCGCGACCTCGCCGTGATCTTCCGCTACGGTCTGCGCCAGCCGCTCTTCCGCGAGATTCTCGAGACACGACGCGTGGACGTCCCGCTCGAAGGCCCGGGCATCCACATGGTGGCGCTCCATTCGCACAACCGGCTGCTCTCGGGCTACTCGTACCCGGTGATCGGCAAGACGGGCTACACGCGGCCGGCGCGCCACTGCTTCGTCGGGGCCGCGACGCACGACGGCCGCGAGATCATCATCGCGGTGCTCGGCGCGAGCGATCTCTGGGGCGACGCGAAGCGCCTTCTCACCTACGGCTTCGGTGCGGCCGCCGAGCGGCCGACGGTCGTCATGGCGGGCATGTTGCCGATGCCGACCGTGCTCGCCCGGCGTGCCGAGCCGGAAGCGGAGGTGGACGACGACACGCCGAACGCCAGCGCCGCCTCCCGCTTCGCGGTGCAGCTCGGGCCCTACTCGACGCGCCGGTCGGCCCTGACGGCGCGCGCGCACCTGGCCCGGCGCGGCTACACGGCGATGCTCACCGGCCGCGCGCTCCGCCTCGGCTCGTTCTCGAGCGAAGGTAAGGCGCGCCGGCTCGCCGCCCGTCTCAGGCTCACCGGCTACCGGCCGATCGTCGTCGGGCTCCCCGAGGGCTAGGCCGTCGCGGCGGGACGTGTCGGGCCGTCCATCTCCAGGAGGATCGACTTCGCGATCCACGCCGGATGGGCCTGCCCGGGGCAGGCCGCCCACCGGAGATAGGGCTCGTTCCCGAGTCGGAGCATCCCGACGTGGTTCGCTTTGTTCGCATCCTCGAGGGGGTCGGCATACGTGAAGCCCAGCTTCTTGCGCAGGAGCTCGACGTCCTCGGGCTTGCCGGTCAGGAAGAGCCACCCCGGCCCGACGCCGTGCAGCGCCGCGTACTTCTCGAGCGCCTCGGGGGTGTCTTCCTCGGGCTTCAGCGTGATCGAGTAGAAGAAGATGTCCCGGCCGACCCGGTCGCCGAGCAGCTTCTGCACCCGCACCAGGTTGGCGGTCACCGGCACGCAGATGCCCTGGCACCGCGTGTACACGAAGTTGATCACCACCTTCTTGCCCTTGACCAGGTCCTCGTAGAAGCGAACGGTCTTGCCCTGGTGCGTGACCAGCGCGACGTCGGGAAGGTGCCGCCGCCGGATCAGCTCCCGCGGCGGAATGTCCTCCCAGATGTGCGTTTCCTTCTTCCGGTTCTTGTCGCTGCCCTCGGCCCACGACACCAGTTCCGCCGCCGGTAGCAGGCCCAGCACCGCCAGCCAGGTCCGCCTCGTGATCGCTGTCATTGGTCGCTCTCCTCCGAATCTACGGTCGGGTGTTGTTGTCGTTCGCGTCATCCTGCACCGCCCACAGCAGCATCATGGCGTGATCCTCGTGGATCGTGTTGTGGCAGTGCATCGGATAGTCCCCCCGGAAGTCCCGGAAGCGCATCACCAGCTCGATCTTCTCGTTGAACTGCAACCTCACGACATCCTTCCGGGAGAATTCGACGTCCCCCGGCTGGATCAGCTGCCCGTTGCGGCGCACGATCTGGAACTCCTCCAGGTGAATGTGGATCGGGTGCTGCCAGCCCCCGGAGTTGTTCTCCAGGATCCACCGCTCCGCCGAGTTCCGGTTCACCGTGAAGCGGATCTCGTCGCAGTCCATGAAGCGCCCGTTGACCTGCCACTGGCCGTTGCCCCGCTCGAAGCGGAACCGGCGCGTGATCCGGGGGGTCGGCCGGGGGGGCAAGGCATAGAACCGCACGGTCGGGTCGGCCGGATCCACGCTGTCGTCGCGCACGGCGTTGCCCACGAGCCGAAACTCCACGAGGACGTTCTCGCGCTGGCCGGCGGGCAGGATATTGCCCGTCGGGGCCCGGCCGTTCACCTGCTCGAGGCGATTCTCCAGCCACAGACGCTTGACGCCGAGGTCGCGGGCGAGCTTCTGGAAGTCGATGATGATGTCTACGCGCTCCGCCACACCGATGCGGGCCCCACTACCCGATGACGTCGGGAAGCGTACCGGGGCGGGCAGGAGGTTGCCGTCGTTGGCGATGACGAAGTACGGAATCGACTGCTTCGGATTGTCGGGATTGGTGAGGAACAGCTCGTAGAAGCGCGACGGCCCGCCGTCCAGGACGCGGAAGCGATAACGGCGCTTCTGCACCTC
>VBLD01000127.1 GCA_005879205.1 Deltaproteobacteria bacterium
ATCTCCTGGATCTCGAGCCGCGACGGCGTCCTCGGGACCGGCGGCAGCATCACCACCAGCACGCTCAGCTCGGGTACCCACGCGATCATCGCCTCGGTCACGGACAGCGGCGGCAAGAGCGCCAGCACGGCGATCTCGGTCGTCGTCAACGCCACGCCCACCGTCGCCATCACCGCGCCCGCGAGCGGCGCGATCCTCGAGATCGGGGCCGCGACCACCCTCACGGCCACCGCCAGCGACCCGGAGGACGGCAGCCTCGCACCGGTCGTCGCCTGGACCTCCAGCCGTGACGGCGCGATCGGCACGGGCGGCAGCATCACCCTCAGCACGCTGTCGGCGGGCACGCACGTCATCACGGCATCGGCCACCGACAGCGGCGGCAAGACCGGCCGCGCCTCGATCACCGTCACGATGAACGCGACGCCGACGGTCACGATCACGGCGCCGGCCGCGGGCTCGGCCTTCCAGCCGGGGGCCGCGATCGCCCTCACCGCCACCGCCACCGACCCCGAGGACGGCAACCTCGGCTCGAGGATCACCTGGACCTCCAGCCGTGACGGCGCCCTCGGCACGGGCACGAGCCTCACGGTGAGCAGCCTCTCGACCGGCACCCATACGATCACGGCGTCGGCCACGGACGGCGTCGGCAAGACCGGCCGGGCCTCGATCACCGTCCTCGTCGACGCGACACCGACGGTGTCGATCAGCACGCCGCTGACCAGCGCCGTCTTCGTCCAGGGCGAGACGATCACCTTCGTCGCCACGGCGACGGACACCGAGGAGGGCACGCTCACCTCGGGCATCACGTGGCAATCGAACCGCGACGGCACGCTGACGGGCACCGGTGGAACGATCACGACGAACAGCCTCACGGCCGGCACGCACACGATCACCGCCTCGGTGACCGACGCGGCCGGACGGACCGGCAGCTCGTCGATCATCGTCGTCGTCGACGTGAAGCCGACCGTGACGCTCAGCGCCCCGACCACCACCGCCTACAACGAGGGCGACACGATCACCTTCGCGGCCACGGCGTCGGACCCCGAGGACGGCGACCTGACGGCGCACATCGCCTGGACGGAGGGCGCGACCACGCTCGCCACCGGCGCCGGCTTCAGCACCAGCACGCTCGCCCCGGGCAGCCACACGATCACCGTCTCGGCCACCGACAGCGCCGGGAAGACGAGCCAGACGTCGGTCACGGTCACCGTCGACGGCAACCCGACGGTGTCGATCACCGCGCCGACGACCACCACCGTCCAGGCGGGCACGTCGGTCACCTTCGTCGCCACCGCGTCCGACCACGAGACCAGCAATCTGGCGGACAGCATCGTGTGGAGCGACGGCACCAACACGCTCGGGACCGGATCGACCTTCAGCTCGACGTTCCCCGAGGGCACTTACGTCATCACCGCCTCGGCGACGGACAGCGCCTCGAAGACCGCGACCGCGTCCATCACGATCAACGTCGTCACCCCATGACCCGTCGCGCCGGCCGCCCCCGCGGCACGCGCGCCGTCGTCCTCGCGCTCCTCATCCTGAGCGGCTCACCGCATGAGACGCGGGCAAGCTGCACGTCTGCCGTGCGCTACTACGGGACCTGGTCGCTCGGGCGGAAGGCGGGCCCGGAGACCGTGCCGCTCGAGCGCCGGGTCGACGAGGTGCGCGGCCTCGGGGCCAACATGGTGGTCGGGATCGGCGGCAAGAAGAAGGTCCTCGACCTCCTGCCCGACGGCATGCTCGCCGTCCCCGGCTGCAGCCTGATGAAGAAGCGCGACTGGCAGACCGACGGCCGCTGGGACGAGGCCAAGGCCCGCAAGCGCCTCGCCAAGCTCGGGCGCCGGTACGACGATAATCCGCGTGTTTATGGAGCGTGCATCACGCACGAGGTGACCGAGTACGCCGACCATGCGCGCCGCGTCTGGATGTACCGCCTCGCCAAACAGTACTTCCCCGACAAGAAGGTCATCCAGTACTACGGCGTCCTCACCGACACGCTGAACCCCGCCGGCGTGAAGGTCGACGGCTACGGCAAGAACGGCGAGCGCGAGACCGACGTGCTCTTCGTCTCGCTGCCCGCGGTGGCCAAGGGGCACTTCAGCGGGGACAACGTCCGGCGGCTGCGCGACGCGCTCGCCGCCGCCGCCCGCACGCCGGGCGTCCCCGTGTGGGGGCAGACGTCGATCAACGCCGACAACAAGATCGTGACCGGCCCCGAGTCGATGACCGCCATCTGGGGCGAGCACGGCGAGAACATGTCGGTGTGGACCGACATCCTCTTCGAGACCGCCGGGCCCGACACGCCCGCCGGCCCGCTCCGCCTGACCGGCTTCTTCTGGCGATCGCTCGGCCGCTTTCCCTGGGATCTCGGCTACCCCGCCTTCGCCGACCACCGCGCCCGCATGCGCGCGATCGGCCAGGAGACATGCGCCCGCTCATGAGCCACCTCCTGGCATGCCTGTTGCTCCTCTTCGCGGCCGTCCTGGCGCAGCGCGGAGCTGCCCAGGCGCCCGCCATGCAGAGCCTCACCTTTCCGCCGGCGGCCGACGTCTACGTCGACGGCGGCGCACCGGCCGTCAATTTCAACTCGAGCCCGCTCCTCAAGGCCGACGCGAGCCCCGTCCGCATCATCTATCTCCGCTTCGCCGTGAGCGGCGTGGGCCGCCGGCCCGTGCAACAGGCGCGGCTCCGTCTCGGGGTCAGCGGAACCGGCACGAGCGGCATGAGCGCCGGCGGCGGCTCGGTCTATCGCGTCGCGGACAACACGTGGCACGAGTCGACGGTCACGTTCGGCAGCCGGCCGGCCGCCGACGGGGCGGCGCTCGCGACGCTCGGGCCGGTCGGCCCCGGCGCGGTGGCCGACTTCGATGTCGGCAGCACGGTCGTCGGCGACGGGGTCTACAGCTTCGCGATCGACACCGCGAGCACCGACGGCGTGGCGTACGTCTCGGCGGCGGCGGCGCGCGGACAGAAGCCCGAGCTGGTCCTCACGGTGCCGGCCGGCTCCGACCCGACGGTCGGCATCGCGCAGCCGTCCGACGGCGCCACGTTCTTCGTCGGCGACCCGATCACCTTGCAGGCGTCGGCCAGCGACCCGGTCGACGGCGATCTGGGGGCGTCGATCGCCTGGACCTCGAGCCTCCAGGGCCAGCTCGGGATGGGCGCCACGGTGGCGGCCTCGCTCGGCGCGGGCAGCCACCTCGTGACCGCCTCGGTCCGCGATCATGCCGGCCTCGCCGGGTCGGCGGCCATCACCGTCGTCGTCAAGCCGGCGCCGGCGGTCGACACCGAGCCGCTGGTCGCGATCTCGGCGCCGGCGGGCGGCCGCACGTTCACCGCCGGGGCGCCCATCGCCTTCGCGGGCAACGCCCACGACCTCGAGGACGGCGACCTGGGCGCATCGATCAGCTGGAGCTCGGACCGTGACGGCACGCTCGGCACGGGGGGGAGCTTCTCGAAAGCGCTGAGCGCCGGCGTCCATCGGATCACCGCGCGCGCCGTCGACCGCGGCGGGCTCCCGGGCGCGGCCACGCTGACCGTCACCGTGATCGCGCCGACCACCCTCGAGTTCGGCGCCACCGCCGACACCTACGTCGACGCCCGCAGCCCGGCGACCAACTTCGGCGCCGACCCGCTGCTGCGCGCCGACGCCGACGTCGAGCGCATCATCTATCTCCGCTTCGTCGTGGCCGGCGTCGGCACGCGCACGGTGACCGGCGCCGTGCTCCGCCTGCAGTCCGACGCGCCGTCCGGCGCGGCGAGCGACTCGGGCGGCAGCGTCCGCTCGATCTCGAACCGGACCTGGGTCGAGAGCAAGGTCACCTACAACACGCGTCCGGCCGTGGACGGCCCCGTGCTGGCGACCGCCGGAGCCGTCGCGGCGGGACAGAGCGTCGATTTCGACGTCGGCGCCGCCGTCCACGGCGACGGCAAGTACAACCTCGCCCTGGTGAACGGCTCCACCGACGGCGCCGACTACCGCTCCCGCGAGGGCGGCGCGGCGCCGCGGCTCCTCGTCACGGTGACGGACGACGCGCCGGTGGTGGCGATCACCTCGCCCCCGAACCAGGGCGTGTTTCTCGCCGGCAGCCCGATCACCTTCAGCGGCGCGGCGAACGACGCCGACGACGGCGACCTCGGCGCCCGGCTCTCCTGGTCCTCGAGCCTCGACGGCGACCTCGGCCGCGGATCGACCTTCACGCGCTCGACGCTGCGGGTGGGTACGCACACCATCCGGGCCGCGGTGACGGATGCCGCGGGCCGTCCGGGCGAGGCCACGATCGGCATCCGGGTGCGCGGACCGAACCTGCCGCCGAGGGTCACCATCGGCGCGCCTCCGCGCGACGGGACGGTTCCCGCCGGTAGTCGGGTGACGCTCAGCGCCACCGCCGTCGACGACTTCGACGGCGACCTCGGCAGCCGCATCCGGTGGAGCTCGAACCTCGACGGCTCGCTCGGCCTCGGCCCGACGTTGGCGGCCGTCCTCTCGGAGGGGCGGCACACGATCCGAGCCGTCGCGACCGACTCCGACGGCAGCGCGGGCCTCGACGCCGTCATCGTGACCGTCGCCCCGACGCCGCCGACGGTGGCGATCGCCGCGCCCGCGGACGGCGCCGTCATGCGCACCGGCACGGCAGTCACCTTCAGCGGGACGGCCTCCGACGTCACCGACGGCGACGTCTCCCGGGCGCTCCGGTGGACGTCGAGTCTCGACGGCGCGATCGGCACCGGCGCGCGCTTCACCACCTCGAGGCTGAGCGTCGGGACGCACGTCATCGCGGCGGCCGTGACCGACGCGGGCGGCCTCTCCGCCGAGGCCCGGCGGACGCTCGTCGTGCAGCCCGCCAACACGGCGCCCACGCTCACCATCCGGGCGCCCGGCAACGGGGCGGCGCTGCTCGCGGGAAGACCCGTCCTGCTCGCCGCCGATGCGACGGACACGGACGCCGGCGACCTCGGCACGGCCGTGCGCTGGACCTCGAGCCGCGCCGGGCTGCTCGGGACCGGCGGGCGCCTCACCGTCCCGACGCTACCGGCCGGCACGCACGTCCTGACCGCCAGCGTCACCGACCCGGAGGGCGCGACGGCGAGCGCCAGCGTGACCGTGACGGTCGCCCCGTCGACCCTCGTCTTCACGCCGATCGCCGACACCTACGTCGACGCGAAGAACGCGAATCAGCGCTTCGGCTCCTCGACCTCGCTCCGGGCGAACGCCTCGCCCAGCAGGCAGGCATTCCTCCGCTTCGGGTTGAGCGGCATCGGGCCCTTCGCGGTGGACGGCGCCCGGCTGCGCCTCACCACCGCAGCTGCCACGGCCGCCGCGTCCAGCTCGGGCGGCGTCGTTCGCGGCATCGCGAGCGGCACCTGGTCGGAGGCGACGACCGCCTGGGCCAAGCGACCGCCCGTCGACGGCCCGGTGCTCGCCACCGCGGGGCCGGTGTCGGCCAACCAGAAGGTCGACTTCGACCTGAGCGCGGGGATCGCGGGCGACGGCACCTACGACTTCGCCGTCGTCACCTCCTCGACCGACGAGGTCGTCTACCAGAGCCGCGAGGCGCCGCCGGCGGCGAGGCCCCAGCTCACCGTCACGCTGCGCGGCCGGGCCGAGCCCCGGGTGAGGATCGACATGCCGGTCGGCGGGAGCATCGTCTCTGCCACGCAGGCCATCATGTTCCACGCCGCCGCCGTCGACGCGCAGGGCACGGACCTGTCGTCGGCCCTCCAGTGGACCTCGAGTCTGGACGGCCCGCTCGGCAGCGGCGCGTCCCTCACGCGGACGCTCCGCGCCGGCACACATACCATCACCGCGACCACCACCGACGCGGCCTTCCATCTCGGCAGCGCGACGGTCGTCGTCGACGTGCAGGCGAGCAGCGTCAAGGGCGACCTGGGCTTCCGCGACTTCCACTATCCCACCTCGATCGAGACGGGCATCCAGAACGAGGCGACCGCCTCCAAGCCGGAGAGCAAGCTCTGGTTCGTCGACGGTACGTGGTGGGCGACGCTCTACGAGCAGGGCGCCGGCGCGCACCGCATCCACCGCCTCGATCCCGTGACGCAGCGCTGGGTCGACACCGGGGTGCCGGTCGACGAGCGTCCCCAGAGCCGCCAGGACGTTCTGTGGGACGGGCGCAAGCTCTACATGGCTTCCCGCTTCGCCGGGTCGCCCGCGCAGAACCGGCTGCTGCGCTACTCCTACGATTCCACCGCGAAGACGTTCGTCCTGAACCCCGGCTTTCCGGTGAAGATCTCGGGAGGCGGGACGGAATCGGTGACCCTCGCCAAGGACTCGACCGGCACGCTGTGGATCGCCTACACGCTCGGCAACCGGATCCTGGTGAACCGCTCCGTCGGGAGCGACCTGCAATGGGGAACGCCGTTCGTCGTCCCCGTCGCGCGCGGGACCACCGTGGCCCCCGACGACGTCGGCGGCGTCATCGCGCTGCCGGGCGCGATCGGTGTCTTCTGGACCAACCAGGCGACGGGCGCCGACTACTTCGCCGTCCATCGTGACGGGGCTCCGGCCACCGACCCCGCCGCGTGGAAGGAAGAGACCGCGATCACGGGCCAGAAGGCGGCCGACGACCACTTCAACATGAAGCTCGCCTCGGACGGGCGCCTGTTCGTGGCGATGAAGACGAGCCGCTCGACGCCCGCCGACACGCTGATCGGACTGCTCGTCCGCTCGCCGGCGGGCATCTGGTCGTCCCTCTACCCGGTCGCCCCCTTCAGCACGCTGGCGACCCGTCCACTCTGCGTTCTCGACGAGCTCCACCGTCGCGTCTACGTCTTCTACTCCCCGCTGCACGCGACGATCGCCTACAAGGCGAGCAGCATGGACACCATCGGCTTTCCCGCGGGGGGCGGCACGCCGTTCATCGCCAGCTCCGCCGTGAAGGACATCGACAACCCCACCAGCACCAAGCAGAACGTCACACCGGCCGGCGGCATCGAGGTCATCGCCTCGAGCCGCGGCGACATGAGCTACTGGCACAACGGAGTACAACCATGATGAAGACGACGCTTCGAACGATCTGGGGCGCGCTGCAGCTCGCGCTGCTCGCCGCGGTTTCCGTGCTCGCGACCGAGCTGGTCTACGCGCACGCCATCCTCGACTCCCCCGTCCGCCTCGAGCCGAGCATCGTCGGCCTCTACGCGGCCGTCTTCGGGCTCATGGGGCTCGGGGCGGGGATCGCGTCGGCCCTCCTTCGCCGTCCCGGGGCGACCTCGCTGCTCCTCGGTGCGGGGATGACCCTCCTGGTCCTGGCGCTCCGGCTCCACGACCTCGCGGACCTGTGGACCGCGAGCGTCACCATCGACGGCGGTCTGCTGCTGTTCACGGCGGCCGCCGCCGCGGCCGTGGCGTGGACCGCCCGCTCGATCGGCGATGGTGTGCCGCGACGCGCGGCCCCGACCGTGCTCCTCACGGCGTACGTGCCGGCACTGGTGTTCGCCGCCAAGCTTCTGGTGAACACCTCGGCGATCCCCCTCGCCCACCCGCTGCCCGTGGCGCTCGCGCTGGTGGCGGCGTGGCCCCTGCTGCTCACTCTCGTCTACCGTCTGACCGTCACGAGCGCCGTCGCGAGCACCCGTCTCGTCGTCATCTCGTGGTTCGCTCCGTTCGCGATCGTGGCGGCCTCGGCCCTCGGCGGCCCGTCGCACTCCGCCGAGGGCGCGATCGCCCGGCCGACAGCCGCCCGTCCCGACGCGCCGCCGGTCATCTGGATCACGATCGACACGCTGCGCGCGGACCACATGTCGGTGTACGGCTATCCGGTGCGCACCACCCCCCGTCTGGAGGAGTTCGCGCGCACCGCCACCCTCTACACCGCCTGCGGGTCGCAGGCGCCGAGCACCTGGCAGTCGGTGCCGAGCCTGCTGAGCGGTCTCACCCCCTATCGGCACGGCGGCGTGACCGAGACCCGCAAGCTGAGCGACGACCTCACCCTGCTGCCGGAGATGCTGCAGCGGCAAGGCTACGAGACCATCGGCGAGAGCGCGAACCCGTGGGTGAGCGCTCGCTACGGCATGACCCAGGGGTTCGACGAGTTCCACCTCTACAACACCGACGACGAGCTCATGCTGTACGACTTCATGAAGCTCGCGATGCGGCTCGATCCCTGGGACGTCTTCCGGCTGCGCGACTACCTGCCGTCGTACGCCTACGTCCCCTTCGGCACGCTGGTCGACCAGGCGGTCGACACGCTGACCGCACGCCGGAGCAAGGCGCCCCTCTTCCTCTACCTGCAGCCGGTCGATCCGCACGGGCCGTACCAGGCGCCCCTCCACTACGTCGCGAATGGCGGGGCCGGCTTCACCCGCGCCGACTACGTGAGCTACTGGGCGCTCAAGACCGGCGTGCGCCTCGCGCCGAAGCAGCACGACGGCCTCGTCGCGCTCTACGACGGCGCGATCACCTACAGCGACGCCGAGCTCGGCCGCCTGTTCGACCGCCTGCGCCAGCTCGACCTGTTCGACCGCTCGCTCATCGTCGTCACCGCCGACCACGGCGAGCAGTTCTACGACCACGGCCTCTGGCGCCACTCGAACTCTCTCTACCAGGCGCTGCTCCACGTCCCGCTGCTCGTCAAGTACCCGAACCAGCACACCGCCTCCGTGGTCAACGACCCCGTCGCCTCGTTCGACATCATGCCGACGATCCTCCGCGTGCTCGGCGAGGGCTGCCCGACCTGCGAAGGGCATCCGCTGCAGGAGGCCGGCAAGACGAGCGCCCCGCCGCGCTTCGCCTACCTGATGGGTCACGACGACGTGAAGCCCGTCATCCGGAGCGTCGTGGCCGACGGCTGGAAGCTCATCCTCGCGGACAAGCAGGGCCTGCCCCCGAGGCAGCTCTTCCGCCTCGACACGGATCCCAACGAGACGGACGACCAGCTCGTGGCGCATCCCGAGGTCGCGACGCGACTGGCCTCGCTCATCGACCGCTACGAG
>VBLD01000439.1 GCA_005879205.1 Deltaproteobacteria bacterium
GACCCTGAGGAGCGGTCGGATCGACCTGAATCTCGTTCTTCTTGCACTGAGTCCGCGGGACCACGTTGCCCTTGGAATCCATGCAAAAGACGAGCGGCCCGGAACTTCCCCAAACCACCCTGCCGCCACCCAGGAGGCAGCAAAGCACGAGTACAAGCCACGAACCTCGGACTGTCGCCATCATCTATTTCCTTTCTTCGTTCTGCCACGCGAACTGCAGGCTGCTGCGGTCGGGCTACATCGGAACTACCCATCCGGTACGGCAGCCCTGGTCCGATGACCGCCTACTCCCGTCGCGATACCTGATGTACTGCTGTAGTGCCCGCAATGATATTTGTCAACTGAAAACACACATCATACGCTATCGGGCCGCTCGTGAAGTTGTACATAAGCTATATCCTAAGCCTATGCTATCACCACTGCCATGCCGCCGTCTGTGAGATTCCGCATACGCTCTGCGTTGTCGGCCCTCGTTTGTCATGGCGCCTGCCGTGTCAGCTGCCCTGATTCGCAGCGAATGGCGGATGAACGGGCGATCTCGCAGACCGTTGCGCTTTCACGAAACTCTCGCTCGTGCGCCGGGCGGGCGGTCGGATCTTCGCCCTCCATCGTGCCTACGGAGGCCCTCGCCGCGTCGCAGCCGCGCCTTCGTTGATTTCCCTTCTAGCCGGCCCGTGCGCACGGCGCTCACGGAACCGCGGCGTGAGGCATCCCGTCGCTCACCGTCCGGGAGGTCCGTGATCGACCGAGACGTCGCCCGTGTGGTCGGGGGGCCACGCGCCGTAAATCCCGTCTACTGGAGCTCACCGCTCCCCCCGTCCGCTCGACACCCTTGCGAGCTGCGCCGCGCTGCGCTAGGCGACGAGGTGTCGCGTCTTCTTCGACAGGGAGGTCCGATGCTGAGAGCCAGGACGCGCACTGCCCTCGGAGCCGCCGCGACGCTCGCCCTCGCCGGCGCCGCCGCCTCGGCGCCCCTGCCGAAGAAGCTGCCGCGCGGCGTCTCGCCGGTGCTCTACGAGCTCGCGGTGCCGGCGGGTTCGGAGCCGACGCCCGAGAAGGTGGCGCTCGGCGACAAGCTCTTCAACGAGAAACGCGTGTCGGTGAACGACCGGGTGGCGTGCGCGACCTGTCACGACCCGGCCCAGGGGTTCGTCGACCACAAGGCGCTCGCCGAAGGGGTGGCGGCGCCCGCCCAGCGCACCCAGCGCAACAGCCCCACGGTGCTGAACGCGATGTTCAACGTCACCCAGTTCTGGGACGGGCGCGCCCCCACGCTCGAGGAGCAGGCGAAGCTGCCCATCCTGAACCCGATCGAGATGGGGCAGAAGTCTCCGGACGACGTGATTACCAAGCTGCGCGGCATCCCCGAGTACCGGAACGCCTTCCAGCAGGTCTTCGGACACGACCTCACCTACGACGACCTCGCCGGCGCCATCGCCGCCTTCGAGCGCACGCAGTACGCCGGCGATTCGCCGTTCGACCGCTTCGTCGCCGGCGACGACAAGGCGATCGACCCCTCGGCCAAGCGCGGCTGGGGGCTCTTCAACGGCAAGGGGCGGTGCGGCGACTGCCATGCGTTCAGCACCGTAAACCCGCTCTTCTCCGACCAGCGGTTCCACAACATCGGGATCGCCGCGCACAAGACCGACTTCATCGACCTCGCGCGCAAGGCGACGGCCATCGTGCGGGGCGGGGACCTGAAGCAGATCGACGAGCTCGCCATCCAGACCAACCTCTCCGAGCTCGGCCGCTTCCTCGTCACCAAGAGCTCGAACGACATCGGCGCCTTCAAGACCCCGGGGCTCCGCAACGTCGCCGTGACGGC
>VBLD01000128.1:0-9145 GCA_005879205.1 Deltaproteobacteria bacterium
CTTGTCACAGCCGACGAGGACGACCATGGCATCGAACATGTGGCCGCGCCCGACGAGCTCGATCGAATCGGCGATGACCTCGCGGCTGACGAGCGACGTCTTCATGCCCTCGGTGCCCATCGTGATGCCGTCGCTGATGGCGATCGTGTTGAACTCCATCGGCGTGCCGCCCGCTTCGCGCACGCCCCGCTTCACGTGGTCGGCCAGCCGCCGGAGGTTGAAGTTGCACGGCATGGTTTCGGTCCAGGTGCTGGCGATGCCGACGATGGGCCGTGCGATGTCCTCGTCGGTGAAGCCGATGGCCTTGAGATACGATCGCGCGGGGGCGCGGTCGCGGCCTTCGTAGAGGGTGCGGCTGCGGTGTCGCGGGTCGAGCGTGCTCATGTGGGTCTCCCGGCGTCGGAGATTGACCCGCCCGGCGTGGATGCGCAAGACGCCGGAGCTCGAGCGGCCATGCCCTATTGCCGCGGCAATTCGTCGCGGCTACAAGGCGCCCAGCGGTGGTCAGAAGGAGGAGAAGACATGGCGATCAAGGCTGGTGACACGCTCCCCGTCGACCTGAAGCTCAAGGAGATGGGCGACAGCGGCCCGAAGGACGTGACGGTGGGCGAGGTGTTCAAGGGCAAGCGCGTGGTGCTGTTTGCGGTGCCCGGCGCCTTCACGCCCACCTGTTCCCTGAAGCACCTGCCCGGCTTCCTCGAGCAGGCCCGCGCGATCCGGGCCAAGGGCGTCGACGAGATCGTCTGCCTCTCGGTCAACGACGCCTTCGTCATGGGCGCGTGGGGAAAGGCCAACGACTCGGCGGGCAAGGTGCGCATGCTCGCCGACGGCAACGGCGAGTTCACCAAGGCGGTCGGCCTCGGGCTCGACGCGAGCGGCTTCGGCATGGGCCCCCGCTCGCAGCGCTATGCGATGATCGTGAAGGACGGACGCGTGGAGCACCTCGCCGTCGAGCCCGGCCCGGGGCTCAACGTGTCGAGCGCGGAGTCGATCCTGGCGAAGCTGTGAGCCGCGCGGCGGCGCCGTACGCCGAGTAGAGCAGGCCCGCCACCACCAGACCGAACTTCGGGGCCGCGCACCACCAGGCGATGCGCGGCCAGGGGTCGGAGATTCCCTTAGGCCTCATGGGGTAAACCCGCGGCTCGGTCCGTCCGTGGGCAGATCGCGGGACGAACGTCCCGTTGACATCCACTTGGATGCACGCGTACTTTCACGGGCCCCAGCAGTACCTCGCACCAACTGGGTGCGAGTCGAAGGAGATAGAAAACATGAATCAACGTCGGGCGAAGTGGAGCCAGGCGCTGGCAACGGTCCTCCTGATCGCTGGGGTGAGCATGCTCGCCGTCGACGCGCTCGCCGGTGTGCACATCAAGCGTACCCTGCGGTCCACGGGTGTGGACGACGACGCCCGGGGGCAGTCCGTCGTGGTGATCAACCACAACGGAGGACGCGGCCGGCTGGTGGTGCATGGCGCGAAGCTCGACCCCCGGTCGACCTTCGCCGTCACCCTGGGTGGCGTGCGCATCGGGACGCTCGCCACCAACGCGCGAGGCAACGGGCGTGCCCGCTTCAGCAGCCGCCCCGGCCCGCGCGACCAGACGCTCGGCACCGACCCGCGCGGCAAGCACCTGGAGGTGGCCGACGAGGACGGCGAGGACGTGCTCGACGACGACATCCCGGACGACGGCGTCGACCCGGGCGAGGTGGCGTGCTGCCTGCCGGACGACGGCGGCAGCGAGTGCGAAGACCGCACCGCCGACGAGTGCGGGCGTGAGGGCGGGAGCGCCCCCGGCCCGGCATCCTGCATACCGAACCCGTGCGGGACGACTCCTCCCGAGGACCAGGAGATCGGCTGCTGCGTCCCCGACGACGACGGAGCCGAGTGCGAGCGGACGACCGAGACGGAGTGCAGCGACCGCCACGGCACCAAGGTCGACACCTGCGATCCGAACCCGTGCACGTCGAGCGTACCGGGCATCGTCCGCTGCTGTATCCCCGAGCACGAGAGTGGTGACGACTCCGGGTCCGGCCGCGGATCGGGCGGCGGCGGATCCGGCGGTGACGACGGTGGTACGCCGGAATGCGAGCAGCTGACGGCCCAGCATTGCATGGACGAGGGCGGCTCACCGATGGACCCGGGCCCCTGCGACCCGAACCCGTGCCCCGCGGCGCCGTGACCCACGGACGGCGCGGACACACGGACGGCGCGGATCTTGACGGGCGCGCGCCGGGCGAGGGATGTTCCGGCCATGACCAAGCAGATCCTGTTCGCCCTGGTGTGCTCGCTGCCCGCCGTCGCGCAGGCCGATCTCGCGGCTGACGTGAAGGCGCACGAGGAAGCCTTCGCGCGCGCGTGCGTCGCGGGGGACGTGGCGGCCGTCGTTGCCCTCTACGCCGACGACGCGCGGCTGGTCTGGCCCGGTGCAGGGGAGGAGGGGAGGGGCAAGGCCGACATCGAGCGGCTGGTCACCAACTTCTGCAAGCACACGAAGAACCTGAAGCTGACGCTGACGAGTGTCGACGCCGTACCGCTCGACGACGCCCACGTCGGCACCGTCGCGCACTGGGAGAGCTCGGCCACGGGCCCGGACGGCAAGTCGGCCTCGGTCAAGGTCCGGAGCACCGAGGTGCTGGTGAAGAGCGGCGGCGCCTGGCGCTACCTCGTCGACCATGCCTCGGTGGGGCAGCCGGCGCCGCATGCGCCGCACGCGGCGCGGCGGAAGCCGGCATGAGACGGCCGCGGTTCGGCATCCAGCTACCGTGGTCCGCGTTCGGCGAGATGCGCGACCTCGCCGAGCGTGCCGAGGCGGCGGGCTACGACTCCATCGCCGTCGCCGACCACTTCTTCATGCGCAGCCCCATGGAGTCGCCCGACGACCCGGTGCTCGAGTGCTTCTCGGTTCTCGGCGCGCTCGCCATGGTCACGCGCCGGGTCAAGCTCGCGCAGCTCGTCGCCTGCAACTCCTTCCGCCACCCGGCGCTCACCGCCAAGGCCGCGACGACGATCGACCACGTGAGCGGCGGCCGGCTCGAGCTCGGCCTCGGCGCGGGCTGGTTCCGGGAGGAATACGACGCGCTCGGCATCGAGTATCCGGCGCCGCGCGTTCGCATCGCGCAGCTGCGCGAGGCCATCCGCATCATCAAGCAGCTCTGGACCGAGCGCATCACCGAGTTCGAGGGCGAGCACTACCGCATCCGTGGCGCCTATGCCGAGCCGAAGCCGCTGCAGAGGCCGCGGCCGCCGATCATGCTCGGCGGCTCCGGGCCCGCGCTCCTGAAGCTCGCCGGCGAGGAGGCCGACATCCTGAACATGATCCCGCCGACCGGAGGCCGCCTCGGCCGGCTGGTCCTCGAGGACGCCATGCAGTTCGACGTCGCGGAGTACCGCCGGCGGTCGGAGATCGTGCGCGGCCACGCGCGCGCCGCCGGCCGCGACCCCGACGGCATCGCGCTCTCACAGTTCGTCTTCGTGACCCTCGGCGCCGATCGCGCCTCGGCGGATGCGATGCTCAAGGGGATGGCCCAGATGATGGGGCTCGACGACGTCGCCGCCGCGCGACAGTCGCCGAGCGTGCTGGTCGGCGACGCGGCCGCGTGCCGCGATGAGCTGGCAAAGCGAATGGAAGAGCTCGGCGTCTCCTACTTCTTCTGTCGCTTCACCGACGCCGCCACCATGGAGCGCTTCGCCGCCGACGTGATCGCGAAGCTCTGACCCGTCACCGGAATCGTCTCCATGGTGACCGGGGGCTGGTGCGGACGTCGTACGCGTCGCGCAGGATGGTGACGGCCTCGGGCGCCGCCAGGGCGGCCGACGCGACGAGGAGCCCGAGCGCGCAGGCGACGGCGGCGCGCGTCACCCGGGCAGTCCGCCGAGTACGTGTCCGATGCCCCAGCCGACGACCGCCGAGCCGAGCGCGATCGCCGCGAACTCGACGCCCGAACGGAGGAGCGGCTGGCGGGTGATGACGCCCTTGAAGACGCCGACGCCGAGCAACGTCGCGACCGACAGGCCCCAGACGGCCGCGAGCGTGCCCGTGCCGAGCGGCAGGAAGAACGGCACCACCGGGATGAGCGCGCCGATCACGAACGAGACGAACATGACGAGGCCGGCCTTGAGCGGCTGCGACAGGTCGACGGCCGAGAGGCCGAGGACCTTCTCCTGGACCGTGCGCAGCAGCAGATCCTCGCGCCGGCTGAGGGTCGCGACCACCCGATACGCGGAAGGGCGGTCGAGGCCGTCGGCGGTGAGCGACTCGAGCAGGGCCTCCTGCGCGAGATACGGCTCCCTCGCGGCGAGCTGCTCCTGATCGCGGAACTCGCGCTCGAAGATGTCGCGCTCGGTCCGGGCCGCGAGGTAGGAGCCGGTCGCCATCGAGATGCCGCCCGTCACCCCCGCGGCGACGCCCGTGATGACGACGACCCGGCGGTCCTGCGTCGCGACGGACACGCCGCTCAGCAGGCCGACCGTGCTGAGCAGCCCGTCCTGGATGCCGAAGACGAATTCGCGCGCGCGGATGCGACGCTGGAGCGCTTCCTTCTTGGCGCCGAGAACGGCCATCGATCCGGACGCCACGATCAGTAGCGCAGCTCGGGATCGAGCGTCGGCTGGCCGGGCTGCCAGTCGGCCGGGCAGAGGCGCCCGGTGGCGAGCGCGCCCAGCACGCGAAGCGTCTCCTCGACGCTCCGCCCGACGTTCATCGGGCTGACGACCTGGTAGGCGATCTTCCCCTCGGGCGACACGATGACCGTCGCCCGCCAGGCGCGCTGGTCGTCCGGGTTCAGGACCTCGTACGCCCGGCAGACCTCGCGCGTCGCGTCGCTGAGCAGCGGAAAGGAAACGCCGCCGAGCTCCGCCGCCCAGGCGCGATGCGTCTCGACGTCGTCCACGCTGACGCCCAGCACCTGCGCCTGGAGGGCCTCGAACTCCGCGAGGCGTTTGCCGAATCCGACCACCTCCGTCGGGCAGACGAAGGTGAAGTCGGCCGGATAGAAGAAGAGGACGACCCACTTCCCGCGGAACTCCGACAGCGAGACGCGGCGCGGCCGGCCGGCGTGCGTTCCCTCCAGGGTGAAGGGTGGCGCCGGCGCGTTCAGGTCGAGCATGCCATCGCATCGCCCGGCCGCGACGGATTTGCAAGCCGTCCCGGCCCCCGCTAGAGCGGCAATCCCATGCCGAAGACCGAGCGGCCTTCTCGCTTCCGCCTCCCCCCCGACGTCCGCCCGCGCGAGTACGACATCCACCTCGAGATCGATCTCGACGCCGGGCGCTTCCGCGGCGAGGTGCAGATCGCGGTCGGGCTCGAACGGGCGCGGCGGGAGGTCGTCCTCCACGCCGCGGAGCTGAAGGTCGAGCGGGCGGCCGCGCGCGTCGACGGCGACGAGGTGGCGGCGCGCGTGCGAGCCGACGGCGCCGACCAGGCCGTCACCCTCCGCTTTCCCCGGGCGCTGCCGGCCGGCGAGGCGCAGCTCGTCCTGCGCTTCGCCGGCAAGCTCAACGAGCACCTCCGCGGGCTCTATGCGGCCAGCGCGGATGGCCGCCGCTATGCCTTCAGCCAGTGCGAGGCGGCGGACGCGCGCCGCATCTTCCCGTGCTTCGACGAGCCCGCCTTCAAGGCGCGCTTCCGGCTCGCCGTCACCGTGCCGCGCGGCCTCCAGGCCGTGTCCAACAGCCCGATCGAGCGCGAGGAGGACACGGCAGGCGGACACGTCTTCCACTTCGCGCCGACGCCGCCGCTGTCGACCTATCTCTTCGCGCTCGCCGTCGGCCCGCTCGAGGCGTCCGCGATGCGGCTTCTCGGCGACGTGCCGATCCGCATCTGGCACGTCCCGGGAAAGGGACGCCTCACCGAGCTCGGGCTCGAGGCGGCGGCCGAGGCCCTCCGTCGCCTCGAGGACTACTTCGACATCCCGTACCCCTACGGCAAGCTCGATCTGGTGGCGGTGCCCGACTTCGAGGCGGGGGCGATGGAGAACGCGGGCGCGGTCTTCTTCCGGGAGACCCTCCTGCTCCTCGATCCCGCCACGGTGTCGCTCAACGAGCACAAGCGGGCGGCCGAGGTGATCGCGCACGAGCTGGCGCACATGTGGTACGGCGACCTCGTCACCATGGCGTGGTGGGACGACCTCTGGCTGAACGAGGCGTTCGCCACCTGGATGGCATACCGCGTGGTCGACGATTGGCGGCCGGAGTGGCGGCTGTGGCATGCGTTCGAGCACGACCGGGCCGGCGCCCTCGCGCTCGACGCGCTCGCCAACACGCATCCGATCTACGCCGAGGTGCGCAGCGTCGCCGAGGCCACGCAGAACTTCGACGCGATCACCTACGAGAAGGGCGCCGCCGTCGTGCGCATGATCGAGCACTTCCTCGGGCCGGAGCAGTTCCGCGGTGGCGTGCGCCTCTACATGCGCCGCCATCGCGAGGGCAACGCCGTGGCCGCCGACCTGTGGCGGGCGCTCGAGGAGGCGTCGGGACGCGAGGTCGGACGCCTCGCGCAGGCCTGGATCGAGAAGGCGGGTTTCCCGCTCGTCACCTTCGGCCCGGCCAAGGGCGACGGCGACGGGACGCTGCGCGTCCGCCAGGAGCGCTTCTTCGCCGACCCGAAGATCCCCGCCGCGCGCCGGCGGCAACGCTGGCCGCTGCCGCTGGTGGTCCGCTGGCGCGCGACCGATGGGGCGACGGGCCTCGACCGGCTGCTCGTCGACCGCGCCACGGACGACGTCACCCTGGGGGAGAAGCGCCGCCGGTGGTACTTCGGCAACGCGCAGGCGGGCGGCTTCTACCGCGTGCTCCACGACCCTGCGGACCGCGGCGCGCTGCTCGAGGACCTCGCGGCGCTGACGGCGGTCGAGCGGCTCGCCCTGGCGAACGACCAGTGGGCGCTCGTGCGCTCCGGGAAGACGTCGATCGAGACCTTCCTGGAGGTGGCCGACGCGCTCGGCGACGAGACCGACTACGACGTGCTCGACGGCCTGGCCGGCCCGCTCGCGGTCGTCGACGAGCAGATCGTCGAGCCCGGCAGCGTCGAGCAGGCGCGCTTGCGGGGCTGGATCGCACGCCGCTTCGGGCCGGCTCTGGCACGGCTCGGATGGATGCCTGCCCCCGACGAGGATGATGCCACGCGGCTTCGCCGCGCCGCGCTCCTCCGTCTGGTCGGCGGCATCGCCGAGACGCCTGCCGTGCTGGCCGAGGCCCGCACGCGGCTCGACGCCTACCTCCGCGACCGGGCCGCGCTCGATCCGAACCTGGCGGACCCCGTGGTCGGCCTGGCGGCGCGCGTCGGCGACGAGGCCCTCTACGACGGCTACCGCGGGCTCGTCTCCGAGGCGCGCACGCCGCAGGAGCGCCGCCGGTTCCTTCTCGGGCTGGCGGCATTTCGCACGCCGGAGACGGTCCGCCGCACCCTCGTCGCCGCGCTGTCGCCCGACATCCCCACCCAGGACGTGGCCTTCATCTTGATGCGCCTGCTCGGCAATCCGGCCGGCCGCACCGAGGCGTGGAAGTTCCTCACCCGCCGCTGGTCGGCGCTCCGCCGCCGCATCCCGCCGCTGATGATCTCGCGCCTCGTCGAGGCGCTGCCGGCGCTGCGCGAGCCGCGCCTGGGGCGCGAGGTCCGGGTCTTCTTCGCCGCCCATCCCGTCCCCGAGGCCTCGCGCGCGCTCAAGCAGGCGCTCGAGGTGTTCCGTCTGAACGCCGAGCTCCGGCGCCGGACGGCACCGGCGCTGGCGCGCTGGCTGGCCGAACGCGCGGGCTAGAACGCGGCGGCCGTGTCCTCGCCCGCATACGACGTCGCCGTCATCGGCGGCGGCATCGTCGGCCTGGCGACGGCTATGGCGCTCTCCCGCGAGGAGCGATGCTCCGTCGTGGTGCTCGAGGCCGAGAGCCAGCTCGCGGCGCATCAGAGCGGCCGCAACAGCGGCGTGATCCACGCCGGGCTCTACTACAAGCCGGGCTCGCTCAAGGCACGCAACTGCGTCGAGGGCCGCGAGGCGATGTACCGCTTCTGCGACGAGCACGGCATCCGTGCCGAGCGCTGCGGCAAGCTCGTGGTGGCGACCGAGGAGCGCGAGCTGCCGCGGCTGGACGAGCTCGAGCGTCGCGGCCGCGCCAACGGCCTCGACGGGCTCGAGCGGCTCGGGCCCGAAGAGATCCGCGAGCGCGAGCCGCACGCGGCGGGGATCGCGGGACTCTGGGTGCCGCAGACCGGGATCGTCGACTACGGTCGGGTGACGCGCGCCATGGCCGACGTCGTGCGCCAGGCGGGCGGCGAGATCCGGACCGGCGCCCGGGTGCACGGCTGCCGCCGGCTTTCCGACGGCATGCTCCTGGAGTCGGTCCGCGGCGAGATCTCCTGCCGGTGGCTCGTCAACTGCGCCGGGCTCCAGTCCGATCGCGTCGCCCGGTGCGCCGGCGTCGACCCCGGCGTCGCGATCGTCCCCTTCCGGGGCGAGTACTACGAGCTGGCTCCCGCCCGGCGCGCCCTCGTCCAAAACCTCATCTATCCGGTTCCCGATCCGGCCTTCCCGTTCCTCGGCGTCCACTTCACGCGCACGTCCGCCGGCACGGTCGAGGCGGGGCCGAACGCCGTGCTGGCGCTCGAGCGGGAGGGCTACCGCGCCGCCGACGTCCGCCTCCGCGATCTCGTCGAGATGGGCCGCTTCCCCGGCTTCTGGCGGATGTGCCGGCAGCACTGGCGGACCGGGATCGTCGAGATGTACCGCTCGGTCAACAGACGGGCCTTCGTGAAGGCGCTCCGCAAGCTCGTGCCCGAGGTCGCACCCGACGACGTTCGCTACCTGCGCGCCGGGGTTCGCGCCCAGGCGGTGGGTCCGGGGGGTGCGCTCCTCGACGACTTCCACCTGATCGAGGCGCCGCGCTCGGTCCACGTGCTGAACGCACCGTCGCCCGCGGCGACCGCGTCGATCACGATCGGACGGACCATCGCGGAAATGGTGGTCCGCCGGCTCCGGGAGTGAACGGGTCGCGCCGCGCCACGGCGCCGACGACCGCTACTTTTATACGTTGACCGCCGCGAACGGCGTGCGGTACGTCTCACGACATGCGTCAGGTGATCGCGCTGCTCGCATCGGCGGTTTTCGTGCTCGGGTTCCAAGCCGGGCCGCGGCAGCGGCGGGTACATCGTCGCGG
>VBLD01000128.1:9164-21760 GCA_005879205.1 Deltaproteobacteria bacterium
TAGACGCCGCCGTGGAGCCGCATGGCGGCGGTCAGCGCCGCGCCCGCGTCGGCTCGCCCGTCGTCCCGACGACTCGCCGCAGGAGCTCCGCCAGGAGGTCGAGGTCGGGCGGCTTCACGAGGTGATGATCGAAGCCCGCGTCGAGCGCGCGCTGCTTGTCCTCCTCTCGCCCGTAGCCCGACAGCGCCACCAGCACGACGTGCTCGAGACCCGGCCGCTCGCGCAGGCGCCGCGCGAGGTCGTATCCGTCCATCCCGGGGAGCCCGAGGTCGGAGAGGATCACGTCGGGCTCGTGGCGCGCGACCAGCTCGAGCGCCGCGAGACCATCGAAGGTCGTCTCGACGGCGTGCCCCCAGAGGCGGAGCATCATGGCGAGGCTCTCGGCTGCATCCTGGTTGTCCTCGACGATGAGGATCGTGAGTCCGTTCCCCGCGCTCGCGGGGGCTCGCCGCGCTCGCCCCGTCGCCCGCCCGGCGGCAGCTTCCTGCGCCAGGGGCAGGTGGACGACGAACTCACTCCCCTGTCCGAGCCCGCCGCTGTGCGCTTCCACGCGCCCGCCGTGCATCTCGACCAGGTTGCGCACGATCGTGAGCCCGATGCCGAGCCCGCCGCGCGACCGGTCGAGCGAGGCGTCGCCTTGCACGAACAGGTCGAACACGTGGGGCAGGAAGTCGGGCGCGATGCCGATGCCCGTGTCCCGGATGCGGACGGCGACTTCCCCGCCCGCCCGCTCGGCCGTGAGCCAGATCGAGCCGCCCCGCGGCGTGTACTTGGAAGCGTTGCTCAGGAGGTTGCCGATGACCTGGGCGAGCCGTGCCGGGTCGGCGTCCAGCCGGATCGGCTCGGGGGCCAGCGAGACCGTGAAGGCATGCGCGCGGGACTCGGTGGTCGCGCGGATCATCTCGACCGCCTGCTCGACGACGGCGGAGAGCAGCACGGGCTCTCTCCGGAGGGTGACCTTGCCGTGCGTGATACGCGAGACGTCGAGCAGGTCGTCCACCAGGCGGGCGAGGTGGCGCACCTGTCGGTCCGCCATCTGCACGAGGTGCTGGCGGTCGGGCACGTCGAGCTGGAGCAGGTGGAGCGAGGTGCTCAGCGGGGCGAGGGGATTGCGGAGCTCGTGGGCCAGCATCGCGAGGAACTCGTCCTTGCGACGATCGGCATCGGCGAGCTCGGCCGCGCGCTGTTCGAGCTCTTCGGCCAGACGCTTGCGCTCGGTGACGTCCGTGCCGACGCCGATCATGCGGGCCAACCGCCCGGCGGCGTCGCGCATCACGCGCCCCTTGGCGGCCACCCACCGGAGGGTGCCGTCGGGACGGACGGTGCGGAACTCGATGTCGTAGCCTGGCCCCTCCTCCACGGCGCGCGTGATGGCGTGGCCGACAGCGTCGCGATCGTCCGGGTGGACGAGCGCGAGAAAGGCCGCGTACGTACCGCCGAAGCCGCCGGGCGGGAGGCCGTGGATGGCTTCGAGGTTCTCCGACCAGTCGAGCTGCCCGGTGAGCAGATCCCAGTCCCAGGCGCCCATCCGGCCGGCGTCGAGCGCTACGCGGAGCCGTCCCTCGCTCACCTGGAGTCGCGAGTAGTCAGTGGCGCCGCGATGCTCGGCGGTGTCGCGCTCGGCAAGCGCCGCGCCGAGGAGGAGCGCGCTGACGGCCACCACCGCGTTGAAGAGCTGGAGCGCGACGAGGTTCTCGTGCGGTGTTCCCGTCGTGAACGGCCCCCAGCCCTGCACCGAGCTCAGGATGGCCAGGCTCGATGCGATGAACGTCACGGTGACCGCACCGCGTTGGCCGAACCGCAGCGCTGCCCAGATGACGAACGGGAAGACCTTGTAGGGCAGGGCACTGCGCATGAGCCGCGCGCCAACGGGCTCGATGAACACGAGCAGGCCGACGCCGAGGAGGCTGCCGAGCAGGGCGATCGCCTCCACGACCCGGCGCGGCTGCCAGCCGAGCCGCGGCGCACGCGCCCAGACGAGCAGCACCGGCGCCATGATGAGGTCCCCCATCGCATCACCGACCCACCACACCCACCATATCGATGCGAAGGCGTCCCACGGCTGAACGCCGCCGAGGCAGAGGCTCGTGACGCCGATCGAGGCGCTGACGACGGTGCTCGCGAGGGCGGCGAACACCACGAGGACGAGCACGTCCTTCAGCCGCTCGAGCGCGGCGTCGAATCCGACGCGGCGCAGGAGCCAGGCGCCGATCACGGCCTCCAGCGTGTTGCCGACGGCGATGCCGCACGCGGTGCCGAGCGGCTCGTGGTGGGTGGCGTTGGCGAGGAACGCCCCGGCTGCGATCCCCGGCCAGGCGCGGTTGCCGAACACCAGCACCGCAGCGAGGGCGATCCCCGTCGGCGGCCAGACGAGCGTCACCTGGTCGGCGACGAACGCGAGCCGCAGCCCGAGCTTTGCCGCCACGACGTAGACCGCGCCGGTGCCGAGAACGATCGCGACCGGGGCCACGTGCCGTCGCCACGTCACGAATCCCCCACCTCCGGCGCGGCCTCTGTCCAGCTCTTCGCTGACACGGTTCCCGAATGCGCGAGCCGCGGTTCTATCGGCCGCCAGCCATGCTCGGGCTACCACCCGACATGTGCACCGTCAAACACAGGAACCGTCCGGTACGCCCCTTCCATCTTGCCGCCGTGCGGCGCAAGATTGCCGCGATGCTCGGCGTCGGAGTAGCGGCCGCGCTCCTGATCGTCGGATCGGCGGGTGTGCCGTCTGCCGCACCGTCCACGTTGCGCCACGCGCTGCACGCGGCGAGTGTCCAGATCGATCCGCCGGGCTGCTCCGGGGTGCTCGCCGAGAACGACCAGATCGTGGTGACTGCCCGCCACTGCGTCGATCCCGGCGTGCAGAAGCTCCGGGTGCGGTTCACCAACGGGGCGACGCGCGTCGGCTGGGTGGTCGCCACCGACGAGGCCGCCGACCAGGCCGTGCTCTTCCTGGAGGATCCGATCGACATCGAGCCGCTGCCCATCGTCCGCCGCCGCCAGATCCCGGGGACGGTGCTCTACTTCGAAGGAAACCCGTCGCGACCCCGCTTCCAGAGCGCGCGGCTCGACAAGATCGGCCGCTGCCCCTCGTTGCCGGACCTCCCGGACGCGCTCTTCACCAGCATCGCCGGCGTGCCGGGCGACTCGGGAGCCCCCCTCGTCGACGTGGTCGCGGAGGTCGTCGGACTCGTGCACGGCGGGGCGCGCTGCCACATCGCCACGCCGGCCGATACGCTCCTCCGCCTCGTGGAACGCGTCCTGGAGCGGGACGACGTGCACATGACGCGGGCGCGGTCGGGGTCGCACAGCTCGCGCGTATCCGCCGGTCACGCCCGCCGCTCGTAGCTGGCGCCCCTTCGTGGGCCGGCGGCGGATTCGGGCGGGAGTCGTTCGTCGCGGGTCGTCATGCCGAGCCGGCGCATCTTCGCGTAGAGCGCCTCGCGGGTGATGCCGAGGCTGCGTGCGGCCGCCGTCTTGGTGGGCTTCTCCTGCAGGCGCTGGCGGATGAGCGCGATCTCGACGCGCTCGAGGAGCCGGGCGAGCGGCTCGTCGTGTGCCGCGGGATCGGCGTCGCGAATGCGCCGGGCGAGGTGCTGGCGACGGATGCGCTGGCCTTGCGCCACGCAGAGCACCAGGCGGTGCATCTCGTTCTCGAGCTCGCGCACGTTGCCCGGCCACGGGTACGCCTGGAGGGTCCGCACGGCGTCGCCGTCGAAACCACCCGTCTCGCGGCCCTCGCGCGCTTCGAAGCGGCGGAGGAAGTGATCGATCAGGGCGGGGACGTCCGCGGCCCGATGACGGAGCGGCGGGACGCGCAGCGGCAGGACCGCGAGGCGGTAGTAGAGGTCGATCCGAAACCGTCCCGCCCGCGCTTCGGTCTCGAGTGGCCGGTTCGTGGCCGCCACGATCCGGGCTCGGACGCGCCGGACCTTGTCGGCACCGACGGCCTTCACCTCCTCGTGCTGCAGGACGCGCAGGAGCTTGGCCTGGACGGACGGCGGTGCCTCGCCGACCTCGTCGAGGAACACGGTGCCGTCCCCCGCCTCCTCGAACAGGCCCTTGCGATCGCGATCGGCCCCCGTGAATGCGCCGCGCAGGTGTCCGAACAGCTCGCTCTCGAGCAGCGACTCCGAGATCGCCGCGCAGTTCTGGACGAGGAACGGCGCATCGCGTCGCGGGCCGCGCCGGTGGATGGCGCGCGCGACCAGCTCCTTCCCCGTGCCGGTCTCACCCTCGACGAGTACGGGTACGGCGCTGCGGGCCGCCCGGTCGACGAGAGCCAGGACCGCGCGCATGCCGGCCGTGGTGGCGATCGGCGACGTCTCGTCGATCCCGCCGCCGGCCACCCCCGGCGCCGCCTCGCCCCCGGCCGGATCGATGCCGGCCAGGACCGACCGGCCGAGCGCGTCGCGGACGAGGATCGGCAGCTGCTCGACGAAGCGCGGGTGCTTGGTGACGTAGTCGGCGGCCCCGAGCTTCATGGCGGCGACGGCGAGCTCCTCCGAGCCCGTGCCGGCGGCTACGATGATCGGGACGTCGCGCCGCGCGGCGCGCAAGGCGCGCACGATCCGCGCGTCCTCGCCGTCGGGCAGGCGGAGGTCGGTCACCACGCAGCCGATCGCCGGGTCCTGGAGCGCGTCGAGCGCCCGCTGCAGGCGGTCGACGGTCGTCACTCTCACGCGCATGGACGCCGCGTGCCGAGGGTCGTCCTCGACGACGAGGATGTGCAGCTGGGGCCAGTCCGGGTGCCCGTCCATCACGCCGATCCCCCCTTTCCGTCCGGCCGCCGGCACGACCGTCCCTAGGAGAGAAGGTGGGCTGAGTCAATGTCTTCAAAACTGCTAGCTTACGGATGACGCAGCCCCCTGCATGCCGTGCTGCATCGTGCGTCGTTGCGAGGCCGACATGCATGCGAGCCGTCACTCCGGCACCAGCCGCAGCGTCAGCGGGTGGTCCATGTGCCGGATGATCACGTCGCTCCAGTACTTGTCCGCCATCGCCCGCGCCACGCGTTCGACGGACTCCGGCGCCGGCACCCCCTTGATGCGCTCGAACTGCTCTCCCGCGACCCGCACGCCGACGTAGGGCTTGGTCGTGTTCCGCTCGATCCGACCGGCCGCCCGCGTGCCGAGGCGGACGTAGACCTGATCGTCGAGCACGACGACCCAGACCGGGAACCAGTGGTCGCCCTCTCCCGGAGCAGTGGTCCGCAGCTCGAGCCTGTTCTCCGAGGCGTACGTGCGTGGCTTCCATTCCGCCGCCCGTGCCGGCGCGGCGACGAGCGCGACGAGCGCGGCGACCATCAGAGCTCTCGACATGGGTTGCGGCTATAGCGAACCCCCTGCGTCGCGACCAGACCCGGGTTCCCAGCGATGCCGTCCTCGGGTTAAGGTCCCGCCGGGGAGGACGGCCATGCGCGAGATCGTCGACGGCATCGTCATGTGGTCCTGGCTCTCCGAGCCGCACGGTTACCACTTCAACGGCTACTTCGTCCGTCACCCCGGCGGGAACCTCTGCATCGATCCGGTCGAGCCGGGGGACGACGTCGTGGCCCTCCTCCGCCGCGAGGGCGGGGCGCGCATCCTCGTCACCAACCGCAATCACGTCCGCACCGGGGCGCCCGTATCGATCCACCCCGCCGACGCGGCCTATGCCCGGGGGCAGGGGGCGCTCGTCGACGCGGAGCTCCGCGCCGGCGAGCGCATCGGTCCCTTCGCCGTGGTCGGCGTCCCTGGCAAGTCGCCCGGGGAGGTCGCGCTCTACGACGCGACCCGCCGCCTCGTCGTCGTCGGCGATGCGCTCATCGGCAACCCGCCGGGCCGCCTCTCGCTGTTGCGCGAGAAGGTGATGGACGATCCGCGACGTCTCCGCGAGAGCGTCGAGGCACTCACCAGCCTGGAGATCGACGCGGTCCTCGTCGGCGACGGCGAGCCGATCCTGCGCGAGGCGGGCGCGCGCCTGCGCGAGCTGGTCGCCACGTTCCCGGCCTGAGGGGCTCAGCGTCCGCGCGGCAGGCCGCGCACCGCGGCGTTCGCCCTGTCGTAGCAGGAACGCCGGGCGGGCGTCGAGCCGCGGTTGCGGGCGGCGGTTGCGGGCGATGCCCGCCCGGGGTAGCGAGAGCGTCACGTGCAAACGCCGCGGGTGATCACCACGTCGCAGGCGCTCGAGGCGCTCGCCGCCGAGGTTCGGGCCGCCGGGCGCCTCGCGCTCGACACCGAGTTCGTCTGGGAGCGGACGTACCGGCCCGTCCTCGGCGTCGTGCAGGTGGCCACCGCCGACGAGGTGGCCGTCGTCGACGCGGTCGCGCTGCCCGACCTGGCGCCGCTCTTCCCCGTGCTGCGCGACGGCCGCGTGCCAGTGGTCCTGCACGGCGGCACGCAGGACCTGGAGATCTTCGCCTCGCTCATGGGCGAGCCCGTGCGCGGCGTCGTCGACACGCAGATCGAGGGCGCGTTCCTCGGCTACGGGCTCCAGGTGGGTCTGTCGGCGCTCCTCGAGCGGGTGCTGAAGATCAACATCAAGAAGGACCAGACCTATACCGACTGGGTCCGGCGGCCGCTCCGGCGCGAGCAGCTCGCCTATGCGGCGGAGGACGTGCTCCATCTCCTCCCGCTCCACGATCGGCTGCGGGCCGACCTCGACGAGCGCGGGCGCGTCGCCTGGGCGGACGAGGAGATGCGGGCGCTCGAGGAGCCCGAGCGCTATGCCGCGGTGCCGGCGGAGGAACGCTACGAGTGGGTCAAGGGATGGCAGCGGCTGCACGGGCGCGACCTCGCGGTCCTGCGCGAGCTCGCCGCCTGGCGCGACCGTGCAGCCAAGCGGGCCGACGTCCGCCCCAACTTCGTCGCCAACGACGTCGTGCTCACCTCGCTCGCCGTGCGCCCGGTGGAGACCATGGAGGACCTGCGGCACGTCCGCGGCCTCACCTCCGGCGCCGTCGACCGGCACGGACGCGCCATCCTGGCCGCGCTTCGCGCCGGCCTCGAGTGCCCGGCCGAGAGCTGGCCCGAGCGGGCACCGCGACTACGCAGCAGGACGCCGGCGCCCGGCCTGGCCGCACTCCTGCGCGCGGCCGTGCAGGCGGTCGCGGAGCGCGAGGACATCGCGCCCGAGGTCATCGCGAGCGGCCGCGAGATCGAGGCGCTGGCGAGCCGGGGAGAGGCCCAGGACGGCCTCGCGGTGACGCGCGGCTGGCGCCGGCAACTGGTCGGCGACACGCTCCTCGCCATCGCGCGCGGCGAGCTCGCGATCGCCTACGATCCGGAGCGGCGCGAGGTCGTGACCCGCGGCACCAAGTGATCCCGGGGGCCCGTCCAGTGCTCGCGCGGCTAACGCCGCGCTGCGCGCTTCCGATGCCCCCGGACCCCGCGCCGTCCGCGGCGAAGCCGCGGACGGCTCACCAGTCAGTGCCCCGATGTAACCTTGACGATCACGGTCTTCCCGGTCCGCACGCGGTCCGCGTTTGGTCGGAAGAGGCCGAGCCAGGCGATCCAGTACTTCTGGCTGTACGCCGGCGCCATGCGCGCCGCGACCTCCGGGTCGCGCAACAGCTCGGCCTGCCCGACGAAGTGCGGCCCGCTCGGACTGCCCACCCACACCAGCAGCGGGCTGCCGCGCCGGATACGTCGCGCCTTGTGGCTGTCCGGCCCGGTCGTGAAGTAGATCGCGTCGCCGTCGACCATGAACCAGACGGGAACCACCTTGCTCTCGGTGCCGTCGGCGCGTCGCGTGGCGACGTAGATCTGCTTCGCGGTCGCGAGCGCCGTGGCGACGTCGGGCCGAAAGCTCGCCGCCACCGCGGCGGCCGCGAGGAGCGCGAAGGCGAAGGACAGCGCGCCGGTCACGGACATGCGTGCGCCGGCGAGTTGGTGGCGGAGAAGCTCTTCCCCGGCTTGAAAGTCTGCAGGCCCGTGAAGGTCATGCAGTACCGCTTTATCCCCGTGGTGAGGACGACGTCCACCGGTCTCGGGCTGCCTGCGAGCGAGTGCCCGAGTCCCGATCCGGTTCCGATCGCCTTCAACCGCCGAGGCTTGCCGTTCTTGAGGATCACGGTCTTGATCGGCCCGGTCGCCTGCGTCGGATCGCTGTAGCGGTACCCCCGGTTGGGACGCGTGCCGACGAGCTTCCAGCCCGACGCCGGGAGCCCGTAGGTGTTGTCGCACGAGGTCGCGCCGCTCGCGCCGCACCCGCCGCCCGAGCGGACGCGCAGGCTGCCGCCGCGGAGCCGCGGGTCGTCGGCGCTCCCGTTGCCGGCGCCGAGCTCGATCGCCGCGTCGATCGACAGGACCATCAGCTTTCGCTTGGCGAGGTTCGACGGGTCGTCCTTGAGCACGAGCTTCTTCCCCGCCAGCGGGCGATCGGTGCCGGCGGGAACCGTGGTGCTCGTGGTCGTGGCTCGCGGGTGAGTCGTCGTGGTGGTCGAAGTGGTCGTGGTGGTCGGCTGCGTGCACGGCCCGAAGCTGCCGCTCACCTCGGCTCCTCCGGACGACCCGTTGCTGGTCGGGGTGGGGCAGGCGAGCCCGAAGTCGTTGCTCGCGACCGACTGGCGCGTGAGGCTGTGGACGCCCTCGCCCGGCGTGGCGCTCGCCGGGGAGCCCGCGTTCGCTCTCTGGGGGCCCGTATAGGGGCCGTAGGCGACGCAGTCGACGTAGTTGTTCGGATCCGTGGCGGCCCACGTGCTCGGGTCCTTGGAGAAGCCGGTCACCGGGTCGATCGGCCCGCCCCAGCACACCATGCCGCATGCCGCCGGGATGCCGGGCGGGAAGGTGAAGTCGGGTGCCACCGCCGGCGACGTCTTCGTGGCGAGGACCGACGTCCCCATGATCCAGTGCCGGCCCGTGCCCTGGTTCGGGACGTTCCCGCCCGGGGCAGTCGGCGAAGGAATCGTGAGCAGGACCGTCGCGGTGGACCCGGCGCAGTCGAACACCGTGAGCCGGGTGTTGCCGACCATGGTCTGGAACATGAAGTCCATGCGGATCTCGACGTACTGCACGCTCGCGTCGCCCGCGACGCCCGACATGACCTCGCTGATGTGCGCGAGGTGGTAGACGGCTTCGGAACGGGTCGGGCCGAGCAGGATGAGCGCGACGACGGCGGCAGCAAGACGCGACATGCGCGGTCCGAATGAAAGAGGGGGGCAAGATGAGTTCCCGCCCCCCTCCGGACTGCTCACGGGTGCATCTTTTCTACGGGCACGGATACGCGACCTCGTTGGCCGCCTCGATCTGGCTGACGACGTTCACGCCGAGCGCGTCGCGGTTCGTGCGCGACAGGCACGTCTGGGTACAGATCCCCTTCAGATCGAGCTTGTCCATCGCCGCATTGTACTTGTCGTGCGCCGCCTTGTGCTTGATCGGATCCGTCTCCTCGCAGGCCTCCTCGTCGAACGGCTTCAGCGCGAACCTGGCGTCGGCCGCCTTCTGGTGGCACTTGATGACGGCGGCCGCGAGCTTGCCGAGCTCGAGGCCGACCGTATCGGCGCACTTGAGCTTGTTCTTCGCGTCCGCTGCGGCCGCGTCGACCGTGCCGGCATCGTCGCCGCCCGGGTCGACCGACGTCGCCCCGTCGCAGTAGACGTTCCCGTTCTGCGCGTCGAGCGAGGCGGGATTCGACTGGGAGGCGAAGAGCGTCGTCTCTTCCGTCGTGACAGCGCTCAGCTGCTGGGCGCTGCACATCACGGCGAGCTTGGCGATGGCGGCATCGAGCTTCTCCCTGGCGGATTTCCCGGTGCCGGTCCCGTCCTCGCACGGCTCGTCGTCGGCGGGCGTGCCGGCGAACGCGGCGTGGGCCTGCTTCTGGTGGCACTTGATGACCGCCCGGAGGGCGTTGCCGAACGCTTTCCCGAGCCCGTCGCCGCACTTCAGGTGGCCCTTCGTGTCGGGCACGCAGCCCGTGTCGTCGCCACCGAAGGTCAGGGTCGTGCTGGTCACCGTGGTCGTCGTGGTCGTCGTCGTGCTGGTGGTGGTCGTCGGCGGGGTGCAGGGGCCGAACGTCCCCATCACCTCCGCGCCCATCGGGGGGCCGTTGTTGGTGGGCGTCGGGCAGGCGAGCGGGAAGTCGTTGCAGCTGTTGGTGTTGCGCGTGAGGCTGAAGGTGCCTCCGCCGGGCGTGCCGCTGGCGGGCGGGGTCGCCGCGCAGACCGTTCGCTGCGGGCCGGTGTAGGGGCCGTACGCGACGCAGTCGATGTAGTTGTCGGGATCCGAGGCGCTCCACGTGCTCGGGTCCTTCGACGTCAACGTCATCGGATCCGCGGGCCCGCCCCAGCACACCATGCCGCACGCGGTCGGGATGCCGGCCGTCATGGTGAAGTCGGGAGTCACGGACGGGGTGGTCGCGGCCGCGAGCATCGACGTCCCCATGATCCAGTGCCGCCCAGCGCCCTGATTCGGTACCTGCCCGGCCATCGTCGCGGGGGGCGGGATGGTCAGGAGGACCGTCGCGGTCGTCCCGGTGCAGTCGAACGCCGTGAGCCGGGTGTTCCCGACGAAGTTCTGGAACCCGGAGTCCATGCGGATCTCCACGAACTGCACGGTCGGATCGCCGGTGATCCCGGACATCACCTCGCTGATGTGTGCGAGGTGATAGAGCGCCGACGAGCGGGCCGGGGCGAGCAGGACGAGCAGGGCGGTGACCAGAAGCGTGGCGAATCGCGACATGTCTGACCTCCTTCGAAGCGTCCAACCCTATTCTTGCGGCTTCGACCCCGTCAACCACCTTTCTCACTTCCGGAACGTCCGAGCAGATCGGCGAGATCCCAGACCGCGACCCGTCCGTCTCCGTCGCCCGAGACCAGGACCCCGCCGGCCCACGCGAGGCCCCATACCGGAGCCCGGTGCCACACGAGCTGCTCGACGAGCGCGCCGCTGCCGACATCCACCAGCCGGACGATCCTGTCGAGACCGCCGACCGCCGCGAGTCGCCCCCCCGGCGCCAGTGCCGCGCGGTACGAGGTCGTCCCGGATTCGTGCTCGGCGAGCGCGGTCCCGCTCCGCACATCCCAGACGCGAATCGTGCCGTTGCCGTCGGCCGAGAGCAGGCGGTCGCGCGCGAACGCGATCGCCTTGATGGAGCGGTCGGAATGGGCGAGGATGCGCGACGCTGGGCCGCCGTCGGCGTCGAAGATGGCGATCGGCCCGGCATCGCTGCCGACGGCCGCTTGTCCGCCGTTCAGGGAAAACCCGACTGCCGCCCCCTCGCGTTCGACCGCGAGGCGGCCGAGCTCGCGTCCGTCGCCGGCCGCGACGAGGTGCGCAACGGGATCGTAGAAGACCGTGATCAGGAGGCGCGCCGCGGCGGGTGACCAGGCGACCCCGCGCACGACGCCGGGATAGCTCGGCAGCTCGCGCAGGACGCGGCCGCTCGCCGCCGCGTAGACCAGGAGGCGGTTCTCGACCGCCACCGCCGCCTCGGTCCCGTCGGGGCTCACGGCGATGGCGTTGGCCGCCTCGGGGTGAGGCACTTCGGTGGCGGACCCGGCCTTCGGCGGAGGCGGCGCCAGACCCTCGAGAAACGCCACGCCCGGCATCCGCCACGCGCTCACCCAGGTGCCGAGGACTGCGACGAATACCGCCGAGCCGTCGGGCATCGCGGCGATGAACGTGATGCTCTTCGGGAAGGCGAGGGCGCAGCGAGGCAGGCGTTCCCCGTCGCCCGGGCGGCGGGCGGCAGCGACGCAGCCCTCGGTCGGGACGCCGACCGCGCCCGTCAGGCGGCCGCCGAGCGGCAGGACGAAATGGGATTCGAGCGGCTCACCCGCTTGCACGACGCGCACGTGGGCGGCGATCGCGTCGCCCGCGAGCGCCGGTCCGCTGCCCTCGAGCGCCTCCTCGCGCGCGGCGAGCGGCACCTGCTGCCGGCCGCCCGGCAGCTCCAGAGTGACCGTGCCCGTCGCCCCGGCGAGCGGGAGCGGACGCCGCCAGACGTCGGTCAGGTAGACCCGGATGCGGCCGTCGCGGGCGGCGACGGCCTCGAGGTGGCGCATGCCCACCATGGCGACCACACCGCCGTGGTGCGGCGTGTGGTCGTGGATGCCGGGTCGGCCGGAGGCGGTGCCGACCGCGACCAGGCGGGTCACGATCAGGTCCTGGCCGGCCTGCACGAGCTCGAAGCGGACCCGCGTGCCGGGCGCGATGCCCGCCAGAACGTCGGCCGAGCGCACGCGGAACGACATCGTCATCGCGCCCATGAGGCCCGGGATGTCGTCGTGGCTGATGGTCACCTGGAGCGTGGCCGGGTCGAGGGCCGTGACGTCGCCGCTGGCGGTGTAGGTGGGGCGCCCGCACGCGAGGGCGAGCGTCAGGCCGACGAGGACGGCGTGCCGCATCCCCGGACTTCTGGAGTGCGGCGGGTCGTTTTTCCAGACCCGCTACGCTGCCGTCGGCGCGTCGGCCCGCAGGCCGTCGTCGCGTACCGGTATCTGCCGGAGGCTCGGCGCGGCGTACGGCAGCGTCACCATGAAGCGGGTGCCGACTCCGATCTGGCTCGACACGCGGACGGAACCGCCGAGCACCTGCACGAAGCGCTGGACGATGTGCAGGCCGAGACCGACGCCGCCGCCGCCGGAGCCCGGCACCTGGCGGAACATCTCGAAG
>VBLD01000128.1:21892-22361 GCA_005879205.1 Deltaproteobacteria bacterium
CATTGTGGATCAGGTTGCGCACGACGGTCTTCACCTTGTGGGCGTCCGTCTCGATCATCGGCAGGTCGCTCGCGAGGTCGATCCGCAGCTCCACGTCCGCCCGCCCCCAGTTATCCGGGAGCTGCTGGAAGACCGTGCGGAGCAGCTCCGACATCGACACCGGCTCCCGGTGGACCGGGAGGCGGCCGGCCTCGAGACGGTTCAGATCGAGGAGCGCCGTGATCAGCTCGAGAAGCTCGATCGACTGCCGGCGCGAGCGGCGGAGGGCGTCCTCGAGCTCGGGCTCGATCGAACCCAGGCCGCCGTCGAGGGCCATCTCGAGGTACCCGAGAATGACGTTCAGCGGCGAGCGCAGCTCGTGGGAGATGGCGCCGACGAACTCCGACTTGAGGGCGCTCGCCTGCTTCACCTCCTCGAGCAGGCGGGCGTTGTGCATGACGATCGTCGCGTGGTCGGCGATGCCGGCGAG
>VBLD01000128.1:22464-29851 GCA_005879205.1 Deltaproteobacteria bacterium
GGTGAAGACCGCCGGCGTGCACTCCGCGAGCCGCCCCTTGAGGACGACCACGCGGTGCACCGAGAGGCGCCCGACGGCCGACCAGCTGGAGAGCGGGAACTCGATGCGGCTCAGCTCGCTCGAGGAGAGCTGCGCGTCGGTGGCGGCGGTGAGATGGAAGGTGTTCCGCTCGAGGTCGACGAGGAAGGTGCCTCCCCAGTCGGCGCACAGTTGCTCGCGCGTGGTGCGCGTCAGATGGTCGAAGAGCGCCGGCGCCTCGACGCTGGCGCTGAGGGTCTGCGCGGCGTCCACCAGGGCGGCCGACAGCCGGCCCTCGGCCGCGAGATTCTGCCGGCTCTCTTTCAGCCGGTCGGCGAGCCCGACCAGCGTGCGGTTCTTCTCGTGCAGGTGAGACCCGTAGAAGGCGGTCTGATGGGCGATGAGGAAGAAGAGGAAGACGGGGACGAGCGATCGTGGCCGATCGTCGCCACGGTGGCCGCCGTGATGCCGGCCGGCGACGAGAAGAGGCTCGCCGGCACGATGACGAGGGCATAGATCAGGTGGAAGGTGACCGCCGGCTGGCCCGACATCGAGAGGCCGATGCCGGCCGTGATGGCGACCAGATCGAAGGCGGCCTGGGCGTAGAAGAACGGAATCGGCACGAGGCGAAGGGGGCGGACGGCGAGGCCAACGAGGGATGCGAGCGCGAGGCTCGCGCAGACCGCGAAGACGGCGATGAGATCGATCGACGCGAGCCCGAGCGGGGCGATGACGGTCGCGAAGGCCGCCACGGCCGCGGCGGCTCGCAAGCGGGTGAGGCAGAGCCAGCGGTTGAACGCCCCGAGGTCGCTCGTGCTGGTTTCGCCCAAAGGAAGGCCGTCGGTGGGCGTCCCCATCGTCGCCGGGTACAGCAACGACGATGCCATGGCCTACGGCTTTCCACGCAGCCGTTAGGCGCCCGGCGAGCGTCGAAAATCTGCCGGGCGTCGCACCCGCACCAGGCATGTGCCGTGCGAAGCTGCATCCGGCGGAGCGACGTGATAAGGGGGATCCCGTGACGGCTCCGAAGAAGCCCGGGCGCTCGCGCCGAACGCGCGGTCGTGCCCGCAAGGTCCGCGAGCCCGAAGTCATAGCCGTCGAGCAGGTCGACGAGCCGACCCTCGCCGAGGAGCCCGCGCCGCCGCCGAGCGCCGCCGTGGAGCCGCTGTTCGCCGCGCGGGTGGCGCCCCCGAGGCCGCCGGCACCGCTGCCCATCCGGGGCCGCGCCGTGTTCTTCGACGTCGAGAACACGAGCCGCGCCGAGCACATCGGGCGTGTGCTGGCCCACCTGGAGCTCGACTGGATGCACCAGGCGACGGAGCTGGTGGCGGTCGGCAACTGGCGCGTGATCGGGCACGAGACGGCGCGCCTCCTGGCGAGCCGCGGCGCGCACCTCGTGCACAGCGCCCCGTCGGTGGGCGTTCGCGACTGGAGCGATCTGCGCATCGCGGTGGCGGCGGGCGCGTGGTTGGCCGCGGCCCGAGCCGGCGACCTCCTCGAGATCGTCACCGACGACCAGGCGTTCGACGCGGTGGGCGACGTGGCCGCCAGCCTCGGAGTCACGTTCCGGCGGCTCTCGTATCGGGCGCTGGCGGGAATGGGCGCGGCACCGCCGGTGGAGGCGGCACGCGAACGACCGTCCCGCCGGCGACACCGGGGCAGCCGGCGTGGAGGTGGATCGCGCCCCGCGGTCGTGGCGGCCGCTCCGAACGGCGGTGCCCCGGCCGAGCCGCACACCGCGCCGCACGACGAGCTGCTCGCGGTCGCCCGCGAGCTCATCGCCACCTCGCCCGAGCGCGCAGTGAGCATCGATGCACTCTCGAACGCCCTCAAGACGCGCGGCTTCCGGCGCACTCCCGGCTCGCCGCGGCTGGTGACGCGTCTGCGGAGAATCAAGGAGCTCGACGTCAACCGGCAGGGTACCGTCCGGCTCCTCGCTCCCGGCGCCGAGGAATCGATGCCGACCGACCCGTCGCCATCCGCGCCGGAGGCGGACCAGCCGGACCACGTCGCCGAAGGTGCCGCATCCACCGCCGAGGCGGACACCGCCGCAGCTCCCGCGCGCCGCCGTCGCCGCCGGCGCGGCGGCCGCCGCCGCGGCCGCGGCGGCAGCCAATCCACCGCCGCCCCCGCAGAGTAGGAAGGTCGCGGGCGACATCGGCCTGGCCGGCGTGTCGCCACACGGCCCCGATCAAGCCATCCCCAGCCGCTCGCGGCCTTCCGGCGAGATCATTTGAGGATTCCACGGCGGATCCCACACGATCTCGACGTTGGCATCCTCCACCCCGGGGAGCGCGAGCAGCTTCTGGCGGGCGTCGGCGCCGATGGACGTCCCCATGCCGCAGCCCGGCGCGGTGAGCGTCATGCGGACGTCCACCTGGCTGCCGCCCGTCGCCCCCGGTGTGATCCGCATGTCGTAGACGAGGCCGAGGTCCACGATGTTCACCGGGATCTCCGGGTCGTAGCAGGTCTTCAGCGTGTCCCACACCTGGCGCTCGAGGTCGGCGGCATCCGCGGTGGCCTCGGCCGGCGCCGCCGCCGGGTCCTTGCCGAGCGCGTCCGCGTCCTGTCCCGCGATGCGGAAGAGACCCCCGTAGGCCGGCGCTTGCACCGTGTACGATCCGCCGAGCGACTGCGTGATCACCACTTCGCTGCCCTTCTCGAGCGTCACCGTGTGCCCGAAGGGAACCTGAACCGCGTCGCAGTCGCGCACGAGCTCGACTCGTTCCATGACGATCTCCTCCCCTTGCATTGTGGATCGACGCGGCAAGCGGCGCAAGGCGATGACGGATGCGTGCGGCCTTGATAGACATGACCGCGCGCATGACCGTGCCCGTGGCGCTGGCCGTGGTCGGCATCTGCCTCGCGGCGCTCGCCCTCCTGACGGCGCCGCACGTCCCAAGGCTCCTGCGTCACGGGACCCCGCCCGCACGGCCGCGTCGCTTCTGGGTGACGTTGCTCGTCGCGACCGAGATCGGAACGGCCGGCGCCGCCGCGGCCGCCGCATGGGCGGCGCTCGCCACCGGCGGGATGCCGCCATGGGCGGCAGCGGCGCTGGCGGGCGCTGCCGCCTATCTCGTCGCCGAGGTGCTCGCGCCGGCGCTCGGCCTCGCCATGCCGAACGGGCTCGCCGACTGGCTGGGCGACGGCATCGACCGCCTGCTCGCGGCGCTGCGCCGGCCGCTCGAGCGCCCGGCCGTCATGCTCGCCACCTGGCTCGCCGGCGAGAGCGGGCTCGCGCCTCCGAGCGTGCTCCGCTTTGCGGCGGACGGCGCGGTGGAGGAGGACGAGGAGGCCGCGCTCGACGCCCGCGGGCGCGAGCTGCTCGGCCGCCTGCGCGATTTCCAGCAGCGCCCGGTGCGCGCCGTGATGACGCCGCGGCTCCGCATCGTCGCCCTGCCGATCGACCTGCCGGGGCCTGCGCTCCTCGCGGCGCTGTACGAGCATCGCTTCTCGCGCCTCCCCGTGCACCGCGGCGATCGTGACAACGTGATCGGGGTGCTCTACGCCAAGGACCTCTGCGGGCTCGACGTGGCGGCGCCGGGCTTTCGGCTGGAGCCGCTCCTGCGTCCACCCACCTTCGTGCCGGTCAGCACGCGAGCGAGCGACGTCTTCCGCGAGCTCCGGCGACGGAAGGTCCATCTGGCACTCGTGGTGGACGAGTACGGCGGCATAGCGGGCCTCGTGACCATGGAGGATCTGCTCGGCGAGCTGTTCGGGGACGTCGCCGCCGAATACCAGGAGGCTCGGGCGCGGTGACGGCCCTGCTCCGCTGCTCGTCGTCCGTGCCGTTGCGGCCATAGGCGAGGCCCTCCTCGCCAGCGGGCCGCGCCGCCCGGGGCGCCTCGCCGACGCGACGCTCGCATCGGCCGCTCGCGCCGTCGCGGCCGTGGCCGGCGGCGCCGCGGTCGGAGTCGTCGCCACGCTCGTCTCGGCCTACGCGAGCCGCGGCGCCGTGCCCGTGGCGCTGGGGCTCTTCGTGCCGGCCGGGCTCGTGCTCTCCGATCTCATGCCACGCGGCCTCGCCCCGAGCCTGCCCGTTCCCTGGCGGCGACGCATGGAGCTCACGCTCGGGACGTTCGCCGTGGTCCTCTGGCCGCTCGTCGCCCTCCAGCGCGGTCTGGCCGCGCTCTTCGTGCGGACGGGTCCCGACGGGCCGCTCGCTGCGCTCCGGCAGCTCGGTGCCTGGCTCGCGGCTCGTCCCCGGCGCGGGGCGCTCGACGTCTCGGAGGCGGGCCTCGTGGAGCGCATCGATCGCTTCGCGGCCAAGACGGTGCGGGACGTGCTCGTCCCGCACGTCGACGTCTGCGCCGTGCCCGACACGGCCTCCGTTGGCGATGTCGTCGCGCTCGTCCGCGAGCGCGGTTTCTCGCGCCTTCCCGTCTTCCGCGAGCGGCTGTTCAACGCGCTCGGCACCGTGTCCAGCTTCGACCTGCTCGGCGTCGACCCGACGCTGCCGGTGACTTCGGTGATGCGCGAGCCCTTCTTCGTGCCCGAGACGAAACCGCTCCCGGAGCTGCTCGCGACGCTGCAGGCCGAACGGCGCCACCTGGCGCTCGTCGTCGACGAGTACGGGGGCTTCGTCGGGCTGGTCACGGTCGAGGACCTGGTCGAGGAGATTGTGGGCGAGATCGAGGATGAATATGATGTGCGACGCGAGCTCTACCGGCGCGTCGCGCCGGGCGTCTTCGTGGTGAGCGCGCGGGCTCCGGTGGCCGATTTGAACGAGCGTTTCGGCTGGAACCTCCCGCTGGGCGATTACGAGACCGTCGGGGGACTGGTCCTCGACCGGCTCGGGGTTGTGCCGAAGCCGGGCGACGGCGTGCGTGCCGGGCGCGTGCGCCTGGACGTCACGCGCGCGAGCGCGCGTGCCGTGGTCGAGCTGCGGGTGACGGTCGGCTGAGATGGAGCGCAGGCAGCTCGCCGAACTGCTCGCGGCGGTGCGAAGCGGGAACTGCTCGGTGGACGAGGCGCTCGCCCGGCTGCGCGACTTTCCATACGAGGACCTGGGCTTCGCGCGGATCGATCACCACCGCGGCCTGCGCAATGGTTTTGCGGAGGCGATCCTCGGCGAGGGGAAGACGCCGGAGCAGGTGGTCGCGATCGCCGAGCGCATGGTCGCCGCGGGCACCAACGTGCTGGTCACGCGCCTCGCGGCGGACGCGGCCGGGCGGCTGCGGGCGGCGGTCCCGGGCTTCGAGTATCACTCGCTGCCGCGCCTCGCCGTGCATCGCACCCGCGTCGTCGAGCCCGAGGGGCGCGGGACCGTGCTCGTCGTCTCGGCCGGGACGGCCGACCTGCCGGTGGCGGAGGAGGCGGCGATCACGGCGGAGCTGATGGGGAACCGCGTCGAGCGGCTCTACGACGCCGGGGTGGCGGGGATCCATCGACTGCTCGACCGCCGCGTGCGGCTGTGGGAAGCGGCCGTGCTGATCGTCGTCGCCGGTATGGAAGGCGCCCTTCCGAGCGTGGTCGGCGGGCTCGTCGACCGCCCGGTCATCGCCGTGCCGACGAGCGTCGGCTACGGCACGCATCTCGGTGGCCTCGCGGCGCTCCTCGGCATGCTCAACACCTGCGCGGCCGGCGTCGTGGTCGTGAACATCGACAACGGGTTCGGCGCGGCCGCGGCCGCGACGCGCATTAACAGACCAGACGCGAGCGCCGCGGCCTCCGGCTCGCGCGACTAGAGACCGGTCCCGACCCGAGACGCGATCCTCGAGTCGGTGTGCCACCGTCCGGCGCGTGGGAGATCGCGGCACGCTGGTCGTCCCGCTGTGGATCGCGCGCAATCTCGGGCTCGTCTGACCTCGACCGAGAGGTCGCACTCGACGGTCCCGGCGGGCTGCTTTTGCCGCCGAGCCGTGCTAACGGACGCCCCATGAAGCGCTGGTTCGCGCTCTCGGCCATCGGCCGCGACCGTCCGGGCATCGTCGCCGACCTCGCCGGCCTGATCTACGAGTGCGACTGCAACCTCGAGGACTCGAGCATGACGGTCCTCGGCTCCGAGTTCGCCGTGCTGCTGCTCCTCTCGTGCGAGGGCGAGGACGTCGAGCGGCGCCTCTCCGCCGGCTGCAAGCGGCTCGAATGGGAGAAGCGGCTGACGGTCTTCTTCCGTCCGCTCGAGGGTGACGGCCCGCCGCGCCCGGCGGGCACACCCGGGACGCCGATGGAGTGCGCCGTCACCGGCGTCGACAAGGCGGGCATCGTGGCCCGCGTGGCGCGCGTGCTCGCCGACCACGGGGTCAACATCACGGCCCTCAGCACCCAGTCCCGGCCCGAGCCGGAGAGCGGGACGCCGATCTACACGATGCGCATACAGATGATCGTGCCGCGGATCGTCGACCGCCAGGCGCTGCGCGTGCAGCTCGAGCGCGTTGCGGCCGAGCTGCGCGTCGACCTGACGCTCGCCGACCGACACGGGGTAGACTAGCGGGGGTGCCCCGCCCCGGGCACCCCCGACCCGGCGGGCTCGCTTCAGTAAGCCCAGCATCAGCTCGAGGTAGCCGTAGTTCGCGTCGGCCCCAGCGAAGGTGTGCTTCACCACCCCCTGCCCGAAGGCGTGCCCGTAGTACGCGTTGGTCGCCCCGCCTCCGGCATACCAGAGGTCGCGCTTCTCGCTCAGCCTGAGCCAGTGATAGTCCTCGCATGCTCGAGTGGTCGCTCAGCGCCCGGCGACGACCGGCAGCGGAGAATCTCCGGGCTGCATTGGTCGGCGTCCGGTCCGGACCGCCGGCCGCCCGACCCGCGCCCGCCCCCCGTCGCCCGCCCAGGTGAGCCCCCAGCCCCCGCTCACCGCCAGCACGAGCGACATGCCCCACAAGCAGACGACCGAGAGCGCCAGGAGGCCGCTCGCGTAGGTACCCGTGATGTCCTTGAGCATGCCCAGGATGGACGGGAGGAAGAAGCCCCCGAGGCCTCCCGCGGCGCCGACCAACCCGGTGATCACCCCGATCTCCCTCTGAAAGCGCAGCGGCACGAGCTGGAAGACGGAACCGTTGCCCGCGCCGAGCAGAGCGAGCGCGGCGAAGAAGAGCGCCGTCGCGAGCCAGAGGGGAGGCAGGCTCGCAACGCCGAGCAGAAGCAGGGCCACGGCACCGTAGAGTACCGTCAGCACGCGGATGCCGCCCTGCCGGTCGGCGAGCAGCCCGCCGATCGGCCGCATGAAGCTGCCGGCGAACACGCAGAGCGCGGTGAGGTCGCCGGCGGCGACCTTGCCGACCCCGTACTGGTCGTGGAAGAAGATGCCGAGAAAGCTCGCCAGGCCGACGAAGCCGCCGAAGGTGATGCCGTAGAAGAGGCAGAACCAGAGCGTGTCGAGCTCCCTCAGCAGGGCGGCGTAGTCGCGGAAGCGCCTCGGCGCCGGCTGGCT